>DHGT01000022.1 GCA_002402905.1 Desulfatitalea sp. UBA4791 | reverse complement strand
AGGGCCGGGTCGGTCAGCATGGAGATGCGGATGAATTTGATCTGATCCAGCAGCCCGCCGGGCACGTTGCGCCGGCCGCCCCGGCTGCGCGGCTGGCCGCCGCGGTTGATGTGGAAACGCAGTTTGTCGGCCTCGTCCGAACGCATGGGAATGATCGCGTCGTTGGGGCACACCTGGTTGCACATGGCGCAGCCCACACAGGCATAGGCCGGATCGGTTTTCTGGCGGATGCCGTGGTAGACCTTGTATACGTTGGCGGAGGGCCGCTCCGGTTCCAGCGACGCGGTGAATTCGCGTTTGCGAAACACACCCAGTTCGATGGCGTTGACCGGGCATACGGCGGTACACCGGCCGCACAGCGTGCATTTGTCTTTGTCCCACAGGATCTGCCAGGGCAGGTCCTTGACACTCAGGCTGGAAGGGGTAATGGGTCGGTCTGGGAGCATATGGCGATCTCCTGGCGATCCGGACCGACGATGGTCGTGTCCAGATGCATGGGTTGGAAGTCCTTGCTTTTGTCGCGGTCCGGGATGGCGGCATCCAGGCCGCAGATTTCCGATGAAAAGGCCCAGCAGCCGGGCTTTCCGCCCACCACGCCGGGGCGCAGCTTTTTACGGTCCTGCACCATGAAGAGCGAGTGGTCGGGCAGACAGCCGATGACACAGTTGGGGCCGTCGATGGTCAACTGGCGGCAGCTGTGTTTGAGCTGCTTGAGGAACGCGCCGCTCGGATGCTTTTCCAGGGCTTCGTTCTGCAACGGGGTGATGATGTGCTTGTAGGTCTCCAGCCCCAGCCCGAGTTGGTGGATCGTGTAGTGCAGGATGTGGGTGAAGACCTCGGAGTCCGACTGATAGCCGGTATAGCCGAGGACCTGTCGCGACAGGAGATACTCCCGGATGGGCACGAACGCCGTGTTTTCGCCGTTGGTCATCGTGGCATACCCCTGGATAAAAAACGGGTGGCAGGCGTACAGGTTGATGGCGTAGTTGGTGTTCTGGCGCCCCTGGGCCATGATCACGCGGGCATTGAGCTCCTGGCGGCCGAAATTCAAATGCCGGGCCACCTGCATGGGATCGCCGATCTCCTTGATCATGATCACATCGGGCCAGAAGGAGAAGACGATCATGTCCTGCTCTTCCTCGCCCATGGCCCGCAACTGGAGGCGGATGCTCACAAGGCGGTTGTCGACCTCCTGTTTGGGGAGCGCTTCCCACTCTTCGGGATATTCATAGGCTCGAATCAAGTAGACATCGCGTTTGGGGGTGCCGGGCAGTTTGACCTTGGGCACCTTGATCGAAATTTTGTATTTGGTCATGAAACCCAGATCCATCATGAAGCGGTCCAGGCGTTTGATGCCGGCATCGGTGAAGATCCCCGACAGTATCGGGGCGTCTTTCATATCCTCGAAGGGACCGGCCAGGTCACGTAAAAAGAGACCGACCCCCGAGCCGTCATGCCCTTCGCGCATCACATCCATGGCCTCCATGGCGATCATGGGCGACAATGGGGTCTTGCTGGTGATGGCAAATAAACGACACATGGTGTACCTTTCCTTCCTGGTCGTATAACAACATTTATGTATTTTTTTGGCACCAAAAACGACAAAAATGTCTTGTTTTTTGCTGTGAACAGCCTCTACGGTGCGCTTTTTTACCGGCTTTCAGGGCGTCTGACCCTATCTTCCAAGTCGACCGAATCGCGAAATCATTCGCTGCTGGCCCGATCCCTTGGCCTGTCTTCTGTTTTCTGATATCAAAGAGAGCAGTCGTCGGCACGCACGGGCAGTTTATTCATAAAATATGCCAATCATGACGACACCGTCCGGCAACGACTTTTGACAGAGCTATCACTCACAGAACGCGCCAAAAAGGACCTCCATGTTTCTCCTGCCGTCTGAACTGAAGGCCGACACCACATCGAGATGGAACGCCATATTGGAAGCCATGACACGGGAGGGGATCGATCCGTCCGTCTGGGCGGAAACGAACAGGGTCGTCGCGGAGGCGCTCGTTTTTTCTGATTTTATCACCAAACAGCTCATACGCAACCCTCGATTGTTGCCCGACTTGGTTTCCAGTGGCGATCTGCATGCTGTTTACGGTCCCCATGGCATGCAGGCGCGTCTGGAACGGATGTGGCAACAGCGTTTTTCTCAGTCACTTGCGCTGTCAGACGCGGGTGAGATCCTGCCGGGGGCATCGACGGCTGTGTCCAGGGATGCGCTCATGCAGTTTCTGCGCGGTTTCCGGCGGCGTGAGATGGTGCGCATCGCGTTGCGTGATATCTGCGGCTGGTCCGAGCTTGAGGAGACCATGGCCGACCTGTCGGCATTGGCCGACGCCACCGTGGGGGCTGCCCTGGCGGCGCTTTATCGCCATGAGTGTGCGCA
The DNA here is from genome assembly GCA_002402905.1 of Desulfatitalea sp. UBA4791. Classification (GTDB taxonomy): domain Bacteria; phylum Desulfobacterota; class Desulfobacteria; order Desulfobacterales; family Desulfosarcinaceae; genus Desulfatitalea. The sequence goes on along the minus strand of DHGT01000022.1, from coordinate 9,360 downwards.
TTGGGGGGCGCCCGGTGAACAGGACGGTCGGCCCGTTCAGCTCGTGGTGATCGGCCTGGGCAAGCTGGGGGCCAATGAACTGAATTTTTCGTCCGATGTGGACTTGATGTTCGCCTACGCTTCGGAAGGACGCACTGCCGGGGGCGTAAAGGGCAGCGACACCCACGAAGCGTTTTTTACCCGTCTGTGCCGGGCGCTGATCCAGGCCATCGGCGCGGCCACCGCAGACGGCTTCGTCTTCCGGGTGGATACCCGTCTGCGCCCCTATGGCGAGTCGGGACCGTTGGCCATGACCTTTGATCGCCTGGAGGATTATTATCAGGGGCAAGGGCGTGAGTGGGAGCGGTACGCCATGATCAAGGCGCGCGTGGTGGCCGGCGATCAGACCGCCGGCCAGCGCCTGCTCGAACGACTCAAGCCTTTTGTCTTCCGGCGTTACCTGGACTACGGGGCCTTCGACAGCCTGCGCGACATGAAGGGGCGCATCGCCATGGAGGTGCGCAGCAAAGGGCTCCAGGACAACATCAAGCTGGGACCGGGCGGTATCCGGGAAATCGAATTTTTCGGTCAGATGTTTCAGTTGATTCGCGGGGGGGTCGAGTTGCCCCTGCAGATTCGTCCGATCCGAAAGGTGCTGACCGTTCTGGTGGGCAAACAGTATATCCCCGAATCGGTTGCAGAGGTGATGGACGGCGCCTACCTGTTCCTGCGCAAGGTGGAAAATCGGCTGCAGCAGTGGGCCGATCAGCAGGTGCATGCGCTTCCGACCGATAACGCGGGAAGAGTGCGCCTGGCGGCCGCCATGGGGTTTGCGGATTGGAACGCGTTCAAGTTGGCGCTCGACGGCCATCGCCACCAGGTTCACGCCCATTTTAATGAATTGCTGGCATCCAACGGCGCGGAGCATGCCGCCGCAGACCCAGGGAGAGAAGACCTGGCAAAATTGTCCGCCCTGTGGCAGGGGGTGGGTGAAGAATCCCAAGGGATCGAGCTGCTTGGCCGTCTCGGATATCAAGACCCCAAGGCAACGCTCGGGCATCTCCAGGACTTGAAGCAGGATCGCGTCTTGCAGACGCTCAGTCGGGTGGGGCGCGAACGGCTGAATCGGCTGCTGCCCATGGTGCTCCAGGCGGTGGGGCAGGCCGAACAGCCCGACCTGGTGCTGGGGCGGGTGCTGGAACTGATCCGCAGCATTCAACGCCGTACCTCATACTTGGCGCTGCTCAACGAAAATCCCTCGGCCATCACCCATCTGGTCGAGCTGGCCGGCGCCAGCCCCTGGATCGCTTCGTTTCTCGGGCGCCATCCGGTATTGCTCGACGAACTGCTTGACGCCAGGACCCTTTACCGGCCACCGCACCGGGCCGAACTCGAGCAGGAGCTGCGGCAACGGCTGGCCGGAGTGGATGCCGAGGACCTGGAATACCAGATGGAGGTGCTGCGCGTATTCAAACAGGTCAACGTGTTGCGCGTGGCCGCCTCGGACATCATGCATGTGCTGCCTTTGATGAAGGTGAGCGATCATCTGTCGGACATCGCCGAGGTGGTGGTCGACCAGGTGGTGCATCTGTGCTTCGAGCGGCTGAAGGCCAGGTACGGGCAACCGGTTTGCCGCATCGAAGAGGGCCGTTGCGAACGCGGCTTCGCGGTGGTCGCTTACGGGAAGCTGGGCGGCCTGGAGCTCGGTTATGGGTCGGATCTGGACCTGGTCTTTCTTCATGCCGCCGAGCCCGGCGAAACCCAGGGCCAGGAACGAACGCTGGACAATGCGCAGTTCTTCACCCGGCTGGGCCAGCGCGTGCTGCACATGTTCACCACCCACACCGGCGCGGGGACGTTGTACGATGCCGACATGCGGTTGCGGCCCAGCGGCGATTCAGGCATGCTGGTCAGTCATATCAACGGGTTTGCCGCCTACCAGCGGGACGATGCCTGGACCTGGGAGCACCAGGCGCTCATCCGCGCCCGCTTCATTTCCGGCGATCAGGCCTTGCGTGACCATTTCGAGGTCATCCGTAGGGATATCCTGACGCGACCCAGGGACCCGGAACGACTCAGGCACGAGGTGTCCGATATGCGGGCGCGTCTGCGCCGCGAGCAGCGTGACCGGAAAATCACCGAGTTCGATATCAAACAGGACCCGGGGGGCATCATCGATATCGAGTTTCTGGTGCAGTATCTCATATTGGCCAACGCCCACCGCCACCCCGAGATCATCCGCTGGACCGATAACGTGCGGTTGCTCCAGGCGCTCAACGAAGCGGGCATCCTGGACGACGAGACCGCCTTCCGTTTGCGTCGTGCCTACCTTATATACAGGGCCACGGCCCACCGGCTCAACCTGCGGCAGCAATCGGCCAGGGTCGGCCGGGATCGGTTCGAGCGGTCGCGGCGTTTCATTATCGACGTCTGGAACCGCTTTCTCTCTCCTCCGGAAATCACCTTTTTGTAAGCCATTCCATTCGACTATTTTTTAAGGACGTGTAGGGGCGGGATCGCCTCCGTCGGCGGAGGGTCACGCCGCCACAGAAGGGCCCCGTTAAAAAATACAAAATCGTAATAAAAAGTGATCATGCTAACAAAAATGTTAAAAGATATACGAAATATGGATTTACTACAATACAGTTAATATAATTAAATAACAAATAGTTATTGTATAAACAGCTTTCTGGCATACCCCTTGCTAAATACGTTCACAACGAGCTCGAACGGTAAACATCCAATCACGTTGAGGAGTATGCAGATGAAAAAAATCGAAGCAGTCATCAAGCCGTTTCGCCTGGATGAGGTTAAGGACGCCCTGAATCGGCTGGGGGTCTCCGGTATGACCATCAGCGAAGTCAAGGGTTTCGGACGCCAGCGGGGTCACAAAGAGGTCTATCGCGGCACCGAATACCAGGTCGACTTCGTTCCCAAAGTCAAAATCGAAATCGTCGTCGCCGCGGAGATGGTCGACAAGGTCGTCGCGACGATCGCCGAAAACGCTAACACCCAGAAGGTGGGCGACGGCAAGATTTTCGTCCTGCCGCTGGAGCAGGCGGTGCGGATTAGAACCGGAGAATCGGGCAAGGATGCCATTTGATCAAATGCCATTTTAATCGAAATGTGGACATATCGAAAGGAGCGGGAAAGATGAAATCAATGCGAATCATAGGACTGGGGTTGATATTTTTGCTTGGCGGTGTGGCCGGCGCCTGGGCGGACGAGCCCACGCTGATGAGCAACAAGGAGGCCATCGATCTGGTGCAGACCCATGCCAACTATATGTGGACCCTGGTGGCGGCGTGTCTGGTGTTTTTCATGCAGGCCGGTTTCGCCATGGTCGAAACGGGGTTTACCCGGGCCAAGAACGCCATCAACATCATGATGAAGAACCTGATGGACTTTTCCATGGGCAGTATCGCCTTCTGGGCCATCGGATTCGGCCTGATGTTCGGCGCCACCAACACCGGGTGGTTCGGCACGTCGGGGTTCTTTTTCAGCGATTTTACACCGGATGGCGATCCATGGATCCTGGCCTTCTGGATGTTCCAGGTCGTTTTCGCGGCCACGGCCGCCACGATCGTTTCCGGCGCCATGGCCGAGCGGACCAAATTTGTCGGCTATCTAGCCTACAGCGCCGTCGTCAGCGCGGTGATCTATCCGATTTTTGGCAGCTGGGCCTGGGGCAGCCTGTTCAATGGCGGCGGCTGGCTGGAAGGCTTGGGATTCATCGATTTCGCCGGGTCGACGGTGGTGCACTCCGTGGGGGGCTGGGCGGCCCTGGCCGGGGCGATCGTGTTGGGCCCCCGATTGGGAAAATACGGAAAGGATGGATCGATCAAGCCGATCATGGGGCATAGCATGACCCTGGCGGCCCTGGGTGTCTTCATTCTCTGGCTGGGCTGGTTCGGATTCAACCCCGGATCCACCACCACGGCGGACAAGAGCATCGCCATGATCTTCGTCAACACCAACCTGGCCGCGGCCGCCGGCTGTATCATGGCCATGTTTACCTCGTGGATCAAGTTCGGCAAACCGGAAGTGGGCATGAGCCTCAACGGTGCCCTGGCCGGATTGGTGGGCATCACGGCCGGATGTGCCAATGTCATGCCCGGTAGTGCGATCATCATCGGTGCCGTGGCCGGTGTGCTGGTCGTGCTTTCGGTGGTCTTCTTCGATCGTATCCGGGTCGACGATCCGGTCGGCGCGGTGTCGGTGCACGGCGTCTGCGGGGCGTGGGGCACCCTGGCCGCCGGCCTTTTCAACATCGGCGGCACGAGCATGGCCATCATCGGCGTGCAGCTGCTGGGCATGGCCGCCTGCTTCGTGTGGACCTTTACGCTGGCCTTTAGCATGTTCAAGCTGATCGATAAAATTGTGGGGCTGCGTGTCTCCCCGGAAGAGGAGATGGAGGGGTTGGATGTAACCGAACATGGCGGCGTGGCCTATCCCGACTTCGGCGTGGCCTCCACCCATGGCGGCATGGCGCCGTTGAGTGGTGGATCGATGACGCCCGGCGCCGTGCGGGTCGGGATGCCGGTCAACCAGGAGTAGATGCCCGGGCGGTGGTGCGACCCTGACCGTTCGGATTCATGTGCGACCTAATTGTCAAGGCCGGAAGGCGGCACGGGCCCCTTCCGGCTGATTTTTTTATTCGCCGGAAGGCCATGGGGTATCGATCGCGGGTCAGGACATCCGGGTGGAATTTGTGACAAGATTGTATTTATTCTGGGGTAACATCGTACAAAAATGTAAGTACAAATATGAAATAGAAAAATCCTTCTATTTCATAATATATTTGTATATATTGATAAAAATTCACTTTTAAATGTCTGGCACACCTGTTGCGTTTAACTCATATCCAAAGCGCCGCTGGTTGAGGTCAGGGCATGCCGCCCGACAGCCGGCCCAAAGGAACCCCATGGCAACGATACCGTTACCCGATACGAAAGCAGTCAGCGAACCGACCCGGGCATTTCAAGCGCGCCGCGCGCAATTGCTCGAGACCGTGAAAACCGTCGATGCCCGGGAGTTTCTCGAATCCCATGCCGCGGCGGTGGATGAATACTTTCGATCCAGTTTCGCCCAGAGTGCCGTGGGGCCCCAGATGGGCATCATGACCAACCCATACGCATTGATCGCCCTGGGCGGTTACGGTCGCGGCGAACAATGCGTTTATTCGGATATCGATCTGCTTTTCCTTTTTGAAAATAGAGTGCCGGCCGAAGCCGAGGCCCTGGTGCGCGAAATCATCTACCCGCTCTGGGACATGGGGCTGGAGGTGGGGCACGCCACCCGATCGATCAAGGAGTGTATCCAGCTGGCCCGCCAGGATCTCGAGGTGCTGACCGCTCTGCTGGACGGCCGTTTCATCTGCGGCATGTCGCCCTTGTTTCATCGTTTGATGGAACGGTTGCGTCACAAGCTGATCAGTGTCAATCCGGCCAAGCTGATCGCCGCGCTGGAGGAATCCAACCAAAGGCGCCATGTGCGCTTCGGCGACAGCGCCTATCTGCTGGAACCCAATCTCAAGGAGGGCCAGGGCGGTCTGCGCGACTACCACACCATGCTCTGGGTGGCCCGCATTCAGTCGGATGCGAAGTCGTCCCGTGATCTGGAGTATTACGGATACCTCTCCAACGACGAGTATGCCGAGCTTCAGCGTTCGTTGTCCTTCGTCTGGTCGGTGCGAAACCAGCTTCACCTGCTCATGGGGCGCAAGCTCGATCAGCTTCACCTGGAGCATCAGAACCGGCTGGCCGAGGTGATGAACGTCTCCCAGGTCAACGGCCACCTGCCGGTGGAGATGTTGATGGGCGACCTTCACGGCCACATGGAGTTCATCAAACAGTGCTACCGGATGTTCATCTACGAGCTGGACCAGCGCAAGCGTCTCAAACGCAAGAACAAGGCCCTGAAGGAGACGCTCGTTCCGGGTCTCAAGTTCAACCGGGGGCTGCTCAATTTCGTGTCGCCCGAGGCGATTCTCAAAGAGCCGCTGCTGTTGATTTACATTTTTGTCGAGAGCGCGGTGCACAAGGCCCCCTTGAGCGCAGAAGCCCGGCGTCTGATCAAGGAGTTCGGCGACATGGTCGATGAACCCGGGTTCCGGCATTCCCCCGAAGTGGTGGAGGCCTTCGAACGGGTGCTGGCTCGTCCCGTGTCCGGCTTCAATGTGCTCAACGACATGCTGGAAACCGGCTTTCTGGCGCATTTCATACCCGAGTTCAAAGGGGTGACCAACCGGATTCAATTCGATCAATATCATCTCTACCCGGTGGCCCGTCACCTGCTGCTCAGTGTCCGCCACCTCAAGACCATCGCCACTGCCAGGGGAGACGGATCAGGCGATCCCCTGGGCCCCAAAATCTACCATGAGATCCGGCACAAAAAAGCGTTGCTGTGGGCGACCCTGCTGCACGATATCGGCAAGGCCGAGGCGGCCGGCGGTCACTCGGAACGGGGCGCCGAGATGGCGGCCCGTATTCTGACCGAGCGAGGGCTCGCGGAAAGCGACGTGGAAACGGCGGCCTTTCTGGTGCGCGAGCATCTTACCCTTTTCGAAACCGCCACCCGCAGGGATATCAACGACGAAGAGACGGCGCTCTATGTGGCGCGGCGTATCGTCAAGCCCGAGCGCTTGAAAATGCTCTACCTGCTCAGCATGGCCGATGCCATGGCCACCGGTCCCAAGGCTTGGAACGACTGGACCGCTTCGCTGATGCGATCGCTCTTTTTGAGAACCTTGAATGTCATGGAAAAGGGTGAGCTGGTCTCCAAAAAAGCCCTTCGCGTCATCGCGGAGAAGAAGGAGCGCATCCTCGTCGCCTCCCGGTCGGCCCAGGAGCGCGAGGATAACTTGCGGCTGATGGAGTTCATGTCGCCGCGCTACCTGCTGCACACCCCGTCGCAGGAGATCCCGCAGCATATCGAGTTGTTTGACCGGCTCGGTGAGCGACCGTTCGTGTGGCGCATCGACCCATCGGCCGACGGCAAGACCCGCACCATTACCCTGTGCGCCAAGGACCGGCCCGGCTTGCTGTCGCGCGTGGCCGGCGTCTTGACCCTGAACAGCATCAATATCCTGGATTTCCGGATCTTTACCTGGCGCAACAACGTGGCCCTGGATATTTTTGACGTGCAGGCGCCGCCGGACCTGATTTTCGAAGACGAGCGCTGGCAGCGCGTCGAACGCCACCTGCTGGCGGCTTTGAACGACGAAATGGATCTGTCTTCCGAACTGGCCGACAAGCAAGGCGGCTTTCGCACTCTTCAGGCCAAGGAGATGACCAAGAATCGTCCCCAGAAAGTGATCATCGATAACGAAACCTCCAGTTTTTTTACCATCATCGAAGTGATCGCCTGGGATTTTCCGGGATTGCTCTATCGCATCACTGACGCGATCTTCAGGTGCCGGCTCGATATCTGGGTGGCCAAGATCGCTAACCAGGTGGATCAGGTGGTGGATGTTTTTTACGTCCGCAGTTTCGATGGCGAAAAGGTGGATTCTGCCGAAGAGGAATCCCAAATCCGCGAGACCATCGGTGCGATCCTGCAATAGCGCCGGCGAACGTTGTGCAAACTTTACTACAAACGCATGGATTGAAGGAGGAGTAGGCTCATGTTACCCAAGTTGCTGCAGTTTTTCGTTCCCTTGACGCTTTTCACGGCGGCGCCCGCATTTGCATCCGATGCGCTGGACACCGGCAACACGGCCTGGATGATCGTCTCCACGGCCCTGGTCATGATGATGACCCCGGCGGGTCTGGCCCTTTTTTACGGCGGGATGTCCCGTTATAAAAATTTGCTCAACACCTATGCCATGACCTTTGCGGCCTACTGCCTGGCCAGCGTGGTGTGGGTGGTGTGGGGATACAGCCTGGCCTTTGGCCCGGACAAGGCGGGTATGGTCGGCGGATGGGACTATTTTCTGCTCTCCGGCATCGGCGTCGACTCTCTGTCGGGATCGATTCCCCAATATGTCTTCATCGTCTTCCAGATGACCTTCGCCGGCATCACCCTGGCCCTTGTCATCGGTTCCATCGTGGACCGCTTGCGATTTTCCGCCTGGATCGTTTTCTCCGTGTTATGGGTCACCCTGGTCTACTGCCCGGTGGCCCACTGGGCCTGGGGCGGCGGCTGGATGGCCAAAATGGGGGCTCTCGATTTCGCCGGCGGCACGGTCGTGCACATCAATGCCGGTGTGGCCGGACTGGTGCTGGCCCTGGTCCTGGGCAAGCGCATCGGTTACGGCAAGGAGGCCATGTTTCCCTCCAGCGTGACTCTCACCGCACTGGGCGCGGCACTGCTCTGGTTCGGCTGGTTCGGGTTCAACGCCGGCAGTCAGTTGGCGGCCGACGGTCTGGCCGGTTCGGCCTTCCTGGTCACCAATACCTCCGCGGCCGTGGGGGCCCTGGCCTGGATGTTCGCCGAATGGTCCATGGAGAAGAAACCGACCCTCCTGGGTATGGCCTCGGGGGCCGTCGCCGGACTGGTGGGCATCACCCCGGCGGCCGGTTTCGTCGGTCTGGGTGCGGCATTGATCATCGGCATCGGGGCCGGTCTGCTGGGGTTTGTGTTCGTCGCCAAGCTCAAGCGTCGGTTCGGTTATGACGACTCGCTGGATGCCTTTGGGGTGCACGGTATTTGCGGCATCTGGGGTGCGCTGGCCACCGGAATTTTCGCCAACCCGGCGGTCAATGCCGCGGGTACGGGGTTGATTTACGGCAATCCCAAACAGTTGTGGATCCAGTTCGTTTCCATCATCGGTACGGCCGCCTATTCGGCCGTGGCCACCTTGATCGTGATCGGTCTGACGCGCCTGATCACGGGCCGCTTGAGGATCGACTCCGAAAGTGAGATTGTGGGGCTGGATGGTGCATTTCACGGTGAGCGCGGTTTCGAGATTCAGTGACCGGCTGCGGCGCCGAACAACGGATTATTATAGGAGGAGTATATGAAAAAGATCGAAGCCATCATCAAACCGTTCAAACTGGATGACGTCAAGGAAGCGTTGAACGAGATCGGCATCCAGGGCATGACCATTTCGGAAGTCAAGGGTTACGGGCGCCAGAAGGGTCATAAGGAGATCTACCGCGGTGCGGAATACGTGGTGGATTTCATCCCCAAGATCAAGTTGGAGATCGTGGTCGAATCCGGCTGGGTGGACAAGGTGGTCGATACCATCAAGTCCTCGGCCCACACCGGTAAACTGGGCGACGGCAAGATATTCGTCTTCCAGGTCGAGCAGGCGATCCGCGTGCGTACCGGCGAAACCGGCAACGACGCCTTGTAGACCCGGCATCGAAGCAAAACCTGCGGATGCCGCCGCGGGGCCGATATCAGCGGCAATCAGAAGTGTTTCAGCGGCCGAGGAAC
>DHGT01000078.1 GCA_002402905.1 Desulfatitalea sp. UBA4791 | reverse complement strand
CCGGCCGGCATAAGATCAAAACCCTGATCGAAAAATACAACCGTCGGCGCATGGCCGCCACCGGCGGTGAAAGCCGGGTGCCCATGGACGCGGAGACGCGTCGCTGCATGGCCGCGGAGGGTTTTTCCCTGGATGAGGTGCTGCCCCTGGACCGCACCCTGGTGTTGCGCAAGACCGCCAATCTGCATACCGGCGGCACCATTCACGACGTGACGGCCGATGTGCATCCCGATCTGATCACAGCCGCGGAACGAACCGCCGTGGCGCTCAACATACCGGTGACGGGTCTCGATCTGTGCGTGCCAGACATCCAGGGGCCGGACTACCACATCATCGAGGCCAACGAGCGGCCCGGTCTGGCCAATCATGAACCCCAGCCCGTCGTGGAACGCTTCATCGATTTTCTCTTTCCCGAAACGGCAACGATCCAAGGGAGTGCCCAGCAGCCATGATGGAAATGCCCGCTATCGACTCGATATTCTTAAAAAAGACCCTCGTCGACCTGCTCAATATCCCCAGCCCCTCCGGTTATTCGGATCAGATCGTGCACTATGTCGGCGAGGTGCTCCAGCATTTGGCGATCGACTTCGAGGTGACCCGCCGCGGAGCCATCCGCGCCGTTCTCGAGGGCACTCAACCCACCGTCAACCGCGCCTTGGCCGTCCATCTCGACACTCTGGGCGCCATGACCCGCGAACTCAAAGAGAACGGCCGGCTGGGGGTGGCCCCGGTGGGAACCTGGTCGAGCCGGTTCGCCGAAGGGGCGCGGGTGACGATCTTCAACAAAAACGGCGCCCAGCGCGGTACGGTGCTGCCCTTGAAGGCCAGCGGACATGTCTACAACGATGACATCAACACCCAGCCGATCCACTGGGATCAGATCGAGGTGCGGGTCGATGAACCGTGTCACGATGCCCGGGCACTCCACGATGCCGGGTACGAGATCGGCGATTTCATCGCCTTTGATGCCACGCCGGAAATCACCTCCCTGGACTACATCAACGCGCGTCACCTGGACGACAAGGCCGGGGTCGCCTTGCTTCTCACTGCCGCGAAGATGATTCAGGACCATCGGATCGCCCTGCCGGTCAATTGCTGCCTGTTGTTCACCATTTCCGAGGAGGTGGGCTCGGGTGCCTCTTCCATCGTCTATGGCGATGTGGCCGAGATGGTCGTCATCGACCATGCGCCGGTGGCGCCGGGGCAGGCCTCCAGCGAGTATGCGGCCACCATCTGCATGATGGACCAGAGCGGTCCGTTCGATTACCATCTCAGTCGCAAGCTGGTGCGTCTGTGCGAAGAAAATGATATTCCTTTTCGCAAGGATCTGTTTCGCTATTACCGCTCCGATTCCGCCTCGGCCATCGAGGCCGGCAACGACACCCGCACCGCCCTGGTCGGCTTCGGTGTGGATGCCTCCCACGGCTACGAGCGCACCCACATGGACACCTTGATTGCCGTGACACGGCTCATCACGCTCTACATGCAGAGCGGCCCGACCTTTCTGCGCGACAAGGACGATCTGGCGGGCCTGGAGGGGTTTCCCCACCAACCGTCGAGGGACGTGATCAGGATCACGACCTAGTGCCCATCCACAAATGGCCAATTGGCCCGATGTCGGCGTTATGCTCAAAATTTTATCCTCGGAATATTCGACATATGCCGCCGGTAAAATTTTTCGCATGCCTTGATCTCGACCCAATTTGCCTATTTCTGGATGGGCACGACCTATCTTTTGTGCCAAAAGGCGTGACGATGACTTGTAAAAAATGCTAAAGTCACCCCATTTATCGGCTTGAGAGGAACGGCATTGTCCGATAAAGCCGCTTATAGACCCGAAACGATTCATGACGAGAGGAGAGACCCAATGAAGGAGTGTGTGATCATCGACGGCGTGCGGACCCCGAACGGCAGGGCTCACAACGAAAAGGGGTGGTTCCGGAAGGTGCGCCCCGATGAGCTGTTGACTGCGGTTTACCACGCGCTGTTCGAGCGCAACCCCAAGATCAAACCCGAGGATGTGGATTGCATCATGGCGGGCACGGCTAACGCATCGGGGATGCAAAACGATATCGGGCGCCTGGCGTGGCTCGCGGCCGGTTATCCGGAGAGCGTCCCGTCCCAGACCATATGCAACCAGTGCCCGTCGGGCATGAGCGCCACCATGGACGCCGCCCGGGCCATCATGACCGGCGAGGCCGACATCATGATCGCTTCCGGCGTGGAGGATATGGAGAAGGTTCCCATGGCGGCCAACATGGATATGCCGCCGCGCCTTTGGAACCGCTACAACCCCATGGACATTCCCATGGGCAATACCGCCGAAAAGGTGGCCGACCAGTGGAACGTGACCAAGGAAGACATGGTCAACATGGCCTATCACTCCAACATCAAAGCCAAGCAGGCGCGCGACGCGGGCAAGTTCAAGAACGAAATCGTGCCGGTGATGGGGCACAAGGAAGACGGAACCGAATTTCTCGTGGCGCATGACCAGTGGATTCGCGAATCGGTCAGCAAGGAAGACATGATGCTCATGAAGACCCCGTTCAAGGAGAACGGCAAGGTGAGCGCCGCCACCTCGTCGCCCTTGACCAGCGGTGCGGCCGCCCTGCTGCTGATGAGCCGGGTCAAGGCCGACAAACTGGGATTGTCTTACAGCTACAAATATAAATGCGGCACACAGGCCGGATGCGATCCCACCGTGATGGGTGTCGGACCGATCTATGCCGTGCGAAGGCTGTTCGAGCGCTTCGGCCTGAGCGCCGGGGAGATGGGCGCCGTGGAAATCAACGAGGCATTCTCCAGCCAGTCGCTGGCCTGTATCCGGGAGCTGAAGCTGGACAACGAAAACGCACCGTTCGCCAAGACCAATGTGTGGGGCGGGGCCCTGGCCCTGGGCCATCCGCTCGGGGAATCGGGCGCGCGTATCCTGGTCACCCTGCACAACATTCTGAAAACCGAGTTTCCAAATGAGAAGTACGGCCTGGCCACGTTGTGCGGCGGGTTCGGCAATGCCAATGCGGTCGTTCTGGAAAAGATTTAACGGGAGGGAGATCGAAGATGAAGGCAGATGACATTAAAACCATTGCGATCATCGGTGCGGGCGATATGGGCCACGGCATCGCCGAGATATGCGCCCTGGGCGGGTTGCGCGTCCATCTGTACGATATTCAGGAGGCGTTCGTCGAACGGGGAAAACAGCGTATCAAGGCCAGTTTCGAAAAGATGGTCTCCAAACAGAAGATGGCCGCCGAAGAGATGGACCGGGCCTTGGGTGCGATTACAGGCTTCACGGTGCTGGGAGAAGCGGTCAAGGATGTGGACTTCATGATCGAAGCCGCGCCAGAGATCCTGGACTTGAAGATCAAGATCTTCAAGGAGGCCGATGCCCATGCGCCGGCCCACGCCATCCTGGCATCCAACACCTCCAACATGAGCATCACCAGGATGGGGGCTGCCACCAAACGGCCCGACAAGGTGCTCGGCATCCACTTCTTCAACCCGGTCATGATGATGCTGCTGGTAGAAGTCATCCACGGCGAAGGTACCTCCGAAGAGACCATGCAGACCAGCTATGAGCTGATGTCGCGGCTGAAAAACTTCCGGGGCAACATGGTTCCGGTGCGGGTGGAAAAAGATACCCCCGGCTTCATCTACAACCGATTGGGGGCGCCCATCGGCTTGTATATGGCCGAACTCTACGAGAAAGGGCTGGTGGATCCCGAGGCCGTGGATGCCAAGGTGCGTTCCATCGGCGCCCCCATGGGACCCTACGAAATCATGGATTTCACCGGTCTGGACGTGAACCTGCACGGCAACGCCTACTTTGCCGAAACCCTCTCCCCGGAATTCGAACCGCGCGGCTGGATGAAACGCCTGGTGGACGAAGGCAACCTGGGTAAGAAGAGCGGCAAGGGGATTTTCGATTGGCCGGACGGCGCCCGTCCGACCATCGATCCGGCCAAGGCGGATCCCAATTTCGATGTCATGGACATTATCTGCCTGCAGGTCAACGAAGGGACCAAGCTGCTCGAAGCGGGTGTGACCCAGAGCGCCGCGGAAATCGACAAGGCGATGGTCAACGGCGGCGGATCGGCCTTCGGTCCCTTTGCCCTGGCCAAAGGCATGGGATGGGACAAGGTCGCCAAACAGTGCGAGGCGATCTCCAAACGGCTGGGCATCCAGTGGTTCATGCCCACGGAGATGCTCAAGAAAGGCCATATCGAGATTTAACGGGCTCCGGAAAAACGATGAACCCGAGGTAAGACACTCGAGGGCGGCCTGCATGGCCGCCCTTTTGTGTCGAGCCGGCGGTGCACCCCCATCATCGGATGGGCCGCTCACATGCCCACGCCGTCGATCGTCTCTCCGCACTCGGGGCATTTGCCGTCCTTCAACCGGCTGCGCACCAGCCAGAGCCCCGAGCGCTCCACGACCGCCGCCCCGCATCCATGGCAGTAGGTGTTCTCTCCGCCGCTGTCCCGCACGTTTCCCTCGTAGACATAGCGAAGCCCTTCGGCGATGCCGATATCGCGAGCCAGCCGCAGCGTGGTCACCGAGGTCGGCGGGTGATCCATCATCTTGTAAGAGGGATAGAAGGCCGTCACATGCCACGGCACCTCGCGGCCGACGCCTTTGATGAAACGGGCGATCTCCCGCAACTCCTCCTCGCCATCATTCCAGCCGGGAATGATCAGGGTCGTGATCTCCACCCAGACCCCCAGTTCTCTCATGAGGCGGATCGTGTCCAGAACCGGTTCGAGCCGGGCGCCGCACACCTCCTTGTAGAATTTGTCGGTGAAGGCCTTTACATCCACATTGATGGCATCCAGATGCGGTGCAATCTTGCGGGCGGTGTCGGCGCTCATGTAGCCGTTGCTGACAAAAACGTTCTTGATGCCTTCCTGGTGGGCGATGATGGACGTATCATGGGCGAATTCGAAGAAAATGGTCGGTTCGGTGTAGGTGTAAGCGATGGTCGCGCAGTCGGCGGCCTGGGCACTCCGGACAATCTGCTCCGGGGTCCGCTCTTCACCGACGATTCGTCCGCCGTGGGCGTGGGGGTATTGGGAAATATCGCTGTTCTGGCAGTGCTTGCAACGGAAGTTGCACCCGACCGTGCCGATGGAGTAGGCCTTGGATCCGGGCAGGAAATTGAAAAGCGGCTTCTTTTCAATGGGATCGATGTGCTCGGCCACGATCCGGCCATAAACCAACGTATACAGCGTGCCGTCCTGGTTTTCCCGCACACCGCAGATCCCCCGCTTGCCCGGGTGGATGCTGCAATGGTGACTGCAAAGATGGCACCGCACCTTGTTTTCTTCCCGTTTTTCGTAGAGCATGGCTTCCTTCATGGCGTGCCCCCCCCTTTTATCAGTGCCCTCTAAATAAATAAAAATTGATTTGGCGTTTACAGAATGTCAATGGGCGTTAATACCCATTTTTCAATAGATGGGTCGGGCTCCATCGAACGCAGGGCGAATCGGTTCAATGAGCAGGGTGTCGATAAAGGGTTCGACCTGGAATATCCGTGTCGTGATCCGCCATCAATGCCTTGGCCAAAGGCACGGTTTCGGGGCGATGGGTGGACAGGACAAGCGTGGCTTGAGAGATTCCGGGCGGCAAGAATCCGGCAGCAATACCGGATGCGTCCCCTGGCCCGTATCGGCTCGCACGGTTTGGACGGGTGGCCATTCAGCGTCCCTGGATCAGGCCGGCCTAATCGTCTTCGACGTATTTGAAGGAGAGGTTCACCCTTGTACGGTAGGCGATCACTTTCCCGTTTTCCACTTTCATGTCCATTTGGGTGATTTCTGCGACGCGCAGGTTGTCGAGGCTCAGGCCCGCGGTTTCGATGGCATTCTGCGCGGCATCCTGCCATGACGTGGTGCTGGTTCCTACCAGATCGATGACGATGTACATACTTTCACTCATAGGCGCCTCCTTTGGATGAACGCACGAATGGTTTTATCTGATTTTCTTCCGATTCGTAGCAACGGGGTCGAAATAGTGTCAACCTTTTTATCACAGCAGCATTCGATTTTCGTTCGCGCCACAAGTCGCTTTTTCCAGCTCGATCATGCGCTGTTTGATCTCCAGCCCCCCGCCGAAGCCGGTCAGGGTGCCGTTGCGGCCGATGACCCGGTGGCAGGGGATCACCACGGGAAGTGGGTTTCTGGCATTGGCCCCACCCACGGCGCGCACGGCCTTGGGGTTGCCGATCTGTTCGGCCACCCAACGATAGCTGGCCAGGGTGCCATAGGGGATGGCGCCCAAAACCTGCCAGACGCGCTGCTGAAACGGTGTGCCAGCCGGGGCCAGGGGCAGGTCGAACGCTCTGAGCTCGCCGTTGAAATAGGCCCGTAATTGGGATTTGGCCGCCTTGAAAAACCCCGGGTTTTTCTTCCACGACGGCGCTATCGCCATGGGATGCTTCGCTGTGGCAAAGTCGATATGCCGAAGGCCGGCCTCGTCGGCCACCAGGGTGAGGGTGCCGATGACGCCGGTATCGAAATGGTTATAAAACATAGTGTTCTCCTTTCATTCCAGCACTAGGGCAAAGATCTTTTGGGGCCCGTGCATCCCCTTGAACATCGTGGCCTGGATGTCGGCCGTCATGCTTGGTCCGGTGATGAAGCTGACCTGTGAGGGTCGGCGGCCATCGGTGAAAAGGGCCTGGATGGCCGTGTCATAGGTCCCGACGATGCGTGTGACGGGAACTATGGCGACATGCACCAGGGGCGCGAGAGAGACCAGGCGAGCCTGGTTTGGGCCATGGGCGAGGATCAGGGTGCCCGATTCGGCCGCGGCGAAATCCACGCCCGTGATCCCCGCCTGGACCTCGTCGAAGACCGCCCGGGTAAAGCCCCGGCGATCGGGATAATCGGACGGCATGACGACCGACACACCGCTGCGCTCTCCCCAGCGGACCAGGTCCAGGGGCAGGAGCACGTGGTCCGTGGTGGCCATCGCCCGGTTAATGCCCTCGGCTTTGAAGATGGCGGCCAGGCGGTCGTGCAATGCACCCCGGTCAGCCACGGGATAACAGACTCCGCCCTGGGCTTCGAACTGGGCCATGAACTGATCTTTGAGTCGGGCCGCGTCCAGGTGGTGTTCCCGCGGCAAAGGCAGCGTCGGTCGCGCCGCCACGTTTTTCCGTTCGGCGCCCTGGAGTCTTTGGAGAATCCTGTGTCGGACCTGATCGGTCATGGCGTGCCTCAATTTCTCTTTTGATCGATTTGCGCCCAACGTTCACGGAGGGTTTTGGCCGGCAGGGCGGGCAGGTCACGGCTGCTGAACCAGCCCTGCGGACCGTTGGGCATCGAATGAATCCGATCACCGCTCCGGAATCGATTGGCAGCCAGCCGGGCGACCTTTGCAAACAGCCGCCACAAGCGGTGATCGCTGCCGGCCACGGAAAGGAGCGTGTGAACGAAACGTTCGCGCCATCCTGCGCCGTTGCCGCCCAGGGCCCGGTCTCCGACCACATCCTTATACCGATAATAAAGCAGCAAGCTGGGATGGTCGATGCCGGCCGGGCAGATGATTTTACAGCGATGGCAGAGGGTGCAGGCGCGGATCAGGTCGCCGGTGTTGCCCAGACCTTGCAGGGCCGGGGTCAGCACCTGGCCCATGGGGCCGGAGTAAGCCCATCCATAAGGATAACCGCCGACCTTGCCGTAGACCGGGCAGGCGTTCAGACAGGCCCCGCAACGGATGCAGCGCAGGGCTTCGCGCGTTTTCGGATCCTGGTAAGCGGCCGAGCGGCCGTTGTCCAGGATCACGATGTGCAGCTCTTCAGGGCCGTCGATTTCATCCGATCTCTTGGGGCCGCTGTCCAGGCTGATGTGAAACGGCGGCCGTTGCAGCAGTTGGGTGATGAATTCGCCCAGGTCGGTTTCCCAGGTCTCGATGCCGGCCTGGGCCAGGGCCTCGTTCAAACCCAACTCCTCGGTGACCATGGACTTGCCCTTGGTCACATAGGAGACGCCTTCCCGTTTGGCCAGTTCGGCGATGTAACCATTGGCCGCCCGGCTGTCTTCGGCCCAGAAGACCCGCGCACCGTTGGCGATCGCGTTGGTTTCAAAAATCTGCAACAGCTCGGGCAGGCGCTGGATCGCTTCGTCCCGTATGGTTTGGCCATACCGGTGGGCCGCTTCCGGATCGGGGAAGCTCTGGTAGGCGCTATCGCGTCGGGCGGCGAGCCGCAGGGGCAGGATCTGGAGAAATTTCTGGGTATGGGCGTTGGCCAGTTCCTGGCGCGCCGTCTCTTTGAACCTCTCGGTCGTGATGTTCATGTCGCCACCTGCGTTTTTTCTCCGATGCTCCCAGCCAGATAGTCGGCCAGATGGACCGCACGCCGGCCCGGGTGATGGCGGTCGAGATAGCCCTGGATGTTGAGCAGACAGCCGGGATCGCACATGACCAGCAAATCCGCGCCGCTGGCGAGGAAGTATTCGGCTTTCTGGCGTACCAGGGCCGTGGATACGTCCGCAAAGCTGTTGGCAAAGGTGCCGCCGAAACCGCAGCAGATGTCGGCGCCGGTGAGTTCGACCAGCTCCGTGCCCCGTACCGAGCGGATCAGCGCCTTGGGTTGGGCCGACACGCCCAGGGCGTTCAGTGTACTGCACGATTCATGATAGGCCACCTTGGCATGACGGGTGCCGCCCAGGTCTTCAACGCCCAGGTGATCCACGATGAACTGGCTCAGTTCATAGACCCGGGGGGCCAGTCCCTGGGCCCGCGCAAACCAGACCGGATCGTCCTCGAACAGTTCCAGGTAGCGATTTTTGACCATGTTGACGCACGACCCGGAGGGGCTCACAATCCACTCGTCGTTTTCGAAGACGCGGATGAAGTGCCGGGCCAGGCGACGGGCCTCCTTGCGGAAGCCGCTGTTGAACGACATCAGACCGCAACAGGTCTGCTCGGAATGATACGTCGATTCGCAGTCCAGATGCCGCAGCAGGGTCACGGTGCTTTCGCCGATGTG
The DNA here is from genome assembly GCA_002402905.1 of Desulfatitalea sp. UBA4791. Classification (GTDB taxonomy): domain Bacteria; phylum Desulfobacterota; class Desulfobacteria; order Desulfobacterales; family Desulfosarcinaceae; genus Desulfatitalea. The sequence continues at coordinate 26,179 of DHGT01000078.1, read as the reverse complement.
GGGCAGCACCATGTCGACCAGGCAGGGGATGAACAGGGAGACGCGCTTCATCGGCAATCCGTCCTTTCACGCTCATGGTGACCGATGAGCATCACTATACGTTTGTCCGCATGCCGTCAATGTCATTAACTTGGGCGGATGCTGAGGACGGGCGTAAAGCCCGCCCCTGCGAGATTTAGGTTGTCATACAGGCTCAATAGAGAGTGTTGATAAAGAAAACCGTTGGTAGCTGAAAGGGATGGCAATATGCTATGGTACATTCAGTCCAGTGGCGCCCACACGACCTCTTCCCCTCTTTCCATCTGAATGACCGAGATCAATTGACCGCTTCATTTTGACGATGTGGCAGGGCTGGGGGGCAAGACAGCCCCCAGCGGACGATCAAGGAGACCCTAAACGCATGGCACACGAACGATCCGCTCTTCTTCTTTGGTTGCTGGTCCTCGTGTTTTCTTTCACATCGGCCATGGCATCACGTGCCGAGAATCCCCGGTCCGTCGGGCTGACCCCCGAGGAGCGGGCCTGGCTCGACGCGCATGCTTCTGAATCTGTACTCTTTTTCAATACCTCGTTTCCACCCATCGAATTCGTTTCCGACCAAGGCACCTTCGCTGGCATGGGCGCGGATGTGATGGCCCTGGTCGAGCAACGCCTCGGAGTTGTCTTTCCCAAGCAGGCCTCCGATGACTGGAATCGGCATTTGGCAGCCCTGGAAAGCGGGGCGTGCGCCATTGCCCCCACCATCGTGCGCACCGCCGAACGGGAGCGCTATGCCTTTTTTACAACGCCCTACGCCGTGGTGCCCGTCGTGATCATCACTGCCGAAGCGTTTGTCGGCGGCAAGCGTCTCGAAGACCTGGAGGGGCGGCGGGTGGCCGTGGTTGCCGGATACGCCACCCAAACCTACCTGGGCCAAGACGCATCCGGGCGGTTCGAAGTCGTGTCCATGCCCGATGTGCCCCAGGGCCTTCAGGCGGTTTCCTTCGGGCAGGTGGATGCCTTCGTCGAGAACCTGGCCGTGGCTGCCTACTATATCCAAAAGAAAGGCATCCCCAATCTGCGGGTGGCCGGCAACACCGACTACGCCTTCGAGTGGCGCATCGGGGTGAGCCGCAACTATCCGTTGCTGCATAGCGCCATTCAGAAGGCTCTCGACACGATCACGGAAAGTGACATAGAGGCGATTCGCAACCGATGGATATCGCTGGATATCGGTGAATGGCTGGACCCCAATGCGCGTCGCCTGCTAAGAATTATCAACGCGATCGTGGCGGTGGTGATGGCCGGCCTCCTGATCGTCAGCTATTTTCTCATGCGTCGGCTCAAGGAAAAGGTGGCCAACCTGAAAATGGCGCAACAAGCGCTGCTGGAACAGGGCGAGCTGCTGAAGATGGCCACGGCGGCGACCCAGGCCGGTATCTGGGACTACTACCCGGCGCGGCGGGTCGTCTATCTCAGCCGGCAGTGGTTCGGCATGCTCGGTTACGACGCGGTCGGACGTGAAGAGACGGTCGAGGAGCTGCAAAGTTACATGCATCCAGAAGATCGCCCGATGGTGGATCATCACTATCGGGACTATATCGCGGCCAGAGGTCGGGAGCCCTTCGAGATGGAATTTCGATTCCGGCAAGCGAATGGCAGCTGGTGTTGGGTGCTTTCCAAGGGCCGGGCGGTCGAATGGGACCCGGATGGCGTTCCCCTGCGCCTGATCGGGTTGGATACGAACATTCAGACCCTTAAGGATGCACAGGCCGGCATGGCCCAGAGCGAGGCCTTGTTTCGCGCTATTTTCGACCACGCCCCATACGCCATCACCATCAACAATCCCGAAGACGGACGGTATTTGGCTGCCAACCAGGCGTTCCTATCCGATCGGGGTATTGGCCAGGATGAACTGTCAAACTTTAAAACCAGCGATTTTGCCGACATAGGTGACGAAGAGACGGGAAAGGTGGTCGATACCCTCAGGAAGCAAGGGTTTGTCAAGAATCTTGAGACCACGATCCGCCGATTGGATGGCAGCCAGTCGCATATCATGTTCTCTTCGGTGTTGCTCGATGTCGGCGGTCACCAGCAAGTCCTTTCTATGACTGTGGATATCACCGAAAAAAAGCGGGCCGAAAAAGCGCTGAAAGAGAGCGAGGCACGCTTCCGTTCGCTTTTCATGATGGCCCCCTTGCCGCTGATCGAGATTGCCACGGATGGGCGCATCGTCGAGCTCAACGAGCGGTTTATTCAGACCTTGGGCTATGGGTTGGGCGAGATCGGAACTGTCGATGATTTTCTGTCGGTTGCTTTCCCAGATTCGGATTACCGCAGAAAGGTCGCATCGGACCTGCGCCAGGCCGTAGATCAGGAGCTGGCAAGCCGTTCGAACATCGCCACCGGCGAATATCAGGTGACCTGCAAGGACGCAGCGGTGCGCCAGATGTTGATCGGCGCCAGTCTGATCGGAGAGAGTTACCTGGTCAGTTTTGTCGATGTCACCGATTGGAAACGTGCCGAGGTAGAGCGTCAGAAACTTCAGGAGCAGCTACTGCAGGTTCAAAAACTCGAAGCCGTGGGCGTCCTGGCCGGCGGGGTGGCCCATGATTTCAACAACATGTTGGGGGCCATCATCGGGTATACCGAACTGGTGATGGACGGGACGGATGCCGGTGATCCGATCCGCCAGAACCTGGCGAAAATTCTCGATGTGGCCCAGCGTTCGGCCAATCTCACCCGTCAGTTGCTCGCCTTTGCCCGCAAGCAGCGCGTCGAGCCGGTGCGCTTCGACCTCAATGAATCGGTCGAAGCCGTTCTCAAGATGCTGCGCCGGCTCATCGGTGAGGACATCGAGCTGACCTGGATGCCCGGAAAGGGCCGTTTCACGGTCTATATGGACCCCACTCAGTTTGATCAGATCCTGGCCAACCTCTGCGTCAATGCCAGGGATGCCATCGCGGACGTGGGAAAGATCACCATCCAAACCGCCTCGGTGTCATTGGACGGCGCCTTTTGCGAACCCCATCCCGACTGTGTTGCGGGCGATTACGTTCGGCTCTCCGTAAAAGATAACGGATCGGGCATAGACCAGGAGACCATACCGCATATCTTCGAGCCTTTTTTTACCACCAAGGGGGTGGGGCAGGGCACCGGGCTGGGTTTGGCCATGGTCTATGGCATCGTCAAACAGAACAGCGGTTTCATCCGCGTGGAGAGCGAACCGGGATGGGGAACGACCTTCAACATCTATCTGCCGCAGCAGGCCGTCGCTGCTGCGGCAGAGCAAGAAACAGATTCAGAAGAGATCCCACACGGCCGGGGCGAGACCATTCTCATGGTCGAAGATGATCCAACGATCCGTGAGATCGGCCAGATGATGCTCCAGCGCTTGAGGTACACTGTTTTGCCAGCGCCCACGCCGGGCGATGCGATTCGTCTGGTCGAGGAAAAGGGCGCCGAGCTCGACTTGCTCATTACCGATGTGGTGATGCCGGAGATGAACGGCCGAGAATTGACGCAGCGGCTGCTGTCGATGAGACCAGGATTGAAATATATCTATATGTCCGGATACACCGCCGACGTGGTCGTGAACCGGGGCGTATCGGACGACAAGGACCATTTCATTCAAAAGCCCTTTTCTTTAAGAGAACTGGCAGTCAAGATCAGGGCTGTTCTGGATCAGCGTTGAGCGGTTTTTAAAGTCGAGTGACATTGGGCGGCTAAAAATTTTTATGGCAAAATATCGTCAGATTGCGGGCAATCTGGCTGGCATGCCGCTCCGCCTCGTAAGCCTTGATCAAATCGGGCTTCACAAATTCGGGAGGCTCTGTGTTGAGCAATATCTCCAGGCTGGCGTTGATCATGGATAGATTCCGGACAACGCCCTCCAGGGCATCCAGAATGATCTTGCCGTTCTGATCCGGTTCATGCGGTGACATGGGTTCTTTAGCTTTCATTGGCCGGTGCCTCCATTTTTCATGGTCTATTGATATCGCGTGGCGCAGGGGAAATATCGGCTGAAAACGGAATCGCTTAACAGGAAACAATGGGGTGGAAAATGGGTGGGCAAAACACCCGATCAACCATTTTGAATTGTTCGCGGCTACTCGTTCAGAGAACTCAGGTAGGTGTGCAGGTTTTTCTTTTTATTCACCAATCCGAGCTTGTCGCGGATGTTTTTGCGATGCCATTGCACCGAACTCGGCGACATGCCCAATAGCCCGGCGATCTCCTTGGTATTGCGGCCGCTGCGGATAAAATCGGCGATGCGAACTTCGGTCGGTGTAAAATCCAGGTATTTTGAGGACTTGCTATCGGAAAACTGGGATACGATGTCGTTCAGGTTGGTCTCGATGATACGCATGTACGCCCTGGCCTCCGCGCTGATCTGGCATTTGTCCAGTTCTTCGANNATCAAACCAGCTGTCGTCCATTTTAAGGAAACGCCACTCGAAGCACTGGAGCATCTTTTTGGTATAGAGGTCTCGCCTTTTTTTTATGTGATCCTTGGAAGGTACGCCGTCGGGCTGGCGCTGCGGCGACAGGTCTAAAATGGAGCGCCCGAGCAGCGTTGTTCCCGAGCTCTTGAAAAGATCCAGGGCCATTTGGTTGCAATCGACAATCCGGCCGGCTTCGATCACCAGAATCGCGTCGTTGGCCGATTCGAAAAGGTGGCGATACTGGGTTTCACTGGAGCGCATGGCCTCCTCGGCCGCGTGATTGGATGTGGTGTCCTGAATCGTCTCGATGGCGCCCAGGAGGGTGCCCTCCGAACTTCTCAAGGGGGCTGCCGTAAAATAGAGCCATTTTCCATGCCGGCCCAGCTTGGGGAAAAAGTCCTCACCCTCGTAACCCTCCGGTATCGATGGGGAAGGTCTGCACTTTCCGCCATAATGCGCGATCAATTGGGCGGGGTCGGCATGGCTGGCGATGAGATCGGCCAATACCTGCCGGGATCCGGTATAAAAGGCTTCCCGGTGTTTGAAGGTGCCGAGTATATCTTCGCTTCGAACACCGGTGAGCAATTCGCAGGCCCGGTTCCAATGGGTGACCCGGCCTTCGGCATTCACCACGAAGGTGGCCATGGGGGTTCCCCCCAGGACGTCGTTCAAGTCGTACGCATCGACGTTATGGTATCGTTGTTGATCCTTCAGCGTGATTCCTCCCATTGTATTCTCCGGTCGACCCCGGGTCCCATTGAGTTTCTTTTCGGCACTTGCCGTCTGTTCTTGACCATATTTTGAGACAATTGTCATTCATGCGCATATAGCACAAAGATGTGAAGGCACGCCTATCGGCGCAATTCGGCTTGACAAGGATGGCATGGGAAATATATGAATGACGCGTCAGTCATTTTTAGAGGCGAGCCACACGGCCGCCTAGACGCATGCTTAAAGAGGATCGGATTTGGAAATGAGCGGAAAGCAGGAGCGGACGAAACAGCAGCTCGTATCGGCCGCCATCGATGTTTTCCATGAAAACGGGTTTCAGAAATCCCGGATCTCGGACATCGTGGCCAAGGCCGGCGTTGCCCAGGGCACCTTCTATATCTATTTCAAATCAAAGGAAGAAATTTTTTATTACATTTGTGCGAAGTTCAAAACAATGTTCATGAGCCTGCTGGACGGTGCCGCCGATATGTTCACCGGCGCCTCGATCGAAGACATCCGGCGGGACCTGCATCGGTTTATCCGCCAATTGATCACCCTCTTCACGGCCAACTATAAGATGGCCCGACTGCTTTTCGTCGAAGGCAGCGGTCACGCCGGGAAGTTCGGGGGGATCTACGAAAGTATCTATGCGGACTTCATCGGCAGGATCGCGGCGTACCTGACCGTCGGGCAACAAAGAGGGCATATCGCTTTCGAAGACGCGGAAACCGAAGCCGCCTTTTTAATCGGTCTTTTCGACAGCAGTCTGTTTTACTTCATGCGGGTCAAACATCATATCGACATCGATAACCTGAGCCGCCGAATGACCGATTTCATCCTCGGCGGATTGACCAAAGAGCAACCGAATTCCGATTGACAAAGAACGACCAGCGACCCGGCAACAGACCTCGGTCTGTGGGCGGTGCTGGGACCCCCGTTGCAGCGGATCACCCATTCACCATGTTGCGGACTCAGGAGTGACCATGGAAACTCGATCGGAGCAGTCGTTCGATAAAGACCGGATCGATTCGAATCAAAAGCATCCTTTCACATCAGGCGGCATGTCGGCGTGGATTATGCCGCTGGCCAAACGCTTCCGGCTTATCATTCTACTCGTCTTCGGGCTTTCGTTAGCCGCGATCTGGGCGATTCCGAGGATCGTCATTCAAAATGACCTGATGTTCATGCTCCCGGAAGACAACGCGGCAAAAAACCAGTATCTGGATGCCGAAGAGCTTCTGGGCAATGCCGGCGGGACCGCCATTGCCATACAATCCATAGACGGCATCTATCGGGTCGATCTGCTCGAGCGGGTCCGCGAGCTGGCAGCGCGGTGTCGCGCGCTCAACCTGCGCATACCGGCGCGCCAACTGGCGCTTCGCTGGGGATTGTCGTCGGAGCACGCCCTGGCCCTGGCAGGGGTGCTGCAAAGCCTCTCTTCAGATCCCGATTTTACACCCCAGCTGCTTGCCGAACTGCTGGCCGCGCCAGCGGAGTTGGCAGAGGCCATCGGCGACAGCCTGCCCGCTTTACTGACGGTCGACGACACGGATCGCTTTTCGCGGGAACTGGCCGACCGTATGGCGGCCTTGGCCGCATCCCATGCCGCCTTCCCGGGCGACCTGGCGGCCTTCGCCCATCAGACCACCGACCGGCGCGGCCATTTCAAAAATACCTGGGTCGACAAGGTGGTGGCCCTGACCGAAACCGACACGGTCTGGCCCGAATTCACGGATTATGGCGGCATCGCCGAGGCGGTGGCGCCGTTCGACATCATGGACGGTGAGGATCTGAAGCGTTTCGTGGCGCAGTTGCTCGAGGCCGGCGCCGTGGGACCGGATGCCCTCTTGCAATACCATGCGTCGCACCCCAAACCGGCGGACATTTCCGATGCCTTCTGGTCCTCTCTGGCAGGTGCACTGACCCCGGAGGCCGCCCAAGCCCTCAGCCAGGCCCTGGCCCAGGCACCCAAGCAGATTCGTGTGGGCGACCTGGTGCCCCGGGAGATCACCACCGACAGCATGACGCGAATCCGGCAGCGGCTCCATGCCTGGCCGTTTCTCCAGGAGGGCATCTACAGCCAGGACGAAAAGAGTCTGCTCGTGGTCGTGCGCAGTACGCCGAATCTGGATCAGCCCAACCGCGAACTGCTGCTCGAGGGCGTCAAGGAAGAGGTGGCGCAGTTGTTCGGTGACGGCCGTTATGCAGTGCACATGGCCGGCTATTCCATCGTCGATCAGGCCGTTGCGGAGAACATGCGCCAGGATATCGTGCGGCTCTTGCCCCTGGTATTTGTCGTGGTCACGCTGTTTCTCTTTTGCACCTTTCGCAATCCGGCCGGCGTGCTCTACCCCATGGTCACGATCCTTCTGGCCGTGGGTTGGTGCATGGGCGTCATGGCGCTGCTGGATGTGCCCCTGTCTGTCGTGGGCACCGCCATGCCCGTATTGCTGGTGGCCGTTGGTTCGGCCTGTTTACGGCCCTGGGCGTCTTTTTCGCGTTACTCGTTTCATTGGTTTTGATCCCCGCCCTGCTGATCCGTTTCGGGGTGCGGGCGCCCGCTCATCAGCGCGGCGGAGGTGCCGGCTTCGGCAGCCGACTGTCAGGCCGCCTGATTCGTTCGATCAGCCGCATATCCTATCAGCATCCGAAAACGGTGATCACCGTGGCCGTCCTCGTGCTGCTGGCATCGGGCATCGCGGTGAGCGGGCTCCGCGTGGAGATGAACAATATCGCGTTTTTCAAGGAAGACACCGAAATCCGGGCGGCCGATACGTTTATCAACGGCCATTTTGCCGGTACCGTGGACATGCGCATCATTTTCACCGCTTGCGAAGCCAACGGCGTGCTCGATCCGCTCGTCCTGGACGCCATGGAGCGCCTGGGGCACACCATCAAGGCGCAATATCCCCAAGTGGGCAAGACACTTTCGGTCCTCGACCTGATTCGCAAGATGAACCAGGCCTTCTATTTCAACGATCCGGCCTATTACCGGGTTCCCACGATTTCGGACCTGGCCGGCGATCGATCGAACCAAGCGCTGAAAGCCCATCTGGCATCCTATATCGACAAGTTCCAGCGGGAGGATACGCGTGCCTTTATCGATGGAGAAAAGCGGCGCGCGGCGCTCATGCTGCAGATCAAAACCGCATCGAGCGAAGTCACGCGCGATATCCTGCACACCATCAAAACGCTCTTGGCCGGCCCGCTCGGTCAAGATCTGGAGCGCATCGGCGTGCAGGTGCACACCACCGGCATCGGCGCACTCTACGTCGAATCCGAGCAAATGATCGTCAGCGGCCAGATGCGCTCCATCGCCGTGTCGGTGGCGATCGTCCTGGTGCTCGTCACCCTGATCATGCGATCGTTGGTTTACGGGCTGCTCTCCAAACTGCCGCTCTGCATGGCCATATGCATCAATTTCGGCGTCATGGGGATGCTCAATATTCCCCTGGACGCCGCCACGGCCATCGCCGCCTGCGTGGCCATCGGGATCGGCATCGACTACGGTCTCCACTATTTGAACCGATACCGGTTACACCGCCAGGCCGGCCATGGCCACGGAGAGGCCGTCGTCCACACGGCCGACACCACCGGCGGATCGATCTGCATCAATGCCCTGGCCGTGGCCGCGGGCTTTTCGGTGCTGATGCTCTCCACCTTCGTGCCGCTCGTGCATCTGGGATTTCTCATCGCCCTGACCATGATCACATCTTCGGCCGGCTCTCTGACCTTGCTGCCGGCGGTATTGTCGCTGATCGATCTCGTTTAACTTCATCAATGGATAAGGAGTGATTCATGAAAAGAAGCTTGATTCTCTTGCTGTTGATGTTGACGTTCTGCGTCTCCGCCCAGGCGGACGACATCGGCCCCTATGACCCGGCGACGGCCGATAAGGAAGGACGCGGCATCTTCGATATCGCCGATGATTTCAATCAACCGGAACGGGACCTGGTGATCTACACCCGGATGACCCTCAAATCCGGCGATGCGGTCAGTGATACGCGCAACGTGATCATCAAGGAGAGGATCGACAACGATCTGAGCCGCATCGTGTTTCGATTCACCGATTCATTGAAGCGCGGGCTCACCTTCCTGACCATCGAAACCCATGGCGAAAACAATGACCAGTATCTTTATGTGCCGGCCATCGGTCGGCCCCGCCAGATCGCTTCCCAGGATCGTCAGAACAACTTCGAGGACACCGATTTCACCAATGAAGACCTGGGCGGCATCAAGCTGGACGACTACACCTACAAGCGCGGCAGCGACACCACGCTCGCCGGACGGGCCTGTTACAAGGTGACGGCCACGGCCAAGGCCGACGGCGCACGCTTTCCCAGGAGGATCACCTGGTTCGACCAGGAGACCTTTATCCCCCTGCAGATGAAAATTTACAACCGGGACAACAAGCTGCAGCGGGTCGTCGTGGCCGGCGACGTGCGACCCGTGGGCACCATTCATCTCCCATTCAAAACCGTGGCCAAGGACCTGCTGGAAAATCATACCACCATCCTGGAGGTCGTCCGTGCCGAGGTGGACAGCGGCGTCGACCCGCTGGATTTCGATAAGGAAAAATTGGGGGCCGCATGGGAAGAGACGTTTTAGGCGGCAAGCCTTGCCGGGCGTTCTCTCTGTTCCTTCTTCTGGCCCTGATCGCAGGTTTGACCATCACCCATGGAAGCCTTTGGGCGTCGGAACCCACCCCGGGATCGCATCGCCGGATGACTTCCAGCCTTTCGGACCAGGGTGAAAACGAAGCGGCGGAAAAGGGCGACGAAGATGACTTCATGGAGGACCTGCTGGGCGAATCGAGCGGCGCAGACAATACTGCCACTGCGCCGGCGGGCGACCGGAAGAACTTTCCGCTGGCGTACGAAGGCGAACTGGTCGCCCACCTCTGGTCGCCCAATGACTATGACCACGACTGGCACACCACCGACCGACTGGACCTGAAAGGTTGGGGCGACATCGGCGCCATCCGCATGGCCGGACGATTCCGGTTGGATTACCGGGATCTGGAAAAGGATGCCAAGGCCAGAACCGATCTTCGGGAGCTCTATGCCACCTATCAGCTGCGCCCGACGGCAGGTAGTTATGCGGACCTCACCATCGGCAAGAAAATACTCTATTGGGGCAAAGGCGACGAAGTGAGGCCCATTGACCGGGTTTGCCCGGAAGATCTGAACGCCTTGTACTTCTACAACTTGAACGATCGCATGACCCTGTTCGGCGCCGACGTGGAACGTACCCTGAGCGCGGTAGTGCTGCGAGCCGAGGCCGCCTATCAATCGCGCGGCGCCTGGTTCGCTCTGGATTGGCAGCAAGATCCCGCCCTCTTGCTGGAAACACCGCGCGGAAACGTGGAAAAAGATCAGCTCCAATATGTGGTCGGCCTGGACAAGAGCGACCTGTTCATTCGGAATCTGTTTTTCAATCTTCAATTGTTGGGGAGCCATATCTTCGATCACGACCCGCGAATGGTCGCCTCCGAATCCCAGACCGGCATGACCGCCTATCTACGCTACACGTGTTTGGATTCGAAATTGGAGCTGTGGTATCGCTTCATGATCATCTTTCAGGACGAAGACCAGCGCCATCACTTTGAAATGACATACAAACCGCTGCCATGGGCCCAGGTGGGCATCGGCGCCGTGGCCTTCGACGGAGGCGGGGATACGACGACTTTCGGTCAATATGCGGACAGGGATTTTGTCTATGCCAAACTGAAGCTCATCTTTCGACGTCACCGTAAAAAGCCCAATATCTGCGTTACGCTCATTCCGTCGTCCTTGCGGCGTGCAACTTTTATTTTTCGATGAGGTTTCTTCCCCTGTCGAACGCTTCCAGGTTCTTGGCGATTTTATCCGACGGCACCATGCGGGTGATGGTTGTTTCGAATATGTCGCGGTCCAGGGGGAGCACGCCGGTGGCCGCCAGGGCGCCCACCAGGATGATGTTGGTGAAAATCGGATTGCCCATTTCCATGGCCGTTTCGGTGGCGTTGAGAAACCAGGCGTTATGGGAAAGATCGGTGATCCACCCCTTTAATTGTTCGGCTTCCGGGTATTGGGCTTCGCCGCTGATCACGGCGATGGCATGGATGGGGCGCATGTTGCACAACACATGGACCTGTTCGCTGCCGTAATCCTTCAGGACCCGCAATGCTTCGGTGGGCTCCAGGGAGACGACCAAATGGGCCCGGCCTTTGGGGATCTGGGGGGAGAGGTCGTTTAAGGTCGAGGCCCGCAGGTGGCTCATCACCGAACCGCCGCGCTGGGAGGCGCCGAAGGTTTCGCCGATGGTGATGTTGAGTCCCTGGGCCATGAGCATGTTGCCGAGCAGGCGCGAGGCCAGAACATTGCCCTGGCCTCCCACACCGGTGATGATCATGTTGTAAGGATCGGCCGCCAGGGCCGTCATCGATCCGTTCATCGCTACACCGCCTCCTTTTGAATCGCCCCGGCCGGGCAGATCGACGCGCACACGCCGCACCCTGCGCAAATGACATCATCGATGCGGGAAACCTTTTTGACCTTGTCCCATATCAGTCCCGGACATTTGAAGACCCGCGTGCACAATCGGTTGCAGCCGCAATTTTCGCCCAGGCAGATCGTTTCGTCGATGTGCATGTTGAACATGCGTTTGCCTTTTCGCTCAGGGCTCAGGGCGCACAGTTGTTTGAGGATGAGCACGTTGGGCCCCTTCCGGGAAGAGATCAACTCCAGGAGGGTGGCCTGGGTGGCGGCCAGGTCGAAGGGGTCGCACTGGCGCACCTCGACGCCCATGGCTTCGCAGATTCGTCGGATGTCCAGGGATTGCACCGTATTGCCGGCCGCGTCCACGGTGAGGCCGGGGTGGGGTTGAAATCCGGTCATGGCCGTGCCGCTGTTGTCCAGCACCACAACGGTGATGTTGGCGCCGTGGTGGGCGGCGTTGGCCAGGGCCGGCATGACGGCGTGGAAAAAGGTGGAGTCGCCGCTGACGGCCAGCACGGGCTGATCGAGGCCGAACTCCCGGAGCATGCCGAAGCCGCTGGCAATACCGGTTCCCGATCCCATGGCGTGCAGGGTTTTCAGGGTTTCATAGCCGGTGGGGCGCATGGCCAGGGAGTAGCACCCGATATCGCCGCAGACGAACCCCTGGCGATGGTCGAGTTGCAGGGCGTTGTGGATCGACCAGAACGAAGCACGGTGGGGGCAACCGGGACAGAAGGTCAGGTCGCGCTCCGGCGCTCCGAAAAAAGCCGATTCCAGGGCTTTTTTGGCATAGCCCTCGGACACGGGCTGGTAGTCGATGCACAGAACCCTGGCCAGCCCCTGGATCACCCGGTCCGGGTTCATTTCGCCGGTGGCGGGAATGGTGCCGTCGCGCTTGCCGTAGAAAGTTTTGACGCCGATGGTGGGGGCCAACTCGGCGGCCAGGATCTTGACGCTCTCTTCGAGGAACGGCAGCACCTCCTCGACGATGAGGATCGTATCGGCCATGCGCAGATGGCGCTCCACGAAACGGGGCGGCAGGGGCCAGGTGGTGCCCATTTTGAGAATGCCCACCCGCGATTCGGCCTGGAGCAGACGGACCGCCTCCTTGCTGTAGAGGTTGCAGGCGCTGCTGGTGATCAGGAGCACCTCGGGATCGGGCGGACCGCTATAGGTGTTGAATGGGCTCTCTTCGAAAAGTTGGGCGGCTTTCTGAACCCGTTCCTGCTGAAGGGTGTGCTTGTACTCCACCGGCGAGCTGATCACCGCGCCTTCCATCTGATCCAGGATGAAACCATCATGTTTGAAGTAAGCCTTGGCGCCGGTCGACGGCAATTCGCCCAGGGTCACATTACCGCTGGCGTGGGACAGGCGGGTGACGCTGCGGACCATCACCAGGGTGCGCAGTTCTTCAGAAAGCGTGAAGGCATACCGGACCATCTCCTTGGCTTCCTGGAAGTTGCCGGGTTCGAGGAGCGGGATCTCGACGAGGCGCGCAAAATGGCGTGATTCGCCCTCGTTGACGCTGGACAAGGCTCCCGGGTCGTCGCACGGGACCAGGACCAGGCCCGCGCGGGTACCGGACCCGGCCAGATGCAACAGGAAGTCCGAGGCCACGTTGACCCCGTTCTGCTTCATGACGCAAAGCGCTCTGAGCCCGGCAAAGGATGCCGCTGCAGCGACCTCAAGGGCCACCTTTTCGTTGACCGACCACTCCACGTAGAGATGGCGCTCCTTGGAAACTTTGGCCAGGTTTTCGATGATTTCGGATGACGGGGTGCCCGGATATCCGGCGGCCACGGAGATACCGGCCTCCAAGGCTCCTCGAGCGATGGCTTCGTTGCCCATGAAAAGCCTTTGCTCGCCCTTTTTCCCCTGAACCAGATACGACATCGTGACTCCTCTCGCGCGCTTTGCGCGCCAATCTGAAGTGCAAATTCCTTTGTTGTTGTATCCTCGCTCCCGGGTGATGACAAGGGAAAATCGAATGGACTTGATCATTGACACACGCCCACCATGTTGTCATACTCAATGCCAAATTACGTCAATATTCAAGCGGGATACGGAATCATTGAAAACAACTTCCAGAAATCGTACACCACCTGTGACAGCGCTCGCCAGTTGGACCGGCCCCCCGGCAACGCCATTCGATGTACCCAAGATCACGAAACAAAATGGTGCGAGGGAAAACCGTGATGCACGAAACCTCTTCGACACGGAAACAATAGATGGATAACGAGGCGATGGAGAGTAAAGTCGAAAAATCCCATGAAACCCCTCTGGCATTGGCGCTGGCCAATTCCAAGCGTCCCCAGGCCACTCCCCTGGAAGTCTTCAAATTGGCACGCCGACGATGGTTGGAGGGCAAAAAAATCAGTTTCGGGCAGTTAGCTCAGGAGATCGGCGTCAGCCGCGGCACGCTGTATCGCTGGGTGGGCAAAAAAGACCTTTTGATGGACGAGATTTTCTGGTCGCTGACAGGTCCGGCCTTTGAACGCGCCGTTCGGGAAACCCCGGGGCACGGCATCGATCATATCGTCAATGTGCACCGCAGTTTCATGGTGTCGATCTTGTCGTTTCCACCCATGCAGCAGTTCATCAGGGAGGACCCGAGTTACGCCTTTCGCATTTTGACCAACTTTGCAAGCGGCGTAAGCCAGCGCATCATCAGCCTTTCCGCTGAACATTTGCGGGAGCAGGAAAGGCAGGGGCATATCCAGTTGCATTCACCGGCGGAAAAACTGGCGGAAATCTTTATCCTCGCCAACCAGGGGATTTTGTACAGCGACGTGATCAGCGGGCGCTCCCCGGCCATCGATAAAGCCTGTGCGATCATTCGATTGCTGCTGACTTCGAGCGAGGCGATCGAGCAGCAGGCAGGTTCCTTCAAAATGGAAGAGGCCTCTGATACCGGTTCGCTGCAAACTTGACGGCGCCGTCCGGCATCGATTTTTCTGGAACCCATCCAAGTTTGACTTCTATGACGTGATCACAAGGCGAAATGAGGGGCAGGCGTAACGCCTGCCCCTATCTATTTCCGATGGATGCAACCCGCTTGACGATAGGCGTCTCTAATTCAGCGCGGCGAATTTCTTCCCTTCCTTGACCAGCTTTTCCAGCAGGGCGGCGGGTTTGAAGTCATCGCCATGTTCGGCCTGGAACTTCTTCATCACGGCCAGGACCTTGTCCAGTCCGACCAGGTCGGCGTAGAACATGGGGCCGCCACGGTACAGGGGCCAGCCATAGCCGTTGATCCAGATGACATCCAGGTCGCTCGGCCGCACAGCGATTTTTTCTTCCAGAATTTTTGCCCCCTCGTTGATGATCGGGTAAATACAACGCTGCAGAATCTCTTCATCGGAGATCTCCCGGCGTTTGTATCCCTTTTTCCGGGAAAATTCGACGATCAGTTGATCGACTTCGGGCGCGGGTTTGGGAGCTCGGCTGCCCGGGTCATAATTGTAGTAGCCTTTGCTGGCCTTGAGACCGAAGCGGCCCTGCTCGCAGATCAGGTCCCGGATCGACTCGCCCGTGGAGGTCTCCTTGCTCCAGCCCAGATCGTTGCCGATCAGGTCATAGAGTTGAAAGGGACCCATGGGGAAACCAAAGTCGTACACCACCTTGTCTACTTGCGCGGGCAGCGCGCCTTCGAGGATCAGCTTCTCGCTTTCACGACGGCGCTGGGAGAACATCCGGTTGCCGGCGAAGCCGTGGCAGACCCCGACCATCACGGCAATCTTCTTGATTTTTTTGGCGATGGCCATGGCCGTGGCCAGGACCGGGATCGACGTTTTTGCGGCGCGCACCACCTCGAGCAGACGCATTACGTTGGCCGGGCTGAAAAAGTGCAGACCGAGCACATACTCGGGCCGTTGGGTCATGGCCGCGATCTCGTCCACGTTCAGGTACGAGGTGTTGGTGGCCAGGATAGCGCCTGGCTTGCAAATGGCGTCGAGCTTGGAGAAGATCTCTTTTTTCAGGTCCATGTTTTCGAAGACCGCTTCGATGACCAGGTCCACGTCGGCCAGATTTTCCATGTGGGTGGTGCCCTTGATCAGGCCCATGCGCGTGTTGACATCGTCGGCCGTCATCTTGCCCTTGGAGGCGCTGATGTCGTAATTTTTCTTGATCACACCCAGGCCGCGGTCCAGAAACTCCTGCTTGGCCTCGACCAGGGTCACGGGGATGCCGGCGTTGACGAAGTTCATGGTGATGCCGCCGCCCATGGTGCCGGCGCCGATGATGCCCACCTTCTTGATATCGATCAGCGGCGTATCCTTGGGGATGTCGGGAATCTTGGCTACTTCGCGCTCGGCAAAGAAGTAGTAGCGCTGGGCCGCCGACTGGGAGCCGCTCATCAGTTGCTGGAACAGCTCGCGCTCATATTTGAGACCTTCGGCAAACGGCTTGTGGACGGCCGCTTCCACCGCTTTGACGCACGCTTCGGGTGCTTCGAAACCGCGGGCGGTCTTGGCCAGCTGTTTGCGGTAATCGGCGAAGATTTCGGGTTTGTTGCGCGCCTCGTCGATCTTTTCGGTCATGGCGCTGACCCGGCGCATGGGCCGTTTTTCGGCCAGGACTTTTTTGGCGAAAGCGATGGCGCCTTCGGCCAGATCACCCTCCACGATCTCATCGATGACGCCCTCCTTGAGGGCCTTGTCGGCACGGATCGGATTGCCCGTGGCGACCATGGGCAGGGCCTTTTCCGGACCGATCAGGCGCGGCAGGCGTTGGGTGCCGCCGGCGCCCGGCAACAGGCCGAGTTTGACTTCCGGCAATCCGAATTGGGCGCTGGGCGCGGCGACCCGGAAGTGGGAACTCAGGGCGGTTTCCAGTCCGCCGCCGAAGGCTGTGCCGTGGATGGCGGCGATGATGGGTTTGGTGCATTGATCGAACGCAGTTAACACGTCGGGCAGATGGGGTTCCAGCGGCGGTTTGCCGAATTCGCGGATATCGGCGCCGGCACAAAAGGTGCGGCCCTTGCAGATGACCACGATCGCCTTGATCTCGTCATCGTTCATCGCCATGGTGATGCCGTCGGCCATGCCCTTGCGCACGGGGTGCCCCAATGCGTTGACCGGGGGATTGTCGATCCACAACAGGGCGATCTCCCCTTGCTTTTCCAATGATACGGCTTCGGTAATCGCAACCATTCGTCTCTCCTCCTGATGATGTGATAGTTCATGCCGATCCACAAATAGCCAATTGGCCTGTTTGTAGACGGGCATTGGTGGTATGGATTTTCACAAATGTGACAAACCGGATTGGATGTCTCAAAATGACCAATAAACGGTCCTTGTTTAATCATACCTGCGCTTTCCTGTCCATACCTTAAAACCCGNNAAACCCGGCACGCCCCACCCACGCCGGATTTAATGCATTGCATTCAGTTGGAATCGCTGGCTATTCCCCCTCCTGTCTTGACCCCGGTGGGTCGAACGTATATAAACGGGGGCATTTGTCTCGGGCCGCTTGGAGGCCTTTCCGGCCGATGATGCATCCGATGATGCATGCATGGCCCTAACGCGCAGCCGATGGAGACCCATGAAAAAAATTTCTGAAGCCGCCCTTCGCTGGTACACCAGGCTCGTGCTGGATCATCCCCTGGCGGTGATCCTCGTGTTGTTGGCCATCATCGCCGCCCTGGGATACAAGGCCCAGGATTTTCGCATCGACGCCTCGGCCGAGACCTTGCTGCTGGAAAACGACCGGGATCTGCGGTACTCCCGTGAGGTGGTGGAGCGTTACGGGGCCACCGATTTCCTATTGATCGCCTACACCCCGAAGCAGGGGGACCTGCTCTCCGACGAAAACCTGGCCGTCATCGGTCGCTTGCGCGACGAGTTGAAGCCGCTGCCCCTGGTCACTTCGATCCTGACCCTGCTGGACGTGCCTCTGTTTCAGAGCCCGCCCATGTCCTACGCCGAAGTCTCCGAGGGCATCCGCACCCTCGAGTCATCAACCACCGATCGGGCGTTGGCCCGCAAAGAGCTGGCCGAAAGCCCCTTTTACCGTAATCTGATCGTCAGCGAAGATCTCAAGACCACGGCCCTCATCGTGAACCTGGAGACCGACGCGCACTATCAGTCCCTGCTCAAGGAGCGCAACGTCCTGCTGGACAAGAAGGCGGATGATGCGCTCAGCGAAGCGGAAGAAGAGGCGCTCGGTGCAGTCAATCTGCAGATCGACCGCCACATGGAGCGGATGAGCGCCGCCCAGCACGAGAACATCAAAACCGTGCGGGCCATCATGGATCGCTACCGGGATCAGGCCGATCTGTTCCTTGGCGGCGTCAGCATGATCCAGGACGACATGATCTCTTTCGTCCGCAACGATCTGAAACTCTTCGGGGTGGGTGTTTTTGCGCTGCTGGTGCTCATGCTGGGACTCATCTTCCGCAGGTTCCTCTGGGTCCTGCTGCCCATGCTCTGCTGCTTTCTTTCGGTCATTGCCATGATGGGCATTCTGGCCATTTTCGGATGGGAGGTGACCGTCATCTCCTCCAACTTCATCTCCCTTCAGCTGATCATGACCCTGGCCATCACGGTCCATCTCATCGTGCGCTACCGCGAGTTTCATCGCACCGATCCTGCCAAGGACCAGCGCACGCTCGTTGACGACACGGTGCGCACCAAGTTCGTGCCCTGCGTCTACGCGGTTTTGACCACCATCGCCGGCTTCAGCTCATTGGTCATGTGCGACATCAAACCGGTCATCAACTTCGGCTGGATGATGAGCGTCGGCCTGGTGCTCTCCCTGCTGCTCACCTTCGTTCTTTTTCCGGCCTCGGTCATGCTGGCCAAAAAGCGCGGTCTACCCACCGAAAAAGGCAGCCATGCCGGGTACTTCCTGACCGCCGCGTCGGCCCGATTTACCCAGTACCACGGCACGATCATCCTGCTGGCCACATGCGTGATCACCGTGCTGACCGTGATCGGCATCTCCCGTTTGAGGGTGGAGAACAGTTTCATCGACTATTTCAAAACTTCCACCGAGATTTATCAGGGCATGGCGCTAATAGACAAGAAACTGGGCGGCACCACGCCGCTGGATGTGATCGTTCAGTTCGACGATATCGATTTAGAGCAGTTCGCCCAGCCCGATGAGGCGGAAGACGACTTCCTCAATCCCTACGCCCAGGAGGTGGTCGAGGATTATGATAAGTATTGGTTTTTTGATGAGCGTCTCGAAACCATCGAGGCGGTGCACGACTACATCGACAGCCTGCCGGCCACCGGTAAGCAGCTCAGCCTGGCCACGCTGCTGAAGATCGGCCGCAACTTGAATGACGGCAAATCCCTGGACAGCATCTCCATGGCCGTGCTCTATACCAAGCTGCCGGACAAGTACAAGGAGTTGATATTAGACCCCTATCTTTCTATCGAAGCGAACGAGGCCCGTTTTTCGGTGCGCATCATCGATTCGCTCGAGGACCTCAACCGGGACGCCCTGCTCAAGAAAATCAAGCATGACCTGGTCAACCAGCTCGGACTGGCCGCCGAACGGGTCCATCTGACCGGCACCATGGTCCTGTACAATAACATGCTGCAGAGCCTTTTCGATTCTCAGATCCAAACCATGGGGTTGGTCGCCCTGGTCCTGTTCGTTATGTTCATGATACTGTTCCGCTCGATCCGCCTGGCCCTCATCGCCCTGTTTCCCAACCTGCTGTCGGCCGGTTCGGTCATCGGTGTCATGGGCTGGCTGGACATCCCCCTGGACATGATGACGATCACCATCGCCGCCATCAGCGTGGGTATCGCCGTGGACGACACCATCCACTACATCTACCGATTCAAGGAAGAGATCAAGACGGACGGCGATTACTACCGGGCCATGCACCGCTGCCACGGCAGCATCGGTCACGCCATGTATTATACCTCGGTGACCATTATCATCGGGTTTTCCATTCTGGCGCTCTCCAACTTCTGGCCGACCATCTATTTCGGGCTCTTCACCGGCCTGGCCATGCTGGTGGCCATCGTCGCCGCCCTGACGCTGTTGCCCTGGCTGATCGTGGTGGTGAAGCCGTTTGGGCGGGAAGTCGAATCGTGACGTCACCGTAAGAAGTCCAATATCTGCGTTGCGCTCATCCCGTGGTCCTTGCGGCGTACGACAAGTACGCCTCAGGACACGGAATTTCGCGCGCCTTGATCTTGAACTTCTTACGGCGCCGTCCAAAGCGACTTTTTGGAATCCATCCAGTTGATGAATGTGCAAAAAATCCCTTCCAGACAGCACCATCAGGCTCGAATAGAGACGGCGACCCTATTCCACAGCTTTCAGCACTCGGGCATTGACCCGGTCTTTGCCGGTGGTTTTGACCCGGAACATGGCATTGTCGGCCAGGGCCAGCAGGGCGGTGCTGTCGTCGGCATCCTCGGGGAAGGTGGCCACCCCGAAGCTTGCCGTGAGGGAGACCTGTTGGCCCCAGCGGGTCAGGTAGGGGGCGTTTTTCACCGAACGACGCACCTCTGCGGCGAGCTGGACCGCCTGCGTGCGGCTGAACTCCGGAAGAACGAGTAACGAATTCATCGCCGCCGTAGGCCACGCCGAAGGCCGGTTCGGAGAGGCAGGCCTGGATGCGCTGGGCCACTTCGCTCAGTGCGCGGCTGCCGTTGAGATGGCCCAGACGATCGACCACGGTCTTGAAGTTGTCCATGTCCATGAAGACCAGCGACAGGGGATGCCCTGCGTTGCGGCACCTGAGGATTTGACGTTTGAGGGTGGGGTAGAGATAGCGCTGGTTGAATAGGCCGGTCAGATTGTCCCGCACCGCCAGCTCTTCCATCAGTTGGTAGCGCCGGGTGTTTTCGATGGCGATGGCCAGATAGTCGGACAGCAGGCGCAGCTGCATCAGCATGGCGGCATCCATCCGTTTGGGATTGACCACCTCGAGCACCCCCAGGGTGCGGCCGGCATAGAGAATCGGCACGCAGATCAATGCCTCGGTCCGCCGGCCCGTCGTGCCGTCCACCTGATCGAAGAAGTATTCGCATTGGGACACGTCTCCGACCACCAGGAGCCGCTGCAACTGGGCCGCCTTACCGGCAACGCCCTGTCCCAAAGCCAGACGAAAATTTTTGACCGTTTCCAGGTCGATGTCCATGCTGATTTCAAATTTAAGGGTCTGGGTGGCTTCGTCGAGCAAAAAGAGCGACCAGGTCTCGGACGGCAGCAGTTTGGACACCTTTTCCATGATGGTGGGAATCAGGCGGGCCGGATCCAGTTCGGCAGTGATGGACTTGCTGACCTCGACGCAGGCACGCAGCTGCTCGGGGCTTAACGCATTCAGGTCGAGGAGATCGGGTTCACTCTCCGATAATGAATGGCAGATCTGCTCGGCGTTTTCGGCCATGATCGTAACCCGCTTGTAAAAGCCGCCTTTCAAGTTTTGTTGGAGGTCGCCTTGGTGCGCAATCCAGAGATCTCGTCGGCAACCGCCTTGAAGCTTTGATACCGGTCATTGGGATCTTTTGCCATCATTTTATCTATGACGTCGCTGAGTTGTGATGGAATCTTGGGATCTCTCTTCCACAGCGGCGGAATCGAAGCATTGAGATGCTGATCCAGCACGTCGTTGATCTCCTTGGCATTGAATGGCGGTGCGCCGCAAAGGACATGGTAGAAGGTGGCGCCCAGGGAGTACATGTCGCTGCGATGGTCCAGGGCCAACCCGGCAATCTGTTCCGGAGACATATAAAGGGGGGTTCCCATGATCCGATGCTTGCCCGACGGTTTGAGGTCCCTGCTATGGGCCACCCCGAAATCGACGAGTTTGATGGCCCCCGAATGGGTGATCATGATGTTCGCGGGTTTGATGTCCCGGTGTACGATGCTGTTTTGATACACCACTTCCAGCGCCTTGCAGACCGTGATCAGGACCGCCAGCCCCTTTTGAAGGCTGAGTTTGCGGTACCTGGCGATCACATCCTTGAGGGTGATGCCATCGATAAACTCCATGGCATAGTAGAGAATATCGCTGCTGCAACCGATATTGTATATCTGCGCGATGTTCGGATGATTGAGTTTGGAGATGACCCGCGCTTCCTTGACGAACAATTCGCGGAACTCCTCTTTGGACGACAATTCAAACGATATGATCTTAAGCGCCACCTCTCTTTCCAGGGCCACATCCCATCCTTGCAGGACACCGCCCATGCTTCCGGCGCCGATCAGCGTGATGACGCGGTAGTTGTCCAGCTGTTTTCCGATGATGCTGTGATAGAATCGGATGTCATAAGATTGTTTCTTTTTGGCTGCCTTTTGTTGCAGCTGTTCTCCGCTGATCTCGTTGGCATCGTCTTCCTCGGGGTAAAGCGCAATGGTGGCTTCGATCTCGGAAGCGCCCTGAACCGGCGCGGGTTCGCTGGTTTCACCGGGAGGTGCGGCGTCGGGCGCAGCATCGCCGCCATGCGTCAGCCAATAGAACGTGCGCCGCCAGGAGTCGTCTTGTTCGACCAGGATATCGATGTCCGCCGGTTTTTGAAAATCATCGAAGACGATCGTGTCGATGCGCCCGTTGACCACAAAGACCCCCTCGGGCTGTTTGAAGCGGATCATCAGCGAGACCCCCTTCTTTCCGAAGAGGGAGGTCTGGACCGAGATGCTCTGGTCGGTGAAGCCTCTTATGTTGCCCGGCATCCAGAGGAGGCCGTCTCTGGAGACCTCCACGCCGATGGTGGAGATGTCGACCGGTGTGGCTGCCGGCGGTTCGGCCGGGGCGGTTGCGCCGACCGGAGCCGAGGGCGCGGTCTCCGTCTTCTCGGCCGAAGAGTCTTGCGACGGCGATCGAAACGCCTCCCCGATCCGGCCGATCAGGATGTCCGAATCCAGCGGATAGACGAGGTAATCGACGGCGCCGAGTTCAAACAGCTTGAGCGGCCGCCCCTGAGCTTTCAATGGCACCAGGAACATGACGGGAATGTTTTCCCGGAGCGGATCCTTTTTGATGAAGCCGAGAAACTCCAAACCGCCGATATCGTCCAGGGCCTGGTCGCAGACGATCAGCCCGACCGGATGGGTTGTCAGGACCGACAAGGCATTTCTCATGGCGGTGGCCGCATGCACGGTATATCCCGCGGCCTGCAGCAAGGGGGTGATGCTCGCCCGGAAGCGCTCGTCTTGATTGATGAAAAGGATATCGTTGGTGGCACTCATGAGATTCAGCCGCTGGTCGCCCTTTGGGTTAGCAAAACGCCTACTGTGCCTCGGTCTGAACGGATCCGGCCTGCTCTTTGTTTTCCTTTTTGGGTTTCAGGCAGACTTGTAGAACGAACGACTGCTCACCGACATCGAAAATGAGTACGGCGATGCTCGATCCCTCGGGGTGCCCCAACTGGTGGCCGGAACCCACCACCACCGTGGGCAGGGAGAGGTCGAAGTGAAACGGCGTTCCCTTGAACTGCTTTTTCGTGCTGCCGCTGATCATATTGATCAATTCACCGGCGCCATCGTGAATGTACTCGGCGTTGATCTTGTCCTCGGTCACCCGCATCATGTTGGCGATCACCTTGCGGGCCAGATCCCAGTAGAAGGTGACGGCCACGGTGCCTTCCGAAGTGCCGGACAGACCGATGATCCCGGATATGTCGCCATAGGTGCGCAACACATCGGAAAAATAGACTTCGCGGAAGGTGGCATCGACAAAGGCCATCTTTTTCAGAACCGTCATCGTGTTCTCGATGAAGGGGGTCAAATAGGCCATCTCTTTTTCGAGGGGTGTCCGGTTGGGGATCAAGTGGCCCTGGAGAATTTGCCGGCAGGCGGCCGCAGGTGCATCCAGTGACAGCACTTCGGTGGCGCCGGCGCTCAGCAGGCGTTCGATGGTCGCCAGGTCGTCGCCGTCTTTAATGACAATGATCGGGATCGCCCTGAACGCGCAAGCTTTTCTGATTCTGGATATTTTTTCAGCGGGCGCATCGATGCCTCCCTGGGCATTCAGGATGATCATGCCGGCATTGCCGGGCGTAAAGTCGTCGCCAAAGGCCCGATTGGAAATTTTACAGGTGTCCGATAACAGGCTTGCAACGGTTCTCGTGACCTCGGCGTTGCAATCGACTAAAAGTATGTTCTTCATGGTTGCTCTCCAGATCGTGATCTCCGATGTCGATGGACCTTCGGTGTTTGGGGCGGCACTGTGGGTTGCGCTTTATTTTTTTATGCCTGCTGCGCCGCTGTTGGGTCGACGGCCGTCATCGACCCCTATTTGGATTTGAACGCGGCAAGGGTGGTCTTGATCTTGGCAGCCAACTCCTCCTCGCTGAAGGGTTTGGCGAGGTACCCATTGGCGCCCGCCGAAAGGGCCTGGTCCACCTTATCGTCTTCCGATTCCGTGGAAATCATTAAAATGCACAGATGGTTATAGGCATCATTGGCCTTGATCTGTTTGATGGTTTCATAGCCGTCTTGAACCGGCATGTTCCAGTCGAGCAGCACAAGTTCGACCGAAGGGCCGTGGGTGGCCAGCAGGTCCAGTGCCTCTTTGCCGTTGCAGGCCTGAAGAACCTCGTATCCAATGGGTTTAACGGCGTTTTGGATGATTGTTCGAACGACGAGTGAATCATCGACCACAAGCGCTTTCATTCAGATCCCCCTTTTTGCGACAGAAACATAGGTAACGTTCTAAGCCATTACCGCCATGGACAATATCGGTTGATTGAGTTGGAAAGTTGAATGATTGTTTCGAAAAAATTTCGTGTCGTATTTGCGGCGGGGCGGGAAAAACCTGCGATCGTGCAACCAAAGGTTCCCTATCTGATGGAGGGATGGCGATCCCATGCGATGTGCGAATCCATCAAAAATGACACCGAGTGGGTTCGGGCGGGCGCGGGGGCCCGCCCGGGATCAGGGCTGATCGTCGAGAAGGCGCATGCAATCCTGGGGCAGGCGATGGGTGCCCCTGCCTTCCAGGCTCACTTCGACCAGGGCGTCGGGGTCGTTGATGGACGTGTCTGGATCGGTGATGATCCCGTGGCAACCGATAAAGGCATCCATGTAATCCTCCCAGGCTTCGTCGCCGCTGCGGCGAAACACTTCTATTTTTTGACCTTTACGTAATGGCATACCAACTCCTGAGTCGTTGTCGTCCACGGGGTCTCGTGGCGGGTTAAATGTCCATCAATCAATCGGCATGGTTCGGTGCGCGCCCAGCACATTGGCTTTGCGCGCGCAGGCTTCACAGATGTTGTGACCATCGGTGGGCGGCGAAATGCCCCGGGTGCGTTTAACAACATAATCGCGGTAGCGTGCCGGCCCGAGGGTCGCGCCACACACTTCGCAATAGAGCAACGGCTGCCGATTCAAGATCGTGCCGCACAGGTGCAGGATCCGTTCGCCGTTGCGATCCTCCATCTGCATGGCGTTGTTGGGGCAGTTGGTGGCGCAGGCCCCGCACAGGATGCAGCGCTCCTGGGTTTTGCGGAAATCCGTGACCACCGGGTGATCGAAGTCGAAGTAGCCCAGCTGCAGGGCATCGACCCCCATTTTGTCCCGACAGATACTGACACACAAGCCGCAGCGGCGGCAGATGTCGCAGCGCAGGCAGCGCCGGGCTTCTTCGCGCACCATGTTTTCCGAAAGGCCCAATTCCACCTGTTGAAAGGTGGTGCGGCGCCGGTCCATGTTGAGCAGGGGCATATGCGGCCGTTTGAGGGCCATTTTCGTGGCGGCCGGCACTTCGGTCCATCCCACCCGTTGCCGTCGCACCGGCACGGGGGGCATGTTGGGCTGGGGAATATGGTTGAGATAACGATCGATCGCCTGGGCCGCGCGTTTTCCGCCGCCAATGGCCTCGACCACCGTGGCCGGACCGGTGACCGCGTCGCCGGCGGCAAATACGCCGGGCATATCGGTGGACATGGTGGCGTTGTGCACCTGGATGGTGTCGCGCCGGGTCCAGGCCACCTCTTTGAACTCCTCCAACCCCTTTTGATCGACGCGCTGGCCGATGGCGCTGATCACCGCGTCGGCGGGCATGATGAACTCACTGCCTTCCACGGGCCGGGGAGATTTGCGTTTGGCGCCAGGCAGTTCCACCAATTCGGCCCGCAAGCATTGGACCCCGCTCAGGTGGCCGTCGCTACCCGTCAGAGAGACCGGAACGGTCAGGAAGGCGAATTCGACGCCCTCCTCCTCGGCCTGTTCGATCTCTTCGATGTCGGCCGGCATCTCGTCACGGGTGCGGCGATAGGCCAGTGTGACTTCCGCGCAGCCCAGTCTCAGACTGGTGCGGGCGGCGTCGATGGCCACATTGCCGCCGCCGATGACCACCACCCGCTTGCCGGGCAGGCGCCGGTCACCGAGGGCCACATTTTTCAGAAAATCGATGGCCTGCAAGGCCTGGGGAAAGTCATTCTCTCCGGGAATGCCCAGCTTGAAGGAGTCATGGGCGCCGATGGAGATAAAAAAGGCTTCGAATCCCTCGTCGCGGAGGGACTGCAGGGTGACATCGCGGCCGAAATGGGTATTGAAGCTGAAGGATACGCCCAGATCCTCGATCATGGCCACTTCCCGGTCGATCACCTCACGGGGCAGACGGTAACGGGGAATGCCCACCATCATCAT
>DHGT01000138.1 GCA_002402905.1 Desulfatitalea sp. UBA4791 | reverse complement strand
TAACTTTTTTAGGAAACTTCAGTTAGTCTAAACACCTACCTCACACTTTGAAAAGGAGTTCATTATAAAATCCAGCACATTTGGGACCATATCTTTACAGCCTCATGTCCTCATCAATAGGCCCATTTTTCATGACTCACCGGGAACCTGTTCAGTTGATCCCGATAGAACCGCCACTTCGGCATAAACTGGTCCATCAAGGCCACAAATCGGGTGTTATGGGCCGGCTCCAGCAAATGCACCATTTCATGCACCACGAGGTATTCGAGACACTCCGGCGGTTTCTTGGCGAGTTCGGTGTTGAGCCGGATGTTGCCCCGGAGATGATTGCAGCTGCCCCATCGGGTTTTCATGCGTTGCACGAAAAAGCGCGCGACCTTCACCCCCAGGATGGGTTCCCATTTGTCGATCAATGGCGGCACGGCTTGTTTGATCTGGGATCGATACCACTCCTCAACAATCAACCGGCGACGGTCCTCGTCTATCCCGGGTCGCACATGCAGCACAAAATGATTGTGCGTCAGTTCAACCCGATGGGGGCCGCCGTTTTCGCAAATCTTGAGCAGATAGCGCTTGCCCCACAGGTAATGGCTTTCGCGCTCGATATACTCCCGGGGTGTTTCGCGCTCCTGGGCCTGAAGCTTTTTTTGTTGACGCTTGATCCAGCTGAGCTTCGAAATGGTATAGAGGCGGATGGTCTCCAGCTTCATGTGCGATGGTGCGGAAATGCGCACCCTTCCGGTGGGGGGATGCACGCTGAGATGGATGTTCTTGATCTGCTTGAGGGTCACATCCACCTCCATGTCGCCAAGCCGGAGCTTCTTCGCCATCAGTACTCTCTCTGCGCCTTGATGATGATAAAAATGCGCTCAACCTCGGCCACGTCGCATAGGATGTTGTACAGCGCCTGTTTGATGATCCGTTCACGGGGCTCGACGCCCCGCCAGCCATCGGGCCGCACCTGCTTTACGACGCTGTCGATATCAAGGGCTCTTTGAAGGTCCGGATCAAGGCCGCTGGCATCGGAAACCGTGGCAGAGCCATCGGCCGGCACCTTCGTTTTCAGGTTGCTGTACAACGCCCGTTTGCCGGGGGTATCCAGGGCCTCCGGTGTTTCATCCGCCTGCCCGTCATCCACCCTTTTGGCCAGATCGGCGATGCGCTTGAGATACTCCTCGTATTCGATGGCGGCGGCTTTGCGCGCGGCAATGATCTGGGCCAAAAGAGCCGACATCCGGTCGAAAAAGGCCGGGTCGTTGAGGTGTTCCTTGATGATCTTGCTGCGCACGTTGTTCTCGATGGTCTCGGCGATGGCATTACGATCCCCTTTCAATGCGCCGAGCTGGCTGGTGATGGCATTGGCGATGCCGGTCTTGACGATCAGATCGATGAGCGACATGTCGTCAAAGGGCGATATCTTGCGGGGCTCGTCGGCTTCGATGTAGGTGTCGATGAGGTGCCGCATGTCGGCTTCATAGGCTTTGAGATCAAGAGTCTCGCCACTGGCCTTACGCACGATCTCCCGGATGTTGAGGTAATGGTCGCGCTGCCGCTTGATATGCGTGATCTCGGATGGGCCGTACCCGGCGGCTTCCAACTCGTCGGCGATATTGGCATAGGCCCGCACCATGGCCACGACTGCCTTATACAGCGCAGCCCGCTGGGGCTCGTGTTCCTGCAGATCGGTGGGCTTCTCCGTGTTGCCGCAAAAGTAGTGGATATGTTCCAGCTCCCCCTTGGGCGGTTCCACCGGCTCGCACAGCAGCGCCAGGGTCTCCAGGGCCTGATCCAGCCGTTCCCGGCCCTTTTCCAGGCGCTCCTTGAGCAGCACTTCAGGGGAGACGCCCCCCGCGCTGTGATCCAGTTCGGAGGTATACACGGCGATGGCGTTTTCGACCTTTTTGAACAGGTCCTTGTAGTCGACGATGTAGCCGAACTCCTTGTCTTCGCCATCCAGTCGGTTGGTGCGGCAGATGGCCTGGAAAAGGCCGTGGTCCTGCATGGATTTGTCGATGTAAAGGTAGGTGCACGGCGGCGCATCGAAACCGGTGAGCAGCTTGTCCACCACCACGAGCAGTTTCATGGCGGCCGGCGCCTTGGTGAAAAGCGTCTTGGCTTGCTCTTCATAAGTCTCGGTCTTGGTCATGCCCGGCTGGGCGGCCACCTCTTTGAGCAATTCGGTATAGGTGTTGTAAATGAACTGCTTGTCGGTATCGGTGTTGGCGCCGCACTCCTCCTTGGTGATGTCCCTGGCCAGTGGATTGTAGGAGGTGATCAGCGCGCACTTGCCCTTGAAAGGGGTCTTTTGGAACAGCTCGAAATACTTGCAGGCCTCGTAGATGCTGGAAGCCACCAGGATGGCGTTGCCGCGTTCATTGGACAGGCGCGGTTTGCAGCTGAAATCGAAGATGATGTCGCTCACTACACGATCCATGCGCGAGCGGGAGCTGAGCACCTTCTGTAAGGTACCCCAGCGCGTTTTCAGCTCGTTTTTCTGCCAGTCGTTGAGCCCCCGGGTCTTGGCCGCGAACCAGGCATCGATCTTGCGCTGCGATCCCAGGCGCTGATCGATATCCCGGGCCTCGTAAACCAGATCGAGCACCACGCCGTCTTCGACCCCCTCGCTGAACTTGTAAGTGTGGATATACCTGCCGAACACCTCCATGCTGGTCTGGCGGTCTTTTTTGAGCAGGGGCGTACCGGTAAAGCCGATGAAGACCGCATTGGGCATCATGGCTTTCATCAGCCGGTGCAGTTTGCCGCTCTGGGTGCGGTGACATTCGTCCACGAAGACGAACACCTCGCCCACGGCAGGGCTGGGTTGGGCTTCCAGATCCTTGATGAAGGCCTCGAAATCGTCCACATCCCGGCGGCCGAACTTGTGGACCAGCGAGCACAACAGGCGCGGCGCGGCCTGTCCCAGCTGGGCCATGAGATCCCGGCCGCTGCCGGCCCTTTTGATCGGTTCGCCGATCTCGGTGAAGACCCGCTCGATCTGCTTGTCCAGTTCATCCCGGTCGGTGATGATGGCTACCCGGGCATGGGGGTTGTTTTCCAGAATCCACTTTGCCAGCAGCACCATGACGATGCTCTTGCCGCTGCCCTGGGTGTGCCAGATGATGCCGCCCCGGCGTTTTTTGACGTGCTTCTGGGCGGCCTTGAGGCCGAAATACTGGTGCGCCCGGGGCAGCTTCTTGGTGCCGCCGTCGAAGAGCACGAAATCGTGCACCAGTTCGAGCAGCCGCTCCTTGGCGCAAAGCTTGAGCAGGTACTTGTCCAGCTTGAAGCGGGTATTGTCCGCTTGGTCTTCCTTCCATTTGAGAAAGTATTTGGCCTCGGTGCCCACCGTGCCGTATTGCAGGCCCTCGGAGTCATTGCCGGCGAAGATGAACTGCACGGTGCTGAAAAACCAGGCGTTGAATTCGGGTCGCTGGTTGGAGAGGCTCTGGCGGATGCCGTCGCCGATAGAGGTGCGGCTGTTTTTCAGTTCGAGCACGGCGACGGCAATGCCGTTGATGTATAACACGATATCCGGCCGGCGCTCATGGTTGCCTTTGAGGGTCACCTCCTCGGCAACGGCAAAGACGCTCTGGCGGGGTTTGGCCCAGTTGATCAGGTGCACCGTTTCGGTGACTTTGCCCAGCTCGGTCTTGACCGGCACACCGTAGCGCAGCAGGTTGTACACCGCCTGATTGTTGCCGTACAGGCCACGGGTGGCGTTGTTCGCCTCGGTGCGCAGCTTGTGCAGGGCGACATTGATCTGGGCCGGAGTGTAGCCCTGCTTGCTTAGGTAGGCCTTGAGCAGATCCGCTTCGATGTTGCTGTTGCCGTCGCGGTCAGTCCAGTCGCCGAGGAAGCGGTAGGCCAGCTCCTCCCGGAACAGGGCGAGGACACGGTCCTGGGTAGCGCGTTCGGGTTGGCCGATGCCGTTCATGTTCAGTCCCTCATTTCCGAACGTTCTATAAAGGCGCGAATGTGTTTGTTCGACCATCGGCCTGCTTCCCGGTACACATATTCGTGGGCCAAGTAGTCGACGATATCATCGTTGCAGACTGGATAACGCTCGCGGTCTTGCGGTTCCTCACAGTCCCAATCATGACCTGCGTCGGTCTGCAGCCAGAGCGCTTCCCGCTCGTGTTTTGGCAGTTCGTCCACCAACCCACCAATTGTTGCTCGAACCGTCTCGTCGTATACGTCCCAATGAAAGGACTCCTCATACTGCACCTGCGCGCAAAGTTCATCCCAAGTGGTCTTCAGCTCGGAGTCATCGCCTGACAAGACGATTTTCATGCGCTGCAGGTCGGCAATTACTTTTCGGGTGATGCGACGTGATGCTTCATGGGCAACCGCCGATACGATGGCCGGTTCACTCAAATGGTCGCTCATAAGAGTCTCGTCTTTCCGGTGAGGAGTTCCTGCATCATGCCTTGTTTCAGTCGACGGGCTTTGTTGAGTTTGGCTTCGAGCGAGATGATTTCGGCGTCCATGTCAATCAGGATGTCGGCGATGGCTTTTTGTTCTAAATCTGGAGGAAACTGGAGCGAAATTCTGGCGATATTGGTTTTACTAATTCCCGATACTTTCGTTCCAACCGCAAAGAATCTGAATTGTTGTTTGATTTCATTTGTCTGAAAACAATAGCGTCGAAATGAATGATCCGTAACCGATCACAGGATCCGGAT
>DHGT01000142.1 GCA_002402905.1 Desulfatitalea sp. UBA4791 | reverse complement strand
CCGAGTTTTTCGAGATGCTCTTCCAGTTCGGCCACCAGGATGTCGCGCAGGGACATGGTGGTGGCTCCGATCTCGGTACGGATGACCTTGAAACGCCCGGCGATCTGAGCGGCTGCGTCGCGGACCGCATCGTTCTTCAGCCCTTCCAGCAGGGAGGCGTCTGCGGCAAGGCTGGAGACCACCGACATCAAGTGCGATTTACCGGTGCCGTAGTTACCGACCACCATCAAACCCTTGTTATCGACCGGCTGATCGAACTGCATCTGAGGGATGACAAGCTGGGTGAGCCGTTCGGCCATTTCATCGGAAATGACATAGGTGTTCACGAGGGTGTGCGCGGCGCTCGATTTGTCCGCATCACGCAACTGAACAACCGACTCAATCGGGTCGAATTGGATAAGGTCCCCGTATTTCATCGCAACTCCTTCGTCGTTGCAGGGGCTAGGGACGAGGGGCTAGGGACGAGTTTGGTCATCAGCCCGTTGGTCATTTTGTTGATTTCTGTTTGCAGGGCAAGAATTGGGTCAAGCTGGCTTTTTGAGAGATAACCGAGTCGTTGGGCGATGATGAGTTGAGTTTCAACTTCGCCCAAAGAGCCTCTTGCGATTGACAGGAAGCGATGGAACTCTTGCGTTGAACTTCTTGCATGACCTTCAGCGATGTTAGAGGGAATAGAAACACCAGCTCGTCGTAATTGATTAGTCAAACCATACAGTTCTTCCTTCGGAAAGGTCTTGGTCACCTGATAAATAATCTCCACCAGGTCCAATGCTTTCTGCCAAACAATCAAATCTTTGTAACTCTGCACGCTCATTTCTCGCCCCTCGCTCCTAAACCCTCACCCCTCATCTCAACAATCAGCGCATCGACCGAGTCATAGCTGCGGTACTCGGGATGGCCGGTTTCGGCGTACAAAAGCCTCCCGGAATTCATGATTCCGTTCCACGAAGCCACCACGGCCCGGTTTCTTGAAATGGCCTGCAGCAGGCGCAAGGGGTCCTGCTGGAGATCCTTGTCGAAGAGGATCTCGAGATTATCCAGCACCACCGGTGATTGGGCCTGGTCCGCGATCTGATCGAGGATGCCCGGCAACCGAAGCGACCGCTGCTTTGCCGTCAGCTCCAGGAGTTCGCCTGAAAGCGCCAGATTGACGTTGACGACGGATGAGCCGATCTCTTCGGCAATATCCCGAAGAACGCCGGTCTTGCCGGAACCGGTCTCACCCACCAGCAACACCAGACGGTGATACAAGCCTTCGGCTGCCTGGAGGGATCGTTTTATCTTGTCGTGAATCGGCTCGGCCATGATCGCTCCTTATTGCTCGGTGTCCGGCTTATCGGATTTGTCAGCCGCACCGCCGGAGCGGACCCATTCGTCCACTTCGTCTTGTTTGAACATCCAGCGACGGCCGACGCGATGACCGGGCATTGCCCGTTGTTCGATCCACTTGTAGACCGTCTCGTTGCTTACATTCAGATATTTGCAAATGTCATCGACCGTCAGCCATCTCTCATCCATAGCCTTCGTCCTTCGTTCATCATGTTTTCGGTAAAAGCCCGAAGGTCTCCGGGAAACCCGAAATCCGGACACAGTGCCGCAAATTAACCTCCATAAACTACATTGATGGATTGCCAAAATCAAGCGTTTTGTGCCGAATAGAGACGACTTTTCCAAAAAACGGCCTGATTGTCGTTGGTGATACGTTCGCCGTTCTGAGGCGCATGCATGGTGTAAGTCCATACAGCACAGGCGATTGAGCCCCTGGCTGCAGCCACCATCACCCGCTGGTACATGCTGTGCCCGCCGGGCCGAAATCCTTCCAGCCGGTCGATGGGCGGCAGATCGCGCTGCGGATCGGTGAAGGTCACCAGCTCTCCATGGATCAGATCCCGGTCGCCGGTCGGGCGGCCGAAGCGTGGCATGTCGATCTCTTGCTGCCTGCGGGCGTCGGCCATCGGGTCGGCGGTGCCCCGGGCCAGGATCAGCCCTTCCGGCACCTCGAGGGCCGGGAACCCGGCGTGGAGATGGTAGAGCCTGCCCCAGACCACGGCCGGTTCGATGCTGCAAGCCTGGGCGCAGAAGCGTTGATGGTTCCAGTAGCCCCGTTTCAGGGTACCGTGGACGAAGAGCCGGAGGATGGTCTCGGGACTGTCTTCCTGGTTTGTGTTCAGCTTTACGGTGTCTCCAATGTTCATGCATTCACTCCTTCGGGCAATGTCCCTTTGCGCTCCTGGGGTATGAAGCGGAATTCGCTGTTTTCGATGGCCCGCACATCCTCGGGGCGGCAAGAATAACTCCGGTGATTACGAATATGTGCTCGATGCGGACGGCCATCTGATGGAAGACGCCAGCGGCCAACCCAAAACCGATCAGGATCTGGTCAACTACGACCTGACCGCCGACGATCTGGCCGATGCCGCCGCCATTACCGACGACCAGCTCTGCGTGGCTGAGGCATTTGTGCGCTTTGCCCAGCAGCAGGGATTTGATTTCTGGAGGGCTGAGTGATGGCGGTTTGTTCTTCAGTTTCGATATCCCAAGTTGAATATCTGGGATTCGATGCCGATTTTTATCATCCGAAGTATCTTCAGGAACTCAAATGGTTGTGCTAACC
>DHGT01000129.1 GCA_002402905.1 Desulfatitalea sp. UBA4791 | reverse complement strand
GGCCGCGGGTGAATCTCCATCTTGCGGCTGAAGGCCAGCAGTTGGGAGGTGAGTTCCGTGGCGCGCTGGGCCGCCTTTTCGATTTCCCTCAGCTTGGCCGCGTTGGCAGGCGCAACGTTTTTGTCCATGAGCAGCATTTGCGCATACCCCAGGATGGCTTGGAGCAGGTTGTTGAAATCGTGGGAGATGCCTCCGGCCAGGGTGCCGATGGCTTCCATTTTCTGGGCTTGCAGCAACTGGGCCTCGAGATGCTTGGTGATGGAAATGTCGCGCACAAAGCCGCAGATGCCCCCGGTGTCCCCGTCCTGGCCGGGCAGCGGCACCTTGATGCTGTGGAAGATCTTGGTGGTGTCCCGAACGAGTTTCATCTCTTCTTCAACGATTTCTCCCTGGAGCACGCGCGTTTCGATCTTGCGGGTCTGGTTTCCCTTTTCCTCACCAAAAAGCTTCTCATCGGTCTGCCCGCAGAAATCATCGGCCTTGAGCCCGTAAAGTCTCTCCATGGCCGGATTGACCAGTGTGTATTTAAGATCGGCGTCTTTTAGAAAGATCGCATCCTGGGCGCTTTCGAAAATGGTCCGGAAGCGTCTTTCGCTGTCTCTCAGCCGTTCTTCGGCGATGCGTTTATCTTCACGAATTTGAATGGTTTCGAAAATCCGTTCGAGCAGATTGATCAACTCGATGGGCCGCACCGGTTTCTGCAGGTAGTGAAAAGCCCCTTTTTCCAAGGCGGTCACAGCCGAATCCACATCGGCGAAAGCGGTCATCAGGGCGCAGACACAGTCCGGGTTTTTCTCTTTGAGTTTCGCCAGCAGGTTGATGCCGGTGTCATCGGGTAATTTCAGATCGAGCAGCGCCACTTGCGGATGGCGCGTATCGGCCTGCGCAAGCGCATCCGTGCAGGTGTTGGCCATGATCGGATCGTACCCCTCGTCGCTTAGAATGTCGCAAAGATTGTCCGCCATGGCTTCGTCGTCATCGACAATCAGGATGGTCTTGAGCATCGCGCCTACTCCACTATTCCGTTACAGGTTTGCGGATCACCCCCAATTTGCGATCTTCGTCCACGCGCGCCATCAGATCAAGAAGCTGTTTGACATCGATGGGTTTGGGCAGCATCGTGTAGACATTCTCCGAGATGGCCTGATCGATCATTTCGTTCATCTCTTCGGCAAAACCGGTCATGAGAATCGTCACCAGGTTGGGTTGGATCCTCTTGATGCGGCGGTAGACTTCGAGTCCGTTGAGGCCGGGCATCTTCAGATCGAGTAACAGGATGTCGAAAGGCCGGCGTTCGGCTTCTCTAATCGCATCGTGAGGGCTGCAGGCCATGGCGACCCGGTAACCATAATCGATGAGGGTCTCATACAGATTTTCGCACAAGGCGCGGTCGTCGTCGGCGATCAGGATATACCCGCCCTCCGGTCGCTGCAGGTTGGCCTCGATGGCGGCGTGCAGCTTGTCCATGTTCAACGGCTTTTTCAGAACCATCTGGACGCCGTTATCCAGCGCCTGCTGGATCAATTCGGTAAGCGCATAGGCGGTGAAGAGAATCACCTTGATGCCCGGGTTGCGCGTCTTCATGTTCAAAAAACACTCCACGCCGTTCATACCCGGCATTTTGATATCCATCAGAACAAGGTCGAAATCCTTGTCGTCCGTGAGAGTGCAGGCATCCTCGCCGCTGTTGGCCGTTTCGACCACATACCCTTCATCTTCCAGAATGTCTTTGATGCTGTCGGTATAGGCCTCGTTGTCGTCCACCACCAGGATCCTGAATCCCATGTCGCCTCCTTGTACCTGTTCAATGACCGGAAGCATACGGCAAGAGCAGAGAAATTTTCGTGCCTTGTCCCGGCCGGCTCTCCATCGAAATGCGGCCATCGTGTTCTTCGATAATTTTTTTGACATTGGCCAGGCCGATGCCCGTACCGCGTGCGCGTGTGGTAAACAGGGGCTCGAAGGCGCGACGCTGGGTCTCCTCATCCATGCCGATGCCATTGTCCGACACGTCAATGGCCAATTGGCCATCGCGCATCGAGGACTTCACACCAATGCGCGGTTCATAGGTCAACGCCTTGTTGTCCGCCGCCTCGGAGCGGGATTTGACCGCTTGCACGGCATTCAGCAGAAGATTGATCAGGACCCGCCGCATCTTCTCCGGATCATGAGGGACCGGCGGCAGCGCCGCGGCGAATTCAAGGTCGATGGGGATACCCTCCTGCTCCTCGACTTGTTCCACCACCTGTTCAAGCCACGGGGAAATCTCCTTCTTGACAATCGAAGCCTGGCGGCCACGGGTATATTCGAGCAGGTCGGCGACGATCGCCTCACACAAGGTGATTTGATCCTCGATGCGCTGGAAATGCTTCTTGGCTTTTTCGTCTTCGGTCTTCATTCGTCTTTGTAAGTAAAAATTGGACGAACGGATGACTCCTAGAGGATTTCGTAGTTCGTGGCTGACGGTGGCCGTCAATTGTCCGAGCACGGCCAGTTTTTCGCGTTTGACCAGTTCGCCCTGGGCCGCTTCCAGTTCCCGCGTCCGCTCGGCCACCATCTGCTCCAGGTTTTCATGATACCGGGCCAACTCCTGCTCGGCCTTTTTGCGCCGGGTGACGTCGCGGGCAATGCTGAGCAGCGTCTTTTTGCCTTTATGCACCATCACCTGGCTGCTGACTTCAACGACAGCCCTGGAACCGTCCTTGCGCACATGCGATGTCTCGAAGAACATCGGTTTGCTCCCGGTCGGACGATGGCAAGAATGGGTGACCGGGTACGCGCATGGCGGATCGCTGATTTCGGCGATCGAGATGCTGGCGAATTCAGCCTTGTCGTATCCCAGATGTCGGCAGGCGGCCTGATTGACATCGATAAAGCGGCCGGTTTGCAGGTCATTTAAAAAGATCGGATCGGCGGCAGTTTCAAAAACGGCGCGGAAGCGGGCTTCGCTCTCTTCCAGGGCCCGTTGGGTCTCTTTCAATGCGTCGATATTGGAGGTGATGAACAGGATGCACGGCTCCCCTTTGTATTGGATCGGACGTGCCGACACGAGACTGGTCGTAATGGTACCATTGCGGGTGAGAAAGGCAATTTCCATATTGTCCACTCGCCCCTGTTTTCCGAACCCATCCAAGAGACGTTTCAAGTCTGCTGAATTTTCAAATAAATGCAGCTCAGTGGCAGTTCGTCCGATGGATTCTTCGGGACGATAACCAAGACGATGGCAAAAGGCCTCGTTGACCTCCACATATCGACCGTCGGACGCGCGTAATATGGTGATCGAGTAGGGCGCAGCCTGCAATATGGTGCGATAACTTGCTTCGCTTTCCTGCAATGCTCTTTGGGCGTTTTTAATTTCAGAGATATTCGTGGAAATGCTCAGGATGCAATCCTCTCCCTTGAACCGAATCGGTCGGGCGGCCACCAGGTTTTCCAGAGGGCGGCCCTCCTTGGACTGAAATGTGATCTCCAGGCGATCCACTTGTCCATCCCGATGAAAGGTTTCGAAGAAGCGCTCCCGGTCCCTGGGGTTTTTGTAAAGGTTCAGTTCAGAAGAGGTCCGACCGATAGCCTCTTCTTTGCTGTAACCCGTGCGTTGACAAAAAACCCGATTCACCAGGACGTAAGTCCAGTCCGAACAGCGCATAATGGCAATGGAATAGGGGGCTGCCTCCAGGATGGCCCTGTGGCTCTCTTCGCTGTCGTGCAGGGCGCGCTGGGTCTGTTTTGATGCCGTGATGTCCCGGGATATGCCGCAGAAGCCGACCGGCGTTCCGGAAGCATCCCGCCGCAGCGCGACAACCGTTTGGGCCGTGACCACCGAGCCGTCTTTGCGGACCACGTCATATTCGAGGATGGGCGAGGGGGTACCGGTTTGAAAAACGCGTTGAAATGCCTCGGCGACGGCCTGGGCCTGGTCGGTGGGGATGAAGTCACGGTCGTGGTCTGATTCCTCTGGCAACCATCATGTGTCACGTATGCAGGGCAGGACGATTTTCATTTCTGTCCCCTGGTCCGTGCGGCTCGTCAATACGATCCTGCCGCCATGCTCCTCGACGATTTTTTTTGCATTGGCCAGGCCGATACCCGTGCCCCGTGCCCGAGTGGTAAAGAGCGGTTCAAAAGCGCGTCGGCAAGTCTCTTCATTCATGCCGATGCCGTTGTCCGTGATACAGATCGTCACCTCATTGTCGACGGTTTCAGTTTTGACCGATATAACCGGACAATACCGCTCGGTGCGTTTTTGCATCTCTTTCATCTTTTCCTGAACGGCTTGGACCGCGTTGTCCAGCACGTTGATCAGCACGCGCCGCATCTTCTCCCTGTCGTGGTGCAGGTCAGGCAGATCATCGGGGATGGTCAGCGCAATGTCGACCTCCTTGGTTTGCTGCAGTTGTTCCACAACCTCGGTCATCCATGGCGCCATGGGTTGCTTGGCGACCCATATGCTGCGCCCTCGCGTATATTCCAGCAACTCGGCCACGATGGTATCGCACAATGTCACCTGTTCATCGATGCGGCGAAAATGCTTCTCCGTTTTTTGGCTTTTATCTTTGTTTTTACTCTGCAGGTAAAAGTTCGACGAGCGGATGACGCCCAACGGGTTACGCAGTTCGTGGCTGACCGTGGCCGTGAGCTGGCCGAGGACCGCCAATTTTTCACGTTTGACCAGTTCGACCTGTGCCGCTTCCAGGGCTTCGGTGCGTTCCGCGATGATTTGTTCCAGGTCGCGCCGATAGTGCTCCAGCTCCCGTTGGTTATTTTTCAGTTGGGTGATACTGGTGATGACCGCTAAAACACAGTCCTCGCCCTTGAATCGGATGTATTGTGCCGAAAAGAGATCGTCATGAACCTTACCGGCCCGGTTAATAAATTGCAGCTCGATGCCTTGTACTTTGCCGTCGCGTCTAAGCGCTTCCATCCAGCGCCTGCGGTGTTCGGGATCGGTGTAGAACCCCAATTCGATGGGGGTGTGTCCGATCAGCTCGTTTCTGCTGAAACCGGTGCGTGCGCAAAAGGCGTCATTTGCCGCCACGATGCGCCCGTCGGCCTGGCGGGTAATGAGGATCATGTCCGGTGCCAGTTCCATGATTCGACGGTAGCTCTCCTCGCTTTCGCGCAGCGCTCGCTGGATCGCCTTTTGTCGGGTGAGGTCGCGAACGATGCCGCAAAAACCAAGCGGTTCGCCGCTGACATCACGCAACAGGGTGACGACGGTTTGATGGGTGGCGACCGTGCCGTCCTTGCGGATAACATTGTATTCCATCAGCTCGGATGGCTGGCCGGTCTGGTAGACTTTTTGATAGATATGAAATATGCGCTGGGCTTCATCGGGATGCATATAATCCCGAAAGTTCAGACCGATGGACTCTTCACGGGTTCTCCCGATAAATCGACAGGCAGCGTCATTGATGAGGGTGAAATTGCCGGACAGGTCGACCTCGAAATAGCCGTCCCCTGAGTTTTCCAGCATGCGCCGGTAATCGATGGCAACGCTTTCCCGTTGATGGGTGATGGGGGCCTCGTTCAAATCGGTGCTGGTCGGTGCATTTTGCATAAGGAGAGGGGCGGCTGCCTCTTGGTCCGGATGATCGGGAGGAGTGGCTGGTTTCATCTCCATTGGGTTTGAATCCGGGCGTTTTGTGGTGACACGTCCTGTCATGGAAATTCTCCCCTTTGCAAAGACTATGGCAAAAGCCGGCAGTCCTGTCAACGAAAGGGAACGGCAACTGACTGGTTCAAATACGATTTCGTGTCACGGGAGAGAGGCTGTGGCGGGGACGATTCAGCGGTTGCGGCGACGGACGGGCGCTCGCTGATTCAAATGCTCCAAAAGGGCGCCCAGGGCATTGACGGTGTTGAATTTGGACAGGGCCCGGCGCAATTCGATGCTCTCCTGATAAGCGGCCTTGTCCAGCAACAGCTCTTCCTTGCGGGTACCCGATTGTTTGATATCGATGGCCGGCCACAGGCGTTGTTCGGCGCAGTCGCGGCTCAGGACCAGATCGAAATTCCCGGTCCCTTTGAACTCCTGATAGATGATATCGTCCATGCGGCTGCCTGTGTCGATCAGGATGGTGGCCATGATGGTGAGCGAGCCACCGTGTTCGATGTTGCGGGCCGCTCCGAAGACCTGGCGGGGAATGTCCAGGGCATTGGCGGCCAATCCGCCGGACATGGTGCGGCCGTGGCTCCGGGTATCCGTGTTGAACGCCCTCGCCATGCGGGTGAGAGAATCGATGAAGACCACGGCGTCGCGCCCCATTTCGGCCCACCGGATGGCGCAGTTCATGGCCAAACGGGTCATGCGCAGATGTTGGGCGATGGTTTGGTCGGCCGAGGAGGCCAGGACCAGCGCGCCTTTCACGCTTCGTTTGAAGTCCGTGACCTCTTCCGGACGCTCGTCCACCAGGAGAACGAACACCATGGCATCGTCGTAGGCGGACGTGATGGCGTTGGCCATATGTTGCAGGATGGTCGTTTTCCCGGTTTTGGGGGGCGCGATGATCAAGCCGCGCTGCCCCCGTCCCATGGGTACGATACGGTCCAGCACCATGCCCATGAGGTCGCTTTCAGAACGGGTCATGAGGAAACGTTGGGTGGGATTGATGCTCGTCTGCTGTTGCAGGGGCGCCACGCCGGCATATGCGTCCGCGGCCATGCCGTTGATGGTTTCAATGCGGTCGAGCTTCAGATTCGTATTTTTGGCCCCGCCCTTGGTGCCGGTGCCTTCGATGTAAACACCCTCCCGCAGTTTGTGTCGCGCGATCAAGGTCGCTGGAACAAAGGTGTCGACCGGGCCCGGCTGGAAATTATCCGTGATGCTGCGCAGAAAGCCGAATCCTTTATCCATGATTTCCAGATGTCCGTTGACGGTGTTCAAAACGATCCTTTCCTGATGAAACGGGGTAATTTTTCTTTTCAGTACCCGGAA
This sequence comes from Desulfatitalea sp. UBA4791, assembly GCA_002402905.1. GTDB lineage: Bacteria > Desulfobacterota > Desulfobacteria > Desulfobacterales > Desulfosarcinaceae > Desulfatitalea. The sequence goes on along the minus strand of DHGT01000129.1, from coordinate 1,058 downwards.
CGAAGAGATTGGGCCATGAGGAGAAAAAGGATTTACGAACGGGTGTTCAAGCTGCGCAGCAATTTGCTCTGATCGCCGCGCTCCAGGTCTTCCAGTGCAAAGGTCAGCGCCAGCTCCAGCAAGGCGGATTTGTTTTCAACCGGCGCGCCGGCCAGTTTCATCTGGTGGAAATGGCGGTTGAAGCGATCGAGCAGTTTTTCGGACAGATAAAATCCGGCTTTTCGTTTCGGGGGTGCTGATGCAGCCGATGGGTATCGGGTTGCGGTTGTCACCGGATCGAGACCATGATCCTCAAAAAAATCTGGGGACTTGTTTTGATCGGATGCCGTCATCGATGAGCCTCCTGGTCAATTTTTGGTAGTCCTGGGCGCCGATCGCGCGCTGGTCGTACTCGAATATGGTTTTGCCCACGGCCGGTGCTTCGGATAACCTCACGTTGTAGCGGATCGGATGGCAGATCTGCCGGGTAAAAAACCGCCTGAGTTTATGGTAAAGATCGAAACTCTGGCGGGTCCGCCGGTCGAACAGGGTGGGCAGTACATATTTCAACGCCAGGTCGTTGTTCAATTTCTGGGCCGAAATGAGATAGCCGAAGAAGGTTTTTAGGCCTTCCAGGGCAGGTGGCTGCAGGGACACCGGGCAGAGTACTTCATTGACCGCCATGAGAATGTTGACACTGAGGATGTCCCAGCCCGGCGAGCAGTCGAAAATCAGAAAATCCAGGCGATCACCCTTGGGAACCAGCGTTTTGCTGAGCAGCGCATGGCGTTGCTCGCGGGGTTGTTCGCCCAGCCAGTGCTTAAGCTCCACCAACTTGATGCCACCGGCCAGGATCCAGAGATTTTCTCGCGCCTTGTGAATGGTCTCCATTTTGGCCAGGGGCTGCCCCCGCTCGTCACGGCCCGTGACGAACTCGTACAACCCGTATTTTGGCGATACACCCAAAAATTTCGCCACCTGGTCCTGGGTGTCGCAATCGACCAGCAGCACGCGCTGCCCCTGGAGCGCCAACGCATGGGCGAGATTGACCGAGGTCGTGGTTTTCCCCACGCCGCCTT
>DHGT01000091.1:12629-20775 GCA_002402905.1 Desulfatitalea sp. UBA4791 | reverse complement strand
CCGAAAACCGTCGGGTGGAGTTCAAGCCGCTCTATTAGCGGATCGATCCTGATAGAAAGATCGCAGCAATCGTTTGATGACAGGTGGGGTGGATCCTCCTTCGCCCCACCTTTGTCCCTTTTTCTCGATCGGAAGATAGCGTAAGAAACATGTCGAGGGGCAAATCGGTATGGTTTCAGAAAATCTGCAGTTGACCGGGCCGCATCGGTTTCAGATGACCGCGTGGATCAGCTGTGCACCTTTCGAGCGACTGCTCAGCATGGAGATCATAGAGGCCGCCAGGGGCCGTGCGTTGCTGCGGATGCCCTTTTTAATCAACTATGCCCAAGGCGCAGGCCTGATGCACGGGGGGGCCTTGGTGAGCCTTGCGGATACGGCGGTGGTGATGGCCATAAAGAGCCTCATCGCCCCGGAGTCCCACTTTGCGACCATTGAGATGGATGCCAAATTTTTGCTGCCCGTGAAACAGGGGGTGGTGACTGCAAGGGCGACTGTCACCCGTGGTGAGGGCCGATTGTTCAACGGGGATGCGACGGTTTATGACGAAGAGGGCCGGGCCGTCATGACGTTTCGCTCGACTTTTAAAATCGCCCGCGATACCATGATTCAGGCCGTGGTTTTTGGGGAAGGTGAACCGCGCGGATAGGCACACCAACCCAGTGATGGCCTGATTCAGCTCCAAAAGGATCATCGAATCTGTTTTGCCAACTGTTCGCACGTCCGACTGGACCTCCCTTGCCGCGATCGACCAGAACACCTCTGAACATCCTTCACACCGGTTCGGTCTGGATTCTTAACTCTTTATCCCCCTGAAATTTGAATTCTTTTCATGGAAAGGAGGTAAGCATCGATGAGCCAACACGTTATCGTGGTCGTCAATCGGGAGCTGGCACGCTTCTTTACGCTCGAGCCGGTCGAGTTTCCAGAGTTGGAATCCGGGCCTAGAATCAAGAGCTTGACCCAACTTGAAAACCAGGAGCTGAAAAAGAGCAGGGAAATTTTTACGGACTCGAAGACCGGCCGTGGTGCAGCGCCGCAGGGGGGCGGCGTCCATGGGTATGATGACAAGCGGGAGCAGCACCTCGATGAATTCAGACGACGTTTTGCCGCCAAGGTTTTCGATCATATTCAGAAAGTGGCCAAGGCCGAACATGCTCGAACGATTATTTTGACGGCATCTGCTCGGATGCGCCGGTTTTTGTACCCCGAGATCGATACGCTTGAACAGAAAGGCTTCCGGATCCACAAGCTTTCAAAGAACATGATCAACTTCTCCCCGGGAAAAATACATGCATACCTGGCTGAATGCGATGTGATTCCGTCGAAATCCTTGAAGTGACCGTTCAACGAAGGGGGAATCGTCTCAACGGTTCAACAGCAAGTTGGCCAAATGTTCGCTCAGGAACATGATCGATTCGATGTCCAGATGTTCAGTGATGGTTTCATCGAAGGATAGCTTGACTTCGGCCCCGAATCCCGAACCCCCGTCGCCATCCCAGAAGAGCAGCATCACCGGCACCCGGGGCAGGGGCTGAAAGTGAAACGCCAGGTCAACCGATTCGGTCTCGGCCGTGACATCGACGCCGCCGATAGATCGTGCCGCTGCGGCCAACTCCCCCTTATGGCCGGCAAAGCGTTCCCGCAAAGGTTCTTCTACATGGGCGTGCATCGATTTGATCTTGGAAACGGTGTTGGGGATCTCCTGAAGGGATTTCCATCGTCCGGTGGGCCGTCGGGAGCCGCCCTGGGCCATGTGGTTGAGGATGAAGACCTGCTCCCATCGGCCCAGTTCACCGCCATCGGCCGTTCGGATACCTTCCCGGCCGATATGGATCACCCCCTGGAAATAGGGCAGCACCAGAATCGGTCGACCATCGACTTCGGTCAACTCGCCGCCAATGCGCGCAGGAAGGTCTGCCAAATTCATCGAAGCGGCGCGTTCTCTGGCCCAGGCGAGGGCGTCGGCGGATAGATCGCGCTGGGTCCACTTGCCGGCGGCGTGCTGGGCATCGAGCTCGGGCTGGTATCGTGACACGGCTTCCGCCGACAAATGAGGGCAGCCCTTGAGGGGCAGTTTTTTGGAGACGACCATACTGGCAAAGGCCATACACGTCGGAAAACCACACTCACCGCAGTTGGTGCGTGGCAGGACCCGGGCGTAGAGATCCACTACCGATAACGCCATAGCAACCCTCCAGGACAGGGGCGATTGTATGAATCAGGGGCCGATCCGGGACTGCTCGAATCTCTTCTGATAGGCCCGTACCATCTGTACCGCATCTTCTTCATCCAGGTCAAACCACTGCTCATAAGCCTCGGCAACGGCAAAAGACCACCCGCCGCGGACGTTGGCACAGTAGAGCCCGTCGACTTCCCTCGCCACCTTCGGCAACCGTTCGGCGCTGCCGGTGGGCACGGCGACGACCAGCTTTTCAGGACACATGCGGCGCACGGCCGCCACCGCCACCAGAAGGGTAAAACCGGAAGCCAATCCATCGTCCACGAGAATGGCGTTTCGACCCCCAAGGTGTGGCATGGGGATGTGTTCCCGGAATTTCAGCACCCGGCGCGCCACTTTTTGCCGGGTTTTTTCTAACCCTTCGGATGTCTGCATTTCGGTCAATTGCAGAGCCGGCAGTAATTCTTCATTGATACGCACCGTTCCGTCGAATGCAACAGCCCCATAACCCGCCTCGCTATTCCAGGGCAGCGTGATCTTGCTGACCACTGCCACGTCCAGGGGCAGGTGCAGGTGTTCGGCCAAGGCGACACCGACCGGCACGCCTCCCGATGGTATGGCCAGAACCACTGTGTCGGTCTTCCGGTAAGCATCGAGCATACCTGCCAATATTCGGCCGGCATGTTCGCGACTGGTAAACACGCGCACCTTGTCGCGAAGATGTTTGACGTCGAAAATTCTTCCGGCTTTAAGGGTGCTCATAGTCTTTTGATTTATATCATCGCAACTTGAAATCAGCAAAATTTCATTTGTATGTAGAGAACGGATTTTTTTTAGAATAGATCCCATCTCGTCGAATCGAATCATTTTTGTCGCTTGAATATTTTCCGAATATCAGTAAGATCGACCCATACTAAAACTAATGCAGCGCAGGGCCGCCCACGCGAGGGACGGCCCGCGTTATCAAGGGTTTCCCTGCGCCCGGCCGACCGGGGAGGCGCGGGGTCGGAAGGAAAACCGATCATGCCTGTTCGTGAACAGAAAACGCCCGCGAGGTTGGCGCCCGAAATGCTTCCCGGCGACAACGATCGGTTCAAGCGTCAGGTCGAATTCCTCCTCGAAATCGACCGACTGAAACACACCCTGCGCCAGACCCTCCTGCTCGATCGCAGCCGACAGGAAAACACCGTCGAGCATTCCTGGCACATCGCGGTTTCGGCCATGCTGTTTGCCGAGCATGCCGCTGACGTGGATGTGGATCTGTGCCGCACGATTCGCATGCTGCTGCTTCATGATATCGTGGAAATCGATGCCGGGGACACTTACTGTTATGACGATCTGGCCAGAGGCGATCAGCATGATCGTGAGCGCCGCGCCGCCGACCGGCTGTTCGGCATCCTGCCCGATCCGCAGGGCGACGAATTCCGCGCGCTCTGGGATGAGTTCGAGGCGGCGGAGACGGCCGAGGCGCAGTATGCGCATGCCATGGATCGTTTCCAGGCCTTTTTGCACAATTACGCCACCGAGGGGCAGATGTGGCGCGCGCACGGCATTCGCAAGGCTCAGGTCCTGGCGCGAATGCAGCGTGTGGAGCGGGGGGCGCCCTTCATCTGGCACTATGTTCAGCGCCTCATCGACGATGCCGTCCAGAGGGGATACATGTTGCCCTGAAAGGACCGGTCCCCTTTTTTCACAAGAACCTGGTAAAGCAACATTATGATGGAAACCGGCGCGCGGCGAGACCCCTTGATCCTGACACGCAACCTCACCCGGATTTACACCGTGGGCGGCAGCTCGGTCGCGGGCATCAATGCGGTCGACCTGGTTATCGCCCCCGCCGAGCTGGTGGTCCTGAAAGGCAACAGTGGATCGGGCAAGAGCACGCTGCTGTCGCTTTTGGCAGGACTCGACCGTCCGACTTCGGGCGATCTGCTGGTCGCCGGCCACGATCTCGGCAACCGCCGGGCGACTGATCTGACCGATTTTCGCCGCAACGTGGTGGGGATGGTCTTCCAGTCCTTCAACCTGCTGCCCACCTTGACCGTCCTGGAAAATGTGTTGTTGCCCGCATTGCTCGCCGCCCGGCCGGCCGAACCCGCGCGGCGCAAGGCTGAGGAGCTGCTCGATTGGCTGGGATTGAAGTCCCGCCGCGAACATTTTCCGGCCCAGCTCTCCGGCGGCGAGATGCAGCGCACGGCCATCGCCCGTGCGCTGATCAACGATCCGGCGCTGATCCTGGCCGACGAGCCCACCGGCAATCTCGACAGCCGCAACGGCCGCTTGGTGATGGATCTTCTTGCCGAACTCAATCGCAGATCCGGCTGCACGGTGCTCATCGCCACGCACAGCGATCTGGCCGACGCGCTGGCCACGCGGCGGCTTTTTTTGAGCGACGGTGCCCTTCGGGAAGACGCATGCGACGCCTGAACTTCTTCGTACGGGTATTCGTCTGGTTCAGCGTACGCAACCTGACCCGGCATCCCGGCCGGGCGCTGATCGTGGTTCTGGGGATTGCACTGGGCGCCGCCGTGTTTACCAGTGTGCGGATTTCCGTGCATGCTTCCCTCGACGCGTTTAACCGCAGCATGGCGCATGTGGCCGGCGCCGCCGAACAGGTGGCGGTGCAACCCGGGGGATATGTCTCCGAGACGGCAATCCCCATTCTGGCGCACCATCCCGCGGTGTCCCGGTTTTCGCCGGTTCTGACCACCTATGTCCGACCGGCCCGGAGCCCGGCGGACGCTTTTTTCCTGATCGGCATCGATCCGATCCTCGACCGCGCCTTCCGACAATGGCAACTGGATCAAGGGTACGGCGCGCGCGGGCAGATTCCCTGGGCGGACCTCATCGCCGAGCCGTATACCCTTATATTGAGCCAACCCCTGGCAGCTGAATTGGGAGTGGCTGCCGGCGGCCGGGTGGAACTGGACCACAACCGGGGCACGCATGCCTTTCGCGTGCTGGCGACCCTGAACCCGGGAGGCTTGGCGCTGGTGGAAGGCGGACGGGTGGCCATCACGGACATCGCCACCTACCAGGAGTTCACCGGTCTGCTGGGTGGCGTGGATCGAATCGACCTGATCTTCAGACCCAACACCACCGCTCAGCAGATCGACCATCTCGCTTCGGCGCTGCCCGAGAGCCTGGAGATGAACCCGCCATCGGCGGCACGGGACAGCGGCAACGCCATGATCCGGGCCTATCAGTTGAATCTGTCGGTCCTGAGTTTCATTTCGCTGTTCGTCGGTATGTTTCTGGTCTACAGCCTGGTTGCCCTCAATGCGGCCGCGCGACGGCGGGAACTGGCGGTGATGCGCGCGCTGGGGGCTTCGCCCGGCATGCTCTTCCGTCTCTTTCTGGCCGAGGGCGCCCTGCTCGGCCTGGCAGGCTGGCTCGTGGCCATTCCGCTCAGCGGCCTGATGGTCAACTATCTCGTGCGGGTGGTCAGCCGGACGATTTCCACCCTCTTCGTGCGGGTCCAGCCCGAGTCCCTGGCCCTCAGTGCATGGGAAGTGCTCTTCAGTTTCGGGGCGACGCTTTTCGTGTCGGTCATGGCGGCCTACCAGCCGGCTCGAGCGGCCATGGGAGTCGCCCCCAAGGAGGCCATGGAGATCGGTCAGCGCATGCCGCAGGGACGGTATACGGCCCGGCGCCTCGTCCTGCCGGCCATGGGGTGTATCGCGGCCTGTGCGCCCCTGTCGCTCATGCGCGGGATAGCGGGAATTCCCATTCCCGGCTACCTGGCGATCCTGCTGCTGTTCGTGGGGTTTTCGCTGCTTGCCCCGTGGATGTTGCAGGGTTTGGGGCGGCTGCTTGCGCCCGGCCTGCGCCGCGTGGCCGGTATTCCGGCCTACCTGGCCGGGTGCTATCTCCGGTCGAGCGGAACGCGAATTTCGGTTTCGGTCGGCGCGCTCATTACGGCCGTGGCCCTTTTTGCTTCCCTGGTGATCATGATCCACAGCTTTCGCCGCACGGTCGAGCTTTGGGTGGCGCAGACAGTGAGCGGAGATCTGTTCGTCACCACCAAGATGGGGGAGATCAACCGGTATCGCTTTCCGATTCCCGAAGAGATCGTCGCCGGCCTGCAGCGATTGGCCCCGGAGGCGGATGTCGTCGAGAGCCGCCGCTACCAGTTGCGCTACGAGGGATTTCCCTATGAATTAGAGGTGCTCGGCATGCGGACCTTCCTGCGCCACGGTGGCTTCGTCTGGTTGAAGGGCGATCCCGAAACGATCCTGCCCCGGCTTGAAAGGGGCGATGGCGCGCTCGTTTCGGAAGTATTTTCCAATCGGACGGGGCTGACCGTCGGGGACCGCCTTCATGCTCAGATCGAATATTCCCGCGTAGTGCTGCCGGTCCTGGGCGTGGTGCGCGACTACCGGACCGACGGCGGGATCGTTTTCTACTCCTGGCACCGGTTCAGGGAACTATTCCACGACCCCGGGTGGAGCGGCGTGCGGTTCTATTTTCAAAACCGCGGCCCGGATGTGGACGACCAGGTGGTGCGGCTGCGCAACGAGATCGCTCAGCGATACGGCGATCGCCTGGACATGGTGAGCGGCAAAGCGTTGCGGCAGTCGATCCTCGAGATTTTCGACGAAACGTTCGCTGTCACGACCATCCTGCTGTTCATCGCCCTGGTCGTGGCCGCCCTCGGCATTACCACCACGCTTTCGATCCTGGTGCTGGAACGAACGCGACAGCTCAACACGATTGCCGCCGTGGGGGGAAGCGAGGCGCAGATCCGCGGCATCATCTTGTGGGAAGCCGCCTACCTGGTGACCGTCGGGGAAATCGCCGGCCTGGTCTGCGGATTCGTCCTCTCCTACCTGCTGGTATACGTGATCAACCGGCAGTCTTTCGGCTGGACCTTTCTGTACACCGTCGATTGGGGGGCTCTGGCCTATTCGCTGCCCCTGATCGGGCTGACCGCTCTCGGGGCGGCGATTCCGGCCGTGCGCTCGGTCTTGCGCCAACCGCCGGCGACCCTGCTGAGGGAACGATGATACCGTCAGATGAAAAAATGGGTATTCTGGCCCGGATGCTCGCCGTTGCCATCGTCTTGTGGTTGTCGGTGGGGGCAACGCGCGTCTGCGGCGCAGACAACACGGCGGGGTATCTCCAGGTCACCGGTCCCTGTGGATTGACCTTCCCGCGCGATCACGCCCCTCACCCGGGATTCCGCACCGAATGGTGGTACTATACGGGCAACCTGCGCACCGGTACCGGTCGACCGATCGGATTTCAGCTCACTTTCTTCCGCCACCAATTGGCCCCTTCCGGCGCCCGTGCCGATTGGCCGCATCCGCACGCCGCCTGGCGTACCGATCAGCTCTACCTGGCCCACGCCGCGGTGTCGGACATCTCCGGCAATCGGCATCTGCAGGCCGGCAAGGCCTCCCGCGAGGCGCTCGGCATGGCCGGCTGGGAACAGGAGGGCAGCGACCTGCGGATTTTCGTAAACGATTGGCAGGCCGTCCTGGGGCCCGATGGGCACCGCCTGGAAGCCTCGTGCGAGGCGTTTTCCTTTCGGCTGGCGCTCACGCCCGTCAAGGCGCCGGTGCGGCACGGCATCGACGGATACAGCCGCAAGGGGGCCACGCCCGAGCGCGCCAGTTGCTACTATTCCCTGACCCGTCTCGAGACGACCGGGACCGTGACCATCGCGGGTGAGCCGCCGATTGCCGTGGAGGGGCTGAGCTGGATGGACCATGAGTTCAGTACCGCGCCCCTGGCGCCCGGTACCATCGGTTGGGACTGGTTCAGCCTCCAGTTGTCCGATGGCAGCGATGTGATGATCTTTCTGCTGCGACGCGAGGACGGCAGCATTGATCCAGCCTCCGGCGGGACCTTCGTCGACGCGCTCGGCGCGCCGCAGCCGATCGGATTCGGAGGTTTCGAAGTGGAGGTGCGCGACACGTGGCGCAGCCAACGTTCCGGCGCCCGTTACCCGTCCAGGTGGCGGGT
>DHGT01000091.1:0-12495 GCA_002402905.1 Desulfatitalea sp. UBA4791 | reverse complement strand
CTGAAGTGATCCTGCCGAGGGCCGCTACCCGGCCTCGGCGATGCGCCGCGATTCCATCTCGGAAACTTTCTGGTTGTAAAAGGAGATCACCTCGCGACGGTTGAGCATGCCCAGCAGAATGCCGTGATCATCGCTCTTTACCACCGGCAGGCTGTCGATGTTGCGGACGGTGAATTTTTTCATCACGCTGTTCAGATCCTCTTCCGGCGTCGTCACGATGATGTCCGAGGTGCCCACGTCTTTCATCACCACCAGGTACTGGATGTCCGGCGAGAACAGGACCTCCCTGATGTCATTGATCGAAAAGATGCCTACCAGACGGTGGTTGTCATCCACGACCGGGAAGTAGTGCTGCCGGGTTTGGGAAAAGGTGCGCTTGAAATCCTGGAACGTCATGTTTTGAGGAATCAGCGTCACCATTTTCACCATGGGCAGGAGGTCGCCGACCCGGATCGACTGAAGGATATCCACGAAAAATTCCCCGGCGTGGGCCGGCGAATCGAGTTTGCTTTTTACCTGCCGGCTATAGATGGTCCAGCGGCGCGAGACCAGATAGGCCACCGAGCACACCAGCAGGCTGGGCAGCAACAGATGATAGGAGTTGGTCATTTCGCTGACGAAGATGATGGTGGAGATCGGGGTATTGGAAACGGCCGTGAAAAAGCCGGCCATACCCACCACGACAAAGGCCCCGGGTTGGGTGACCACACCCGGCATCCACATGTGAAAGAGCTTGCCCACCGCACCCCCCATGGCCCCGCCGATGACGACCGATGGTCCGAAAACCCCGCCGCTGCCGCCGGAACCGATGGAAAAAGAGGTGGTCAGAATTTTGCCCAGGGCCAGGGACAGCAAAAACGGCACGGTCAGTTCGTTGTTGATGGCCTGCTGGGCAAATCCGTAACCAAAGGCCAGCGTGTGGGGCAGGAAGAAACCGATGATGCCGGTCAACAGGCCGCCGATGGCCGGTTTGAGATGGTTGGGGATTTTTTTGAAGGACCGGAAGATGTGGATGGTTCCATAAAAAGACTTGATGTACAAGATGCCGGTTCCGGCCAGGACCAGGGCGAGCACCACGTAAGGACCGAGCTCCAGCGGATTTTGAAATTTAAACGGCGGCGAGTCGAAGAGCGACCCCCAGCCGAAGACCAGGCAGAAGAGGCAATAGGCCACTACCGAGGTGATGCCCGCCGGGATGATGACGTCCGATTCGAATTCTGGGTCGCGATATAGTACTTCGGCCGCGAAAAGCGCGCCGGCCAGGGGCGCTCGGAAGATGCTGCCCACCCCGGCGCCGATGCCGGCGGCCAGCATGATCCGCCGCTCGCGGTCGGAGAGCTTCAGGGTGGTGGCGAGAAAGGCGCCGAAACCGGCCCCGATTTGGGCGATGGGGCCTTCCCGGCCTCCCGAACCGCCGGTGGTCAGGGTGATCGCCGATGCGATCGTCTTGATGATGGGTATCCGGCCACGAATTTCGCCCCCCTTGTTGTGATAGGCATCGATGGCGGCGTCCGTGCCGTGTCCCTCCGCCTCCGGTGCGAAGGTATAGACCAGCCAACCGCTCAGGAGGCCGCCGAATGCGGGCAGAAACAACAGCACCCACCGGTTGAAGGGTACCGACGTCGGCGTCAGCAGGTGGTGTTCGCCGGCCGGCGCGGGCGGCCGGTATCCGGCGAGCAAATCGAGGAAGTAGTGAATGCCCAACTGGCACAGGTAATGAAAGACGATGGACCCCAGGCCGGCGATGAGGCCGATGGCAATGAAATAAAAAGACCAGGTGGTCGCCCGGGCGAGGTTCAGCGTTTTGAGCTTTCCCCCGATGGTCCGTCGGATGTCACCTCTGGCTGGTGTCTGTGGCATGGCCTGTCGTATGTTGAGGTCAGCAGCTGAATCGGGCTCCGTTATTTTTAATTCACCCATCCTTGACCCGATTGTCAAGGACTCGATGAATCCGCCTTTTTTGGGCCGGATCGACCGGAAATAGCTAAGAAAGCAAATGCCGAACCTGCAATCATCACCAGGAAAGCCACCAGCCAGGCCCTGCCATGGGTGATGCTGCCGCCCATATCCAGACCCCAGCCGACGATGACCGGTCCTATCCCGCCGCCTAAAAATCCGACGATGGAGTGTACCGCCAGGGTGGCGCCCTGCTCTCCTGGCCGCGCGGCGGCGACGGCGCCGGTGGTCAGGGCCCCGGAATCCGCGGTAATGAGAAAATTATAGGCGAAAAGCGCCGTCACCGCCGCAGCGAAGGAGAGATTGCCCATCAGGCCGGCCACGACCCCGAAGATGCAGGTGAAGAGACAGATCCATCGAATCAGCCGCACCCGGCCCCGCTGGGAAGCCACTTCGGCACCGATGATGCTGGCAGGAACACCGATGAGCACGATGGCCATCGACCAGCGGGATGGTGCCGTTCCGGCTAGACCGCTTTGGGCGTGGTGCCAGGCGAACAGCAGGTAGGCGGGCAGCCAGGATCTGAGGGCGAACAGCTCCCAGCAGTGGCCGCCATAGGCCAGGATATAGGCGAGCGCTTCACGGTTCCGGAAGACCGGGCGAAGGTCGAGCGGATGGCGTCGCGGCCCGGGGGCAGGGGATTCGACGTTGGACGGGATGCCGGCCGTGCCGATCGCCACCAGCAAAACGGCCAGGGCGGAACTCAGCCCGCTGACGGCGAAGACCCAGCGCCAGTGGAGAATCTGGGCCAACCAGCCGCTGAATAGAAACGAGAGGCTGACGCCGATCCCGAAACTGGCCGTGTAGTAGGGTACGGCCCGCAGGCGCGCCGGGCCTGTCAGACGCTCGGTGATGATGCGCAGCCCCGGCATATAGGTGCCCGCCAGCGACGCTCCGGCAACGGCGCGAAACAGCATGGCGCTGGCCTGGCCGTCGGCCAGCAGGGCAAACCCCACCCCGCCGGCAATGCCCAGCAGTGAAGCCAGACAGTAAATGCGCCGTGCATCGAACCGGTCGGTCAGGCCCACCAGGAGGGGGACGGCCGCGACATAGCCGGCAAAATAGGCGCCGCTGATCCAACCGGCCTGGGCCGAGTCGAGTTGCCAGATGCGGGTAAAGTCGACGAGGGTGACGGCAAAGGTGGAAAAAGCGGTCATGCTGAAAATTTCGGCCAGGATCACGCCGCCCATGAGCCGGCCAATGCGCATGGTGTTTGGTCTCACAGGCATGTCCCATCCGAAAATTTGAATTTCATCTCGGCATTTCTTTTCATATTGTGTTGTGAAGACGGCCCTGCCGCTGTATTCTGAAAATCAGATCCGATGGATTCATATCGATACCCTAAAACAAAGGATGCGTATCATGTATGAATCGGAATTGAAACCGCATCAGCTGTACCACCGATGTGATCTCGACACCCTGCCTTTCGACACCACCGACGACTTCAACGACATGTCCCCGACCGGTCAGCTGATCGGGCAACCGCGGGCCGAGCAGGCACTGGAATTCGGCATGGGGATCCAGCAGGAGGGATACAATATTTTTGCGCTCGGCGCACAAGGCACCGGCAAACATACGTTCATTCGCGACGTACTCCGGCGCCGCGCGGGCCACGAGGCGGTCCCTCCAGACATCTGTTATGTGAACAACTTCGATCAGCGCCATGTGCCGCGGCTGCTCCTGCTCGATCCCGGACAGGGAAAAGCCCTGGCGGACGACATGAAGAAGCTGGTGGAAGATGTGCGCAACGCCATGCAGTCGGCCGTGGAGAACGAGGCGTATCAGAACAGGGCCCAGTCCATCGCCGAAGAGTTTAAAGAGAAACAGATGCGGGCATTCGAGGAGCTTCGCCGCAAGGCCAGGGAGAAAAACCTGGTGGCCTTGCCCACGCCCAGCGGATTGGCGTTCGCTCCGGCCAAGGAGGGAACCGAGGAAGGACTTTCCCAGGAAGAGTACGAACAGCTTTCCGATCAGGAGAAGAAGCGCATCCAGGAGAGCGCCGAGGAGATGCATAAAGAGGCCCAGCGCATCGCTCAAAATTTTCCCCAATGGCAGCGCGAAACCCGAGAAAAGCAAAAAACCTTCAACCGGGAGGTGACCGAATACGCCATTCGCCCCCTGATCGACGAGTTGAAGGCCAAGTTCGCCAACAACGAGAAGGTCGTGGACTACCTGGGCCTGGTGCATGACGATCTCATCGAAAACGTGCAGGATCTGTTTCCCGGAAGGCAGCAGCAGGAGGTGCAGCAGCAGATCCAGATGGCCCTGCAGGGAATGGATGACGCCGGCATTGGTGCCGGAGGAATAAAGAATCCGGCCGAGCGCCGCTATTACGTGAATGTTTTGGTGGACCACAGCAAAACCGAGGGCGCACCGGTGGTCTACGAGCAAAATCCCACCTATCTGAACCTGTTCGGACGGGTGGAGCATTTGGCCCAAATGGGCGTTTTGCTCACCGATTTCACCATGATTCGGGCCGGCGCCCTGCACCGCGCCAACGGCGGTTACCTGATCATGGACGCGCTGAAACTGGTGCGTGAGCCGTTCGCCTGGGACGGATTGAAACGGACCCTTCAGTCCGGCAAACTCAAGATCGAATCCATCGGCCAGATGTACAGTCTGATCAGCACGGTGATGCTCGAACCCGAGGCCCTGCCGGTCAAGGTCAAGGTGGTGCTCACCGGTATCCCGTTGCTCTACTACCTGCTTCGGCATTACGATCCCGACTTTGGCGACCTGTTCAAGGTGTCGGCCGATTTCGCCCAGCAGATGGATCGCACCGACGAAAACCACCATGCGTTTGTGCGCCTGATGGCCGGCATCGTGCGGCAGGAAAAGCTGCTGCCTTTCAAGCGGGCGGCCGTGGGGCGGGTGATCGAGCGGGGCAGCCGCCTGATCGACGATGCGCAAAAGATGTCGATTCACATGGAGAGCATGACCAACCTGCTGCGTGAATCGGATTATTGGGCCAGGCAGGCCGGCGCCGCTGCGGTCGAGGCCGGACACGTGCAAAAGGCAGTGGATTCCTGGATCTTTCGATCGGATCGTCTGCGCGAGCGCATGCAGGAGCAGATCCAGCGGGATATCGTGATGATCGATTCCGATGGCGCCGCGGTCGGACAGGTCAACGGCCTGTCGGTGGTTTCTTTGGGGGATTTCGCCTTCGGCCGTCCCAGTCGCATCACCGCCCGCATCCGCCTGGGCAAGGGCGAAGTGGTGGACATCGAGCGGGAAGTGGATATGGGGGGGCCGATCCACTCCAAGGGGGTCTTGATTCTCTCCGGCTTCCTGGGAGGCCGTTACGCCCTCGACCACCCCCTGTCGCTGTCGGCCAGCCTGGTGTTCGAGCAGTCCTACGGCGGCATCGAAGGAGACAGCGCCAGCTCGGCGGAATTGTACGCGCTGCTGTCCGCTATCGCCGATGTGCCCCTCCGGCAGGCGGTGGCGGTGACCGGTTCGGTGAACCAGTATGGCCGGGTGCAGCCCATCGGCGGTGTCAACGAAAAGATCGAAGGCTTTTTCGATATCTGCCGCTCCAGAGGATTGACCGGCGGGCAAGGGGTGCTGATTCCGGCGGCCAATGTCCAGCACCTCATGCTGCGGCAGGAGGTGATCGATGCCGTGCAAGGCGGAAAATTTCACATTCATGCCGTCCAGACCATCGACCAGGGCATCGAGATCCTGACCGGCATGGCTGCCGGTGTGGCGGACGAGTCCGGCCAATACCCCGAAAACAGCGTCAACGGTAAGGTACAGCAGCGCCTGAAGATGTTCGCCGAACGGCAAAAGCAGTTTGTCAGGGATTCGCAGGCGCCCAGGGAGCCTGGAAAAACAGCCTGAGCGACGGCGTGGGGTTGTGCCGAAGATCGATTGTTGCGCCATTGGTAAAACCGCAAAAAAAGGTCCATGATCATGAACGACACCCACTCACGGCGTTCACCCATTGGCAGGATCCTGGTGGCATTGGATGCATCGTCATCCAGCGTGAATGCGTTGCACGCCGCCATCGACCTGGCGGGCCGCTTCAATGCCCAAGTGCTGGGACTGTTCGTGGAGGACATCAACCTGTTGCGCCTCGCCGAATTGCCGTTTGCCAGGGAAATCAGTTTCTACGGACCCGGCCCGCGTGAAATCAATTCCCTGGAAATGGCACTGCAGCTGCGCATTCAGGCCGATCGTATCCGCAGCACGCTGGCTCAGATCGCCGACCAATATGGAATTGCCTGGGAATTCCGCACGGCCCGGGGCGATGTCGGCGCCCAGGTGCTATCGGCGGCGGCCGATATCGACCTGGTGGTGTTGGGCAAGATCGGTCGTTCATTGCCCGGCACCCAACGCACGGGATCGACGGTCCGCGCCCTGTTGATGCAGCGCCAGGGCATGACCCTGATCCTGCAAACCCGGGTCTTGTTTGCCGGCACACCCTTGGCCGTGGTATACGACGGCAGTCCAGCCGCTGGCCAGGCGCTGGAAACGGCCGGTTTTCTCGCCAAGCTCCACGACACACCGATGATCGTTTTCGTGATCGGTGATAGCAGTGAAGCGGTGGAAAGCCACCGGGAACAGGCCCGGGCACTGCTTCGCTCGCAGGAGATCGAGGCGCGATTCCGTGCCGTGCTCAAGCCCACCTCGAGGGAACTGGCCGAACGCATCCAGCGCGAGACCCCGGGGCCGGTGATTCTCCCCTGCCTGGAGGAGTGGTTTGGCGGGGATCGGCTCTGCGGTTTGATCGACGAAATGGTCAATCCGGTCCTGTTGATCCGGTGATTTTTCAAATGGTATTTTTAGGAATGCAGAGGTGATTATGTCTGATTCAACCCAATCAAAGACAGAAGCCCAGATGCTGGATGAATTATACGAAATGGTCGGCCTTATCGAGGAACCGCGGGACAAGGACTTGATCGTCGAGGCCAAATGGCTGTTGGAGTGCCAATTCCGAGTGATCATTGACGCCTGTAAAAAGTACAACGACAGCCTTGCCAATTGGGAGCCATACGTCAATGAAACCGCGGTCCCCCGGGTGGTGGATTTTCTCAGGGAAAAACTGGCGTCCGACAAGGCCCTGATGGGAACCGTCGTCCAGGATGTCGTGAACACGCTCCAGAAGAAATCGGAGTCAGATAAATTTCGCCTTAAAAAGATAGAGGAAAATATCCAGTTACTGGGTGGCGTCATTTGATAGAGGAAGGGATCGAATGCAGTTCAGGAATTATGTGCGCAACGAATTTGGAAAAACCGATACACCGGTCAGCACGGTCGAAAAAATCGTCGCCGGTTTCGAACGAATGGGCTACCCGATCCGGTATATGCCCTTTCAGGTCGCCGAGGACATCCACTGGTCTCAAATCTGTATCGATACCATCAACCTGCAGTGTCAAGGCAAGGGACTGACGGCCGGGCTCTGCAAGGCGAGTGCCCACGCGGAACTGGCCGAACGGTTCAGCGGCGGGATGTTCTTCCAGGATTTTGAAGAGCAGGTCCGCTTCAACATGCCGGCCCTGTATGGCCGCCAGGTCAACCGCTTCTTGAACTATGAGTGGCTGGACGGGTATGTCAACAGCCACCAGGCGGATCTGCAGGAGGAGCACCTCACCATTGAAAGGTTGTTGTGCAACCAGCCCCACTTGCATCCAACGGCCATCGAGAACATCAAAAACAGCCAGATGGCCCGGCATTGGGTGGACGGTTATTCGGTGCTGCAGGATAAAACCATCAAGGTCCCCATCAATTTCATCGCGTACATCAACGCATCCAACGGCATGGCCGCCGGCAACACGCTGGAAGAAGCGATCGTGCAGGCCAGCTGCGAGGTGTTTGAGCGTTACACCCAGATTCAAATCATCGCACCCGAGAAGCGTGTTCCCAGCATCGACAAGGAGACGCTGGGAAATGACCGCTTGAAATCCATGATGGCCTTTTATGAAAAGGAAAATGTCGAGATCATCCTGAAAGATCTTTCCATGGGGGGGCAATTTCCCAGTATCGGTGTGTTTTTCATCAATCACAATCTGCGGCCCGGCCGACTGGAACATAAAATCCTCGTTCCCGGCGTGTCGTTCAACCTGGATGAGGCGCTCAGCCGCTGCCTGACCGAAGTCATGCAGGGACGCGGTACACTGAAAATCCCCACCCCCAATCTCGACCGGCCCGTCATGCATCGCTCCCGCATCGAAAATCTCTATCTGCTGTTCAAGTGCTCTATTTCTCAAAAGGATATTTCCTTCCTCGAACAAGGCGAGGCCATTGCCTACAGAGGCACGCAAAGCAAGGATATCTTGTCTGAAATCGAAGCCATCAAAAAGATTTGCCAGGCACTTGAAACCGACTTCATCGTCCTGGACCTCACCCACCCGGTCTTGCAGTTCCCAGTGGTACGGGTCGTTCTGCCGGGTATTTCGGATTTCCTTCCATTTGTGAACAAAGACATTCTGACCTCCGTGGACACCCGTCCGGATGCCGCATGGCGGGGGGAGCATTTTAAAACCGCGATGGACTCGTTCTTTCCTGGCGAGTGACGGCACCGGCACCGGGTGCAGGGCCGATGCCGCACTCCCCGCCCGGTGGCAAAATTCCTGTTGACAGATGGCACCGGCCGATTAGAGACTATATCAACAGCCTCATCTGACCTTCTTTGTCCGTGATCATCGTTTCTGCAATTCACTCGCTCCGGTTTGACGTTTCCTTTCCAAACGGGTTCTCGTTTATTCGCATTCGGCCGCATGATCCATTGCCGGGGGTGTCATCTTCCGCGTATGGCTGTTTTCGTTCTTAACCCATAAAGAAAGGAGAGTGCCATGGCCGTCAGAATTCTGATCAAAAGACGTTTCAAGGAAAAACACTTCAAAGAAATTGTGAAAATGATTCGAGAACACCGATACGGTGCCATGGGGCAGGATGGCTATCTGTCGTCTGAAACCATGTGGGATATCAAGGATCCCTACCGGGTGGTGGTCGCCTCGACCTGGGAAACGCTCAAGCAGTGGAATGTCTGGAAAAACAGCGAGGAGAGAGTGGCCGTAAACAAGCAAATCAACGAATATCTCGATGGAGAGACCGAGTTCGAGGAGTATCAACTGGGGATGTATCCCCACTGAGGTGGTGCGGGATTCAAACGGTACGGGTGCGGCCCGCCGTCCGGGTATTCGGCCGGTCTACACTTCCGGTGACAACTTTATCCGCCACTTCTTCATGTACTTCCAGACCGCCGTGCGACTGATGCCCAGACGCCGGGCGGCTTCGGCCTTGTTCCAATCGCATTCGTCCAGCAACGCCGTCAGCCGGTCGGGTGTCAAATCCCGACCGGGCCGTCGCAGTCGTGCCGGTTTCGGCGCGAGGCGGTGGCCGGTACGGATTTCCACCGGCAGATGACGCGTGTCGATCTCCGCATGGCGGCAGACGACAAAGGCGTGCTCGATGGCGTTTTCCAGTTCGCGCACATTGCCTGGCCATGGGTAATCCAGCAAGTGGCGCATCGCCGCTTCGCTGGCGCCGCGAATCTGTTTGCCGGTCGCCTCGTTCTGGCTTTCGATGAAATGGCTCACGAGCAGGGGAATGTCCTCGCGGCGTTCGCGTAGCGGCGGCAGCGCTATGGGGAAAACCTTGAGCCGATAGTAAAGATCCTCACGAAAGGCCCCTTTTTGGACCAAGGCATATAGATCGTTGTGCGTAGCGGCGACGACACGGATATCGATCTTACGGCGCCGTGAATCTCCCACCCGCTCGATTTCCCGCTCCTGAAGCACCCGGAGCAACTTGACCTGGATGAAGGGACTCAGTTCTCCGATTTCATCCAGGAAGATCGTTCCGCCGTCCGCTTCCTCGAACCGACCGACCCGATCCCGATGCGCCCCGGTGAACGACCCGCGCATGTGGCCGAAAAGTTCGCTCTCCAGAAGAGTTTCCGAAAGTGCGCTGCAATTGACCGTTACCATGGGCCTGGCAGCCACATCGCTGTTGTAATGGATCGCGGCGGCCACCAACTCCTTGCCCGTGCCGCTCTCCCCTTGGATCAGGACAGTGGCCCGACTCGCCGCCGCGGCCCGAATGGCGTCAAACACATCCAGCATGCCTTTGCTTTTGCCGACGATGCGATCGAAACGGAAGCGCTCCTCGAGCCGCTGAAGGGCGGCATCGGCCATCTGGCGCGCCTTTTTCAGCTCGGTCAAGTCGGTCACCGTTTCCACAGCCCCGATGATCTTGCCGCCATCGCCGTACACGGCCCGGGCCGTTTTGATCACCGGCACGTCATGCCCGTCCCGGTGGCGCAGCAGGCACTCGTTGTCCTCGGCCCGGCCCTGGCGCAACAGGCCGCAGGCCTGGTGATCCACCGGGCAGTCGCGGCCGAAACATCGGCTGCAGCCTAATATGCGGCAGGTCTGGCCGAGCGCCTCGGCGGCCGAATAGCCGCAAATGCGCTCCATGGCCGGGTTCCAGGAGGTGATATGGCCCTCGGCATCCAGGGTAAAGACCCCGTCGGCCATCGAATCGATGATCTGGGTCAGGAAACGGGTGTTCCACAAGGCATGAATTTTTTCCGGCATGGCGGCCTCGGCTCCAAGTAACCGTTACGGTAACCGTTACGGTAACGTTACAAAACGTTACCCGCCATCATAGGTAACGTATCCGAAACTGTCAACCGGTAGGTTCAAATCAACGATCGTGCTGCGATCCCAATGGGTTACACGACGGTTAGACGAAAGGCTCAGGTCCGGCCGGCCGATGGATACACCTGGCATAAAATGTGTAAACCTTCGGGTATCATCAGGCAAACGCCGGGTTGCACCCAAGATGTGCAACCGTTTCCCCCACCGCAAACCCAGGATGGATGAAAGCCATGAAAACCATGTTTGAACCCATGTCCCTCGGAAATTTGACCCTGGCCAACCGTTTCGTGTTTCCCCCCATCAAGACCGCCTGTGGGACACCCCAAGGCAAGGTCACGGAGCGACAGGTCACTTTCTATCGTCAAATCGCCCACAACGGACCGGCCATCGTCATTCTCGAACCCGTTGCGGTCACGGTGAACGGCAGAGAGCATCCCAAGCAGCTTTGCGTTCATCTGGAAGAGAGCGTGGACGAATTGAAAAAGATCGTAACGGCAATTCACCAGGAAGGACGGTTGGCCTGCCTGCACCTGAATCATGCCGGCGGCGCGGCCAACCCCAAGGCGAGCGGCACCACCCCTTTGGCGCCATCGGCACTGACCTGCCCCACCACCGGCCAGACCGCCGAGGTGCTGAAGGACGCCCAGATCGACGCCATCGTACAAGGGTATGGGACCGCGGCCCAACGGGCCGCTTTGGCCGGCTTCGATCTGATCGAAATACAAGCCGGGCACGGCTACCTCATCTCCCAGTTTCTCAACTCCAAAATCAACAAGCGGACCGACGCGTACGGCGCCAACCGTCTGTTGTTCGCCACGCGGGTTTTGGAAGCGGTGCGTGGGGCGGCACCCCAAATGCCGTTGATCGTCAGAATCTCCGGCAGTGAAATGTCGCCGGAATTCGGCATCCAACCGGACGATCTGTTGCCGATGCTCAAACTGGCCGAATCATCCGGCGTTGCGGCCGTCCACGTGGGCATGGGAACATCCTGCTTCAGTCCGCCCTGGTACTTTCACCATTCGAGTCTGCCGGAAAAGCCCCAGAACGATGCCTTGGCCTGGGTGCGCGCCCACACCGCGCTGCCCCTGATCGCCGCCGGCCGAATGGGGCGCATGGACCGGGTCAAGGCGCTTCGCGAGTCCGGCCAGGTCGACCTCGTCGCCCTGGGCCGTCCCCTGATCGCCGATCCGCAGTTAATTGAAAAATGGGCGCGCGATGACGCCTCCCAAGCCTTCGCCTGCGGGTACTGTCTGCAAGGCTGCCTGCATCGTGTCCGCAACGGTGAACCCATCGGCTGCAATCTCAATCCGGAAGTCGGCAACCCGCCGCTGGAAAAAACCTCCAAACCCATGAAGGTCCTGGTGGCCGGCGGCGGCCCGGCCGGCATGAGCGCTGCACTCTATCTGGCCCGCCGGGGGCACGACGTGACGCTGGCCGAGAAGGCGGAACAATTGGGTGGTCAGTTCAATCTGGCCTGGCAGGCACCCGGCAAGCAGACCATGCAGGCCGGACTGGACAGCCTGAAGCGGCAGACCCAACGCGTGGCCAAAAACGTGATGACTGGAAAGGCGGTGGATCTGTCCCTGGTGCGGCAGACCGGGCCGGACCTGCTCGTCTGGGCCACCGGCGCCGTTCAGAACATCCCTGGAATCGATGGGCTGGATAGCCAATACTGGATGACATCGGTGGCGTATTTCGCTGGTCTTAAAAGTGTCAAAGGCCCCAGGGTCCTGGTGATCGGAGCGGGCCGGACCGGGCTCGAGATCGCCGAAAAGCTCGGCCAGGCCGGATTCGAGGTGGTGGCCACCAAGCGAACCGATCCCATCGGGTCCATGATGGAGATGATCACCAAAAAATTGATGCTGGTGCGGATCGAGAAACTGCCCACGGTCACCTTGATGCCGCATACGGCGGTCCGGCGCTTCTCCAGTGACGG
>DHGT01000156.1 GCA_002402905.1 Desulfatitalea sp. UBA4791 | reverse complement strand
GCCGCCAGGATTTTTTCCTCGGCGGGGTTCAAGGTCACGGGCTTGAATTCAGAAGGGAAGAAGTAAAATTTAATGATGAAAAAGGTCAATCCCGCTGCCACCAGCGCGGCAAGCGTCATCAGTCCCAAGACTTGCAGGCAGCCAAAACGTTTCCGGGGCGATTTCGCGGCGTCGTTTGGATCGACGCCCGCCAATTCATTCTCTCCGGTCAATCGTTCCATCGCCTTTACTCCTTGGCGTTGCCGGATGATGAAAAATCGACCTCCGGCAATTCCCGTTGGGTGGCCAGGTCGAGCGTGAAGTATTTCCGCTTTTCAAATCCGAATCTTCTGGCAATAAAAACGGCCGGGAAAGACTCGACCAGTGTGTTGAATTTACCCACGTATCGGTTGTATCGATTCCGGGCCTTCTGGATATCTTCCTCGATTTCGTTCAAGCTCGCCTGGAGCGCGACGAAGTTGGCGCTGGCCTTCAGGTCTGGATAGGCTTCGGCCAATCCCAAAAGACCGCGAAGCGATTCGGAAATTCGGCTCTCCTCTTCGACCCGATTCGAAACCCCGCTCGATCCGGTCAGATAGTCGCCCTTGGTCCGGAATAGGGTGGCCTCGTGTTCGCTGTACCCTTCAACCGCGCGGATCAGATTGGGTATCAGATTATGGCGCCGTTTCAGCGCCACATCGATACCGCTCCAGCTCTCTTCGATGCCGTTTTTGAATTTCACGAAACGGTTATAGGTCCCGACCAGCCAGGCGAGAACGACAATCAGGAAAAATATCGAAAAAACGATCAGCGGTTCCATGCCATCTCCGTAAATTCAGACATTTTTGAAAAACAGCATCAGCATAGGATAGCAGTGGCTGGAGTGCAAAACAAAAATGGCTCATGGCAACACGAAGCAATGCCAATAGGAAAAAAAGTTCATAATTGAGAAGGAATAGCCGCGCACTTCCTGACGTTTTCTCCACATGAAAAAGGTCGCAGGTTTTAAACACACTGTATTTATTAAATATTTTATATGGCACCGAATTTGCTGTATTCGCCATGCTGACCGAAAGGTACAGAATTTGACGACTCAACCTGATGCAACCGCGGGTCGGTTCTCGATGAAGACTGCGGTTTTGCCATACCCCATTTTAGGTGACGTGATGAAACGATGTCCGAAATGCAAGAAAATTTTGTTCAAGAAAAAAGATGGCCGACTGGTCTGCCCCAACGGATGCGACGAGCACAGCGAGCGCGTGGCCTTCAATACCGTCATCGATCCGAATCTGGAGCGGCGCGAGGGCAAGGATACCTTCGATCCCTGGGCCTTCGCCAGGTAGGGCCCAGCAACAAATGACCGATTGGCCCGATATCTGGATATCCATCAGATCGTGCCGTCAGGAGAATCGGCAAGGGTCACCTCGACCCGCATGAGGCCGTCCTGCAACATTCCCAGCCGTCTAGCCGCCGCACGGGAAACGTCGATGATGCGCCCGTTGATGAACGGCCCGCGATCGTTGACCCGCACCACAACCGTGCGGCGATTTTTGAGGCTCTTGACCTTGAGCAGGGTGCCGAAAGGCAGGTGGGGATGGGCCGCGGTCATGGCGTTTTCATCGTAGCGTTCGCCGCTGGCCGTCGGGCGGCCATGAAACTTGCGCGCGTAATAGCTTGCCTCGCCCACCTCCAGGTAGGGTGCCGGCTCGGGCACCGGTTGCCTGGCACCGCAGGAAACCAACACCAGCAGCAGCGGCCATCCCCACACGAGGCGCTTGAAACGAATTCCGGCATGTAAAAAAGAATCGATCATGGCATCT
Organism: Desulfatitalea sp. UBA4791; assembly: GCA_002402905.1. Lineage (GTDB taxonomy): Bacteria > Desulfobacterota > Desulfobacteria > Desulfobacterales > Desulfosarcinaceae > Desulfatitalea. The sequence continues at coordinate 55,111 of DHGT01000156.1, read as the reverse complement.
TCCACCCCGTAGAAGTCGCCATCCTCAGTCTAAAACAGTTCACCCCCGCTTGCGGAAAAAGTCCTGCACGAACTGGATGTGCCGGTGCATGGCCTGCAGGGCGTCCTGGGCATCCTTTTTACGGATCGCTTCGATGATCTCACTGTGTTGGCTTAGAATCTGATCGATGTTGGCGGGATCTTCGTACAGATGGCTGAGGTTCTTTTTGATGCCCACGAAGAGAAAATCGTAAAAATTCTTCATGATATAGACGTGCACGGGATTCTTCGTGGCATAGGCCAGGGCCATGTGAAAGGCCGTATCGGCCTCGGTGCCCAGACGACCAGAAGCCACCTCGACGCGCATCTCTTCGAGGCTGGCATCCATGAAACGCAGGTCCTCTTCATTGGCCCGCTGTGCGGCCAGGGCCGCTGCGTTGCACTCGAGTCCCATGCGCACCTCGAGCAGATCGGCGATGGTCGCATCCTCGACCTCCATGGCTGCGGCCAGGGGATTGTCCAGGCGCGTATCCGGAAAACGGACGAATGTGCCCTGTCCCTGTTTGTGTTCGAGGAGCCCCAGCACCACCAATTTGTTAATGGCGTTGCGCACGGTGGTCCGGCTGACCTGCATGGCCTCGGACAACTCGCGTTCGGGCAGAAGCTGTTCGCCCGCTTTGAGCTGACCGCGAAAAATCAACTCGCGGATCTGCTCGAATACCTGGTCGGAAATCTTCTTGGGTTTAATGGGTTGAAGGGTAATTGTCATTATCTTTCCAACACTCGGCAAGGAGTTCGATCACATGTCTGACACGAACGGGATCGCCACCCCGGGAAAGCACGTCGCTGATCTGCATCATGCAGGCCGGGCAACTGGTGGCCACGACGCTGCATTGTGACGCCTGTATCGCCCTGCGCTTCCTCTCTCCAATGTCCCGGGAAATATCGTAGTATTTTATGTTGAAACTGCCGCCCATGCCGCAACACTGGTCAGCCCCTTCCATTTCCACGAACCGAATGCCCTCGATGGCATTGAGCACGGCGCGTGGCTGAACCGACACGCCCAGCGATTTTTTCAAATGGCAGGGATCGTGGTAGGTGACCTCCGCCGGTTTGGACGCGCGGCCAACGGAGGGCACGTCCGTCAAGAGATGCTCATCTATCAGAAATTGACTGATGTCTAAAGTCTTTTCTGCTATCCGGGCCACCCGGCGACGTGTACCGGCATCTTCCTTTTCCGCCATCAGGGGCCAGAGCTTTTTGATGGTGGAAGTACAGGTCGCGCAGGCGGTCACCAGGTAATCGAAGTCGTCGACGGGAAACCGCTCCAAGTTGTGGCGCAACAGCCTCTGAAAGGTTTGGGTGTCCCCGGCGGACAAGGCCGGAATGCCGCAACACGCCTGACCCTGCGGGATCAGCAGACCCACGCCGGCTTTTTCGAGAACCGTGACCACGTCCCCGGCCACCTTGGGAAAGATCTTATCGAGCAGACACCCCACGAAAAACGCCACCTTGCGACCGGAACGGCCCGCCGGCGTATCCAGGAACGGGACTTCGTGGTGAAACGGACGATCCGCCAGGGGTTTGAAATGACGATCGCCGATGAGCGGCGACATGACACGGGCGCAGGAGGTCCCCAGCATCTCGTTGACCGGCCGCGTCAGCAGCTTTTGAAAGCGGCTGCTCCAGAAAGTCAGCTGGTCGAACAGGGCCGGATGGGCGAGCATCCCCTTGAAGATCATTTTCTGGGAGAACGACAGGCCGCTGAAGCCGGCCAGGATGGCGCGCGCCTTGATGAAGATATCCATCACCCGCACACCGCTCGGGCAACCAGCCTGGCATGATCCGCACAAGAGGCACCGGTCGAGACGCTCGCGAACGCTGTCCGGCCGGTCGAACATCTCGCGCAGCAAGCCGTCGAGCAGGGCCAGTTTGCCGCGGGCCACATCGGCCTCCCGGCCGGTGGTGGCATACAGCGGGCAAACCGATTGACACATGCCGCAGCGCATACAACTCGCCAGTTGATCCTCCACCTCGCGCATCAGGCGCACCAGCGCGTGCATGTCGGCCATATCAAGCTCCTATGATTTTACCCGGGTTGAGAATATGGTTGGGATCCAATGCAGACTTGATGCGCCGGGAAAGCAAAATGGCCCCCTGTCCGGTCTCCTTTTTCAGGAAACCGGCTTTGGCCAGGCCCGTGCCGTGTTCGCCGGAAAGGGTTCCGCCAAGCGCCAGGGCCTCGTCGAAAATGGCCTCGATGGCCGCCTCGACCCGCTGCCATTCCCCCTTGTCGCGCTTGTCGGTGAGAATGGTGGGGTGCAAATTGCCATCGCCCGCATGGCCGAAGGTGCCGATAGCCAGGTCGAACCGACGGGCGATATCCTGAAGGGCATGCACCATGGCCGGAATTTTGGAACGCGGCACGGTGGCGTCTTCCAGGACCACCGTGGGTTTGAGCTTGGCCAGGGCCGACAGGGCGCTTCTCCGGGCCGCCCAGATGCGGTCGCGCTGGGCGTCGTCCCGGGCCACCTGGATGTCCTTGGCCCCCATCTGCTTTAAAATCGCCTCGACCTGCTCGCTCTCCTCGGCCACCTGGCCGGGATGGCCGTCCACTTCGACAAGCAGGATGGCAGCGGCCTCCACCGGCAGACCGGCATGGCTGAAATCCTCGACGGCGCGGATGGTGAAATTGTCCAGGAACTCCAGGGTGGCCGGCACGATGTGGTGGGCGATGATGGCGGCCACGGTCTGGGAAGCACGTTCCATCTGGTCGAAGACGGCCAACATGGATTTGCGGGCGCGCGGCGGCGGAATCAGCTTCAGAATGATCTCGTCGAGCACCCCAAGCGTGCCCTCCGATCCGATCATCAGGGCCTTGAGATTGTAACCGGTGGCACATTTGACCGTGCGCGATCCGGTTTTGATGAGATTGCCTTCGACATCGTAAAAACGCAGCCCCATAACATAGTCTGCAGTCACGCCGTATTTGAGCCCGCGCAGACCGCCGGCGTTTTCAGCCACATTGCCGCCCAGGGTGGATACGGCCTGGCTGCCGGGATCGGGCGGATAGAACAAGCCCTTGGCCTCGACAGCCGCGGCCAGCTGAGCCGTGATCACGCCCGGCTGGACCACGGCGTACATATCCTCGCTGTTGATTTCCAGGATCCGATTGAGCCCGTTAGTGAGCAGAACCACCCCACCTAGCTGGGGAATGGTGCCACCGCTCAGGTTGGTACCTGCACCGCGCACGGTCACGGAAAGTCGCTCCTGATTACAGAAGGCGACCACCCGGCCGAGAACCTCCGAATTCTCCGGACGCACCACCACTGCGGGCAGCTGGGGTTCCAGGACGGCCGCATCGTAGGCATACGTGACCCGATCGGCCTTGTTGTCAAAAACATTCTGAACGCCAACCAGCTCTTTCAACTGTTTGACGATGGCTGCATTTACCATGGCGCCCCCCTGAAATATTTATTGGTATGACCTTTGTTCTGAATTTTATTCGAAAATTCCGGTTTCTTCACTGCCGATTTTGAATTGTATAAAAAACTGTTATCACTCTCTTTTCAATTGCGCAAGAATTTATTCTTGACAGATGCGCTGCGACTGAAATAGCTAATGGTCATACCATTTACACAATATCCATTCGTTCCGCAGGTGTTCCATCACATTCACTGGAAGGGGGGTGTCCGCTTATCACAGCCATCGATGCAACTCGCGCTGGCGACTCATCTATGAACCTTAAAATAGCCGTTTTTTAACCGCTCAGGAATCCAAGGAGGCAACTTATGCGGAGATTTTTTCAACTTTTGATGGTGTTTTTTCTGACTGCATGTCTGGCAACGACCGTCTCGGCAGCCGAGAAACGCGAGAAATTCGGCATGGACAAACGCCATGACACGGCCAAACGCGTGTCCTTCAAACCGTCGACCGAAAAGATCCGCTGGAAGATGGTCATGCCCTGGGACAAGGGGCTTCTGTTCTATGACATCGCCGTGCATTTCTGCGACAGCGTCCGCCTGGCGAGCGCCGGCCGTCTGGACATCAAGCCTTTTGCCGCTGGAGAAATGGTGCCGGCCATGCAGAGTTTCGACACCGTGAGCCAGGGAGCGGCCCAGGTCGGCCACGACTGGCCAGGCTACTGGAAGGGCAAAAACGAGGCCTTCGTGGCCTTTGCATCGGTGCCTTTCGGCTTGGACGCAGAAGGTTACAACATCTGGCTCTATGAAAAGGGCGGCGCCGAAATGATGAACGAGCTCTACGGCAAATTCAACATGGTGGCCCTGCCCGGCGGCCAGTTCGGCCAGGAGATGGGCCTTTTCTCCAACAAACGCGCCTCCAAGATGGAAGACTTCAAGGGCATGCGCGTGCGCACCGTGGGCTGGTACATGGATATCCTGAACAACCTGGGCGCCTCGGTCAGCCCGCTGCCCGGCGGCGAAATCTACCTGGCCCTGGAGCGCGGCGTGATCGATGCGGCCGAATTCTCCTCGCCGGCCATCAACTATCCCATGGGCTTCGATGAAATCACCAAGTACGCCATCCAACCCGGTGTCCATCAGCCCGGCATTCAATGCGCGCTCTTTTTCAACAAGCCGGCCTACGACAAACTGCCCGAAGACCTGAAGTGGATCGTCGACATCGCCGCCAAGGAGACCCAGTTGTGGAGTTACAACTGGATCAACGGCCTCAATGCCGAAGCGATTCGAAGGTTCAAGCAGAAGATCGAGATCGTCCACATGGACAAGGATACCCTGCTCCAATTCCGCAAGACCACCTATGAATACATGGAAGAACTGAAGAAAAAGTTCCCGGATGTCAAAAAGGTCGTGGATTCACAGGAAGAGTTCCTGAAAAGCTATACCGATTGGCGCGAGGCGCGCGGCGGATCGGCCCCCTGGCCTTACGAAACCTACATGAGCGGCAAAATCATGGAATAATCCCCTTCCGAACGGACAAAAGGCCCCTTTCCATGGGCAAGGGGCCTTTTGCCGCAAGGCTTATCCAAAGCGAGGTGTGACATGCTGGAAAAAGTCAGCGCAGCGATCGATACATTCAACCGCAAGCAGGGTGAATGGACGGCGCTGCTCATTATTCCACTGCTGGTGGTCGTGGTCTACGAAGTATTCATGCGTTATGTTTTCAACGCGCCAACCGTTTGGGGCTTCGAGGCCACCACCTTTCTGTATGGCATCCATTACATGTTCGGCCTGGCCTACACCGATGTGGTGGACGGACATGTGAAGGTGGATATCTTCAGCTCGCGGGCCAGCCGGCGCGGGCAGGCAATCCTCTCCATCCTGAGCAACCTGGTGATCTTTCTCCCGGTCTTCACCTGCATGACCATCTGGGCCTGGAAATTCGCACTGCTGTCCACCGCTCAACGGGAGCTCAACTCCACCAGCTGGGCACCGCCGATTTATCCGATCAAGATCCTGATGGCGCTTTGCTTCACTTTTTTACTGCTGCAGGGCATCTCCACATTGATCAAGTCCATCAACTCACTTTCGTCGGCCGAGAAGCCGGCTTCCGCAGCGGAGGTATAAAGCGTATGAGCATCGAACTTATGACCTTGGCCATGTTCGCGACGCTGATCGCGGCCATCACCCTGGGCCACCAGCTGGCCTTCACGCTGGCGGGCGTGGCGACGCTTTTCGGACTGATCGACAACGGCTTCAACGTGCCGGCCCTCTTCAATCTTTTTGCCAATGTGGTCTGGGGCTTGATGAACAACTATACGCTCGTGGCGATTCCACTGTTCATCTTCATGGCCCAACTGCTCGATCAATCCAAGGTCGCCGAGGCCCTGTTCGAATCCCTGTACGTGGTGCTCGGGAAAATCAAGGGCGGCTTAGGACTGGCCGTTGTCGCGGTCTGCACGGTCTTTGCCGCGACCACCGGCATCATCGGCGCTTCGGTGGTGGCCATGGGCCTGCTGGCCACGCCGGCCCTGATGAGCAAAGGATATCAAAAAGAGATGGCCAGCGGCATCATATGCGCTTCGGGTACCCTTGGCATCCTGATTCCGCCGAGCATCATGATGGTGGTTTTCGCCGGCCTGACCGGCCTCAAGGAGACCTCGGTGGGCAACCTGTTCGCCGGCGCCATTTTCCCCGGCCTGCTGCTCTCCGGGCTCTATTTCCTTTATATCACCATCCGCTGCAACCTCAATCCACGCCTGGGACCGCCCATCAGCCGCGAAGAGGCCAGCAAGTGGACCAGCACCCAGAAATGGGGTATGACATTAAAATCGATGCTGCCGCCGCTGGGTCTGATCCTCATGGTCATGGGCACCATCCTGGCCGGTATCGCAACGGCCACCGAGGCCGCCGGCATGGGTGCGCTGGGCGCCTTCCTGCTGGCTTTGTTCAACAAGGCATTGAGCTGGTCGGTGATTCGCAAGTCCAGCGTGGCCACGCTGAAGACGACCGCCATGGTAATGATGCTCTTCATTGGCGGCAACTTTTTCTCCACCGTCTTCCTCAGCATGGGCGGCGGCGACGTGGTGGCCGACCTGTTCATCGGCAGCGGCATGAACCGCTGGCTGGTACTGATCATCATGATGTTCATCGTCTTTATCCTGGGCATGTTCGTGGACTGGGCCGCCATTCTGTTCATCACGGTGCCCATTTTCATGCCCATTGCCATGGAGCTCGATTTCAATCCATTGTGGTTTGCGATCCTGATGTGCGTCAACCTTCAAACCTCGTTCCTGACGCCGCCGTTCGGCTACGCGCTTTTCTACTTCAAAGGCGTGGCGCCCGCGGATTATACCATGATGCATGTCTACAAAGGCATTTTGCCCTTTGTCGGGCTGCAGATGGCCAGCATCCTGTTGCTGGCGTTCTTTCCGGAACTGATCACCTGGCTGCCGGGCATCTTTTTCGGGAATTGATTCCAAGGAGATCGTTTCATGGTGACAATGACCGTGCTGGAAGAGACCTTTCAAAAACGGGCGGAAGCGGTTTCGGCCGTAGTCACGAAGGTGGCCGGGATGGCAGAGGCTTTCGATTACGCACTCGACTTGTGCGAACGCAAGGAGGCCTGCCAGCTGCTGGCCGCCGGCTGCGGCGAGCCGCTCTCGGCTGATGCCGAGGCGCTCTGCGGATTGAAGCAGCAGAAGGTGATCGCTGCGCCGGGTCTGCCAGCCGAAGCCTGGACCGCGCTCAAGCAGCGATGCGATCAAAAGGGCATCCTGCTCACCGACCGGCCCCTGCGCCGGCACCTGGCCGGTATCGACATCGGTTTCACCATGGCCGATTTGGGCATCGCCGAAACCGGCACCCTGGTCATCGATTCCGGCAGTGAAGAGGTGCGACTGGCCACCATGATCAGCGAGATCCACGTGGCTGTGCTGCCGATCTCCAGGCTGCGGCGCGATGCCCTGACCGCCGAAGCGGAGCTGCGCGAGTTCATGCAGAAGCCCGCCGGCTATCTGGCCTTTATCACCGGCGCCAGCCGCACGGCCGACATCGAGCGTGTGCTGGCCATCGGTGTCCATGGGCCCCTGGAGCTTCATGTGCTCATGATGGAGGAGGTCTGATGCAGGAAGCTAAAACACTCAAGGGTTATCGCCACGAGGTGGGTCGGGCCCTGGCCAACGATTTCCTGAGGGAAGCCATGGACAAATTCGCCGTGGCGTATCGGGAGTCGCGCGCCAAAGTCTTCGCCGAAATGGACATCGACGCCCTGGTGGCCGACGTGGCCACGGCAAAAGACCAGGCCCTCCATCGGTTGGATCATCTGTACACCCAATTCAAGCAGAACGCCGAGGCCATGGGGGTGAAGGTCCACCTGGCCGACACGGCCGATGCGGCCAACCGCATCATCGCCGACATCGCCCGGGACAACGGGGTGCGCACGGTCATCAAGTCCAAATCCATGACCGCGGAAGAGACCCTCCTGAACCATCACCTGGAGCACGAAGGGTTAACAGTGACCGAAACCGATCTGGGGGAATGGATCATCCAGCTGCGGCACGAAGGCCCCTCCCACATGGTGATGCCGGCCATTCACCTGTCGCGCCACCAGGTGGCCGACCTCTTCACCCAGGTCACCGGACAACACCAGGACTCGGAAATCCAACGCCTGGTCAAGGTGGCCCGGCGGGAACTGCGCCAGAAGTTCGCCCAGGCCGACATGGGCATCTCGGGCGCCAACTTCGCCATCGCCGACACGGGGACCATCGGTCTGGTCACCAACGAAGGCAATGCCCGTCTGGTCACGACTCTGCCGCGGGTGCACGTGGCTTTGATCGGCCTGGATAAACTGCTGCCCGGGATGGTCGATGCGCTCAAAATCCTGCGGGTGTTGCCGCGCAACGCCACCGGACAGGCCATTACCTCCTACGTCACCTGGATCACCGGACCGGCCGAATACAATCCATCTGAAACCGGACCCGCCAAGCAGATGCATATCGTCTTCCTTGACAACGGCCGCCGCGCCCTGGCCAGGGACCCGATCTTCTCCCAGGTGCTGCGCTGCGTGCGCTGTGGCGCGTGTGCCAATGTCTGCCCGGTCTATCGCATGGTGGGCGGTCATCAGTATGGTCATATTTACATTGGCGCCATCGGACTGATCGTCACCTATTTCTTCCACGGCCGCGAAAAGGCGCGCAACCTGGTACAGAACTGCATCAATTGCGGCGCCTGCAAGGCGGTGTGCGCCGCGGGCATCGACCTGCCGCAGTTGATCAAGGAGGTACACGCCCGCATCCAGGACGAAGAGGGCCACCCGTTGCAAAGCACCATGCTGGCCACTGTGCTGAAAAACCGCCGCCTGTTTCACACCCTGCTCCGTTCGGCGCAACTCGCCCAGCGTCCGGTGACCGGGGGCACGGCCTATCTGCGCCACCTGCCCCACATCTTTTCCAAACAGCACAACTTCCGGGCCCTGCCGGCCATCGCCGAACGGGCTTTCCGCGACCGCTGGCCGAGCCTGCGGACCCGCGTAGCCCAACCGCGGTGCAGGGTGGCGCTGTTCTCCGGCTGCGTGCAGGACTTCGTCTACCCGGAACAGCTCGAAGCCGGCCTGCGTCTCCTGGTCGCCCACGGGGTCGATGTGGATTTCCCCATGGAGCAATCGTGCTGCGGTCTGCCCGTGGCCATGATGGGTGAAAACAAGGCCGCCCGCGACGTGGCCCGCCAGAACGTAGCGGCCATCGACCCGGATCGCTTCGATTATATCGTCACGCTCTGCGCCTCGTGCGCTTCCCACTTGCGCCACGCTTACCCTCGCCTGTTGGGGGATGAACCGGATGTCGGCCGGAAAGCCGAGGCGTTCGCCGCAAAGGTGCAGCCGCTCAGCGTGCTGCTCCACCATATTCTGGCGATCGACAATGCCGCATTTTCCGCCAGCGGGGAAACGGCCACCTACCACGCCCCCTGTCATCTCTGCCGGGGAATGGACGAGCACACCGCGCCTAAGGCCCTGATGGCCACCGCCGGCTACGGCTTCACTCCTGCGTCCGAAGAGGAGACCTGCTGCGGTTTCGGCGGCACCTACTCGGCCAAGTTTCCGGAGATTTCGGCCGAAATTCTGACAACGAAGCTCTCCGACATCGAGGCCACCGGCGCACGGCTGCTCGTCACCGAATGCCCGGGCTGCGCGATGCAATTGCGCGGCGGGGCGAAACAGCGAGGGATGAAGATACGGGTGGCGCACTTGGCGGAAGCGTTGGCGGAGAGGTTAAAAATCTAAAGTGTAAAGTTTAAAGTGTTCAGTTTGAAGTGGTGGAATTCTGTCTATTTTTGATGAAATCGCAGGTATTTTCGGCGGAGTCAGACCTGCAAACGCCGGCATCCGGGACGTATGGAAAATACTGGACTCCGATTCCAACGGGTGAGGGAAAGAACGAAATTTCGTTTGCGAGACATCCTCACCGTGAAAACGGCAACCCATAAAAACCCTTTTTCGTCATCTTGAACGAGCCTGCCAGGTCTTTGCAAATTGTATTAAATTCGCACGGGTGCAGGCCGTATTCGAGCAAATAAGTGACCCAGTGCAAAAAACATCAAAATCGATAGAATACCTTCACTTAACACTTAAAACTTAACACTTAAAACTTCTTCCATCCCTGATATGTTTAAAATGGAGTCCGCGTTTTGAAGCGCTACCTCATCCTGATCGCATCCGTGGCCATGCAGATGTGCCTCGGAGCGACCTATTCCTGGTCGGTCTATGTTCAGCCGCTGAAGGATTCCACCGGCCTGCTGCAGGGGCCGGTGCAGTTGCCCTTTACCCTCTTTTACTTCGCCTTTCCCCTGACCATGATTTTCTCCGGCCAACTGCTCCCCCGCCTGGGGCCGCGAATCTGCGCCGTGGGCGGCGGGCTGCTGTTCGGCTGCGGATGGGTCGTGGCGGGTTGGGGTAGCGACCATTTCCTCTTCACCATGCTGGGGATCGGTTTGATGGCCGGCATCGGTGTCGGATTTGCCTACATCGTGCCTATCGCCACGTGCATCCGCTGGTTTCCCGATCGCAAGGGGCTGGTCACCGGCGTCGCCGTGGCCGGGTTCGGCGGCGGCGCGGCCCTGGTCAGCCAGATCGGGGCCTGGCTGATGGCCGTGCACGAGGCGACGCCCTTTGCCACCTTTCAAATCCTGGGGATCGCTTTCATGGTCCTGGTGGGCGGTGCGGGCCTGTGCATGCAATATCCGCCGGACGCGCACATGGGAAAAACACCTGTCTTGAGCCCCCGCCGGATCATCTCCCAGCGCGGCTTTCGCATCCTTTATCTGGCCATGGGGAGCGGACTGGCCGCCGGTTTTGCGGTCAACGCCAATCTCAAAGAGCTTTTTACCGGCGTCAGCCCGACAGCCGGCGTAACGGCCGTGGGGTTGTTCGCTCTGGCCAATGCCGCCGGTCGGATTTCCTGGGGATGGCTCTTCGACCGATTGGGCGGACGGAACATGGTATGCGCCAACCTGTTATGCCAGGCCCTGGTGCTCTTTTTAGCGCCCTGGATGCTGGTATCATCATGGGGATTGCTGCTCTTTGCCGGGCTTACGGGGTTCAATTACGGCGGTGTCCTGGTGCTCTATGCTTCCAGCGTGGCCCACATTTGGGGCAGCGCCGCACTAGGCCAGGTTTACGGCCTGCTCTTTTCGGCCAATGTGCCCGCGGCCCTGGCCCCGGTGCTGGCCGGCCTCCTGTTCGACACCACAGGCAGCTTCACGCCGGCCCTCTGTCTCATCGCCCTGCTGATCGTCGCGGCGGCTGTGCTTTTTATGCGGTCGCCGCGCGAAAGGGCTCCTTCATCAACCGTTCAAAAGGAAGCAAGGTGACGCATTGAAACATCCACACCGAGTGATCTCAAAGAGCCAGACATCACGCAGGAGGCGGTCGTCCGGGACGTGATGATGGGCAAATCGCGCATCAAGACCATGATGGCGCCGGTGGAGGTGGCCAACCTGTTTATCTTCGGCATGTCCAGCCACGGCAAGTATCTGGTGGGCGGCGACCTGCTCTTCGACGGGGGAACGGTGCTGACCTATTAAAACGCTCCCTGCGAAACGGAGATCACAGCGCCGGCAGGTAGACTTCCACTGTTGTACCCTGACCTGGTTTGGAATCGACGCCGATCCATCCGCCGTGGTTTTTCACAATGCCGTAGACCGCAGGCATGCCCAGACCACGCCCGATGAACTTGTCCGAGAAAAACGGCTCGAAAATCCGTTGCAGGGTCCCGGCATCCATACCTCTGCCGGTATCCCGCACCGTGAATCGAACGTAGTGCCCCGGATTCATGCCAGGCATCTCACCGCATTGTTCTTCATCCATTTCCACGTCGCGAAGCGCGATGTCGATGCGGCCGCTCTCATCGATGGCCTCCACCGCGTTGCTGACCACAGCCGACACCACCATTTGCAGTTGAGCGGGATCAGCCGACACTCGCGGCAGTCCTGAAGGAAAGTCATGGGAAAACGTAATACCCCTGCCGTATGGCTCCAGGCGTTCCTCCAGAACATTTTGCACGAATTCTGCCATCTCGATCGATTGGTCCTGGTATCGCCCCCCCCTGGCATACGCCAGCACCTTTCGAATCAATTCTGCAATACTGTCGCAATTGGCGAAGACTTTGGTGAAGTCCTCCGCGTTCAGACGCCGTTCGGCTGCATTCATCTTCATCAGCTCAAGATGTCCGACGACGCCCATCAGCATATTGTTCACCTTATGCGCCATACCACCGGCCAGGACGGCGATAGCTTCCATCTTTTTGGCCTGTTGCAACTGATGTTGCAATCGGTTCATTTCGGTCACGTCTGTCAGACTGGCCTGGATCGACACGATCCGGTCCTGGCGATGGATCGGGGTGCAATTGACGATGACATCCACCAGTGCCCCATCTTTTCGCTTGAGTCGGTAACTGGTACTTCCTATCGCATCGTCATTAACCAATTGTGCGAACCACTGCCTGGCCTTCTCCCGATCAGCATCGTCCGCGATCCGATCCAGACGAATGCCCAGGCGCAGATCCTCATCGTCATACCCGATGAGCCTCAAACCGGCAGGGTTGATGTAGGTGATGCGCAATTCGGGATCGATTTCACAGATGCCCGTGGGTAGTGGGGCCACAAACTCTCTGTAGCGTGTCTCGCTTTGAGCCGGCTCCCTGAACAACAATGCATAGGGCTGTTGCAACCCCGTTTCGATGATCGCCTTATAGATCAGCCAGAAGGATCCGAGCTTTAACAAGTGCCCGATAAAATTAGACAGACCGTAAACGCTGACGTAGAAGGTGAAGGCCAGTTCCGAGGCAATGGTGAGCACAATGGAAACCCCCAGGGCGAGGAAAACAACGCTGTTGATCCCCCTTCGGAGGCGCATGAGGTTCAACAGCGCCACCAGTAAAATTGAAGCGATCACATACTCGCTGATCTTCTTGAAGTCAGTCTGCCCTTCCCCCTCCACGAAGCACAGTGGGAATATCGGCCAGAAGAATATGGTGCCGACCACCAGAGCGAAAATGATCAGATAGACGCAGACCGCATGATGGAAAATTACTGGACGATTTATGAACAGCGGCACCGCTGCCAGGGTAAAGCTTTGAATGTACCGGGCGGCAATCCAGAGCTGGGTGGCGATGTTCGCGTCATCGATTTCAAACACCCCCATTCCCTTATACGCGAGGGTGTGAAGCAGGTCGACGCCGCCGATCACCAAATAGGCGGCTCCCAGCACGATAATGGCGCCGTTTTGAATATGATTTCGGGTGTTCCAGGCAAAAAGGAAAATGGCAGACGCCACTATGACGCTGAACATTTCAATCATGACGTGAAACAAGAGAAAGCTGTAGTGCTGCACGGCAAAAAGGATGGCGATGCTCGATCCGCCGATGATCAGGTAGTGTGCGAGGTTATTGACAGAACCCAGATCTCTGAGCATGCCGAAAAACAACGGAGCGTGGGTCTCTGAAGCTGGACGCAAGTCGGCTCCTAACTGGGCAGAAGGGGTGAGCAGGTATGTAACTGAAAATAACTATATTACAATCTCGGTCCGATGCAAGCCCAACCGGGCTGTCTGGGGAGTTTAGAATAGGGTTGCCATCGTCTCCGTGGCCGCTCGGAAACTGAACAAATGCTCGGTTCGAGGTTGACAGAGAAAGACCTTCCCAATAGAATTCGCCAAAAAGGAGACTATTATGACTTCAAAAACCGCTGTTTCCGCTGCCAACTTTATGGATCTCGACGCTCTGCCATTCTTAAAAGGTCTGCGCACCTCCTTTACCAGCCTGGCCGAGATGATCGCCGTGCGGGCCGAGGAGATCCCCGACCGTCGCCACGTGCTGTTCGGCGACGAATGCCGCACGTATGCGCAGACCAACCAGAACGCGGATCGCGTGGCCAATTTCTTGATCGACCGAGGGGTCCGCAAGGGCGACATCGTCTCCCTGATGATCATGAATTCCCCCCAGATCTACGATGTCATGTTCGGCGCCCAAAAGATCGGGGCCGTGGCCGGACTCCTCAATTTTTCCCTCAAGGGCCCCGAAATCGCCTATGCCCTCGACCATGCCCGACCGCGGGTGGTGTTTGTCGGCGAAGCCTTCATGGACGAATTTGTCAAAGGTTATCACGCCGCGACGCACAAGCCGATGGTGGTGGAGGTGGTCGGCGACGGCGTAAGACGCGAGGAGATGTCGCAAACCACCCTGGCCGACATTCTCGCTCAATACCCGGATGACGCGGCTTTTGCGTCCCAGGGGTTGGACGATCCCGCCTTGATGCTCTATTCATCTGGCACCACGGGACGGCCCAAGGGGATCATGATCTCCAACGGCAACCAGCTCTCCATCTGTCGCGCCATGGCCCGTCTCGGCCTGGTGCAGGGCGACGACACGATGCTGATCCTGCTGCCCATGTTTCACACCAACCCCATCTGTGTGTGGACCTTTCCCATGACCTTCTGCGGGCAGACCCTGTGCATCCGCCCGGCCTTTTCACCCAAGGATTTCTGGCCGGCCATCCTCGACAACGGCGTCACGATCCTGATGGGCGTGCCGGCCATGTACAACTACGTCTATTACTCAATCGATCCTTCCCAGGTCGATCGTTCCAGACTCAACCTGCGATGGGCTTTCTGCGGTGCGGCGCCCCTTTCCGTCGATTTGATAAAGGGCTTCAAGGAGCGTTTCAACGTGGAGATCGTCGAAGGATACGGCTTGACCGAAGGGACCGGCATCTCCACGGTCAATCCGCCGCTCGGCCGGCGCAAGATCGGTTCCATCGGGATCGCCCTGCCCGAGCAGGAGGTGCGCATCCTCGACGATGATCTCAATGAACTGCCGGTCGACACACGCGGGGAAATCTGCGTCAAGGGCCCGAACACCATGCTCGCCTACCTTCACGACCAAAAGGCAACGGCCGAGACGCTGCAACACGGCTGGCTGCGCACCGGCGACATCGGCACCCAGGATGCGGATGGATTTTTCTATGTGGTCGATCGCAAGAAAGACATGATCAACCGCGGTGGTGAAAATATCTACCCCAAAGAGATCGAGATGGTGCTCGAAAGCCATCCCCAGATCGTGGCGGCCGCGGTGATCGGCTATCCCGATGCGGCGCTCGGTGAAAGAGTCAAGGCAGTGATCGAACTGTCCGAACCGAATACGCTTTCGGCTGAAGCAGTCCAATCGTACCTGGCCGATAAACTGGCGCGCTACAAGATACCTGAAATCGTGGAGTTCATCGACCAGATCCCGAGAAATCCGACGGGCAAGATATTGAAAAAGGAGTTGAAACGCGCCCAGCGCGCCGAGGGGATTTGACCAGTTTACTTCCCCCGCCCCGCCAGGTGGGGTTGTGCATATCGAAGGTAGTGTCCGTAAAGACGGGGATGCACCCGCGAGAAGCGGTCGAAATCCCCCATCATCTCCATGCCTGGGATAATAGCCCGCACCACCGGCAATCCGAGGTCGGATCGGGTCAAATCGACGTATATCGGCTCGAAGCCGTTCACCTGTAGAAGCCGTTCCAACAGCGCGAGGTTCTGCACCGCATCACCCCGGTCGTAATTGGGAAGCGCCTCCAGGGGCACCCGCACCGCGGCCGGCGGCAGGGGCCGGGAGGGCGGCCCACTGGGAAAGGGATAGGGTGTTTCCGTGAGGGCCGAAACCAAGGCTTTCCGGGCATCCAGCGCGGCGGCGGTGCCGGCGGCCACCCGTCCCTCGGCGTCCACCACGAAACACTTGCAACACGGCACCCCCAGCGGACCGGTCAAATCGAAAAAGCCCACCTGAATGCCTCGCTCGGCATAGCTGCGGAGCAGATTGACGATGCGATCCTCGCCGCTCTCCACATCGAAGCATAGTGCCGGCACATGAGGGATGGTGGCCGCGCTGTCGCGCTCAATAAGCTCGAGCAACGCCTGGCACTTGGCTTGGGAATGGCTGGATCCGGCGCCCAGGCCGTTGGAACCCAGCCCGGAAAAGAGTTTGATCTCATCCAGATTGCAAAACAAAAACACGCACTGAGCCGGCACCAGTATGGGATAGCGCCCGTCCTTGCCGGCCGCCTGACCCTCGCCCCAGTACAATGGCTCGTCCCGGTACGGGGCTTCCAGTCCCAATCGGTTCGGATCCAGGGCGGCCCTGCCCCTCCGGGTCAATTCGGAAAGCCGGGCATGCACCAGGGTGCAGCCTGTCTCACGTCCCACCACTTCATCACCGGCGATATCGGCATAGGCGCTGACCCGCTCGACGACCTCCATCACGCAGGCCACCCGAGCCGCCTCCAGGTCCAACCCCCGGCCAAAAGCGATTTGCTCGCCTTCGAGACTGTAACGATGCCGGCCGCAATCGACGGTCACCATCAATTGCCAGTTGCGCAGCAGGGCGATGGGACTCAGGGAGGCCTCGTGGCGCATCTCCCCGCCCACTTGAATGCCCGCTGCGGTCAAACGTTCCAAGGCCAGGGCGGTTATTGCCCCGGGATCGAGCGACGCTCCGATGTCTTGCCCGATATGGCCTTTCCCGATCTGGCCATGAATGGATAAGGCCAGTCGCTCCAACGGTTCCTCTACGGCCATGGCGCGGGCCACGCTTTGCGCATCCACCGGTGATGGCAGACCGATCGCATCGGGTACGGGCAGCGCCTCGTGTTCAAGAAAGTTGGGCCGCAGACGATCGATCCAGCGCCTGTGCAACCGATGATCGATCTGCCGGTTCGCTTTTATGAATACCAGGGGTGAAGCCTTGGCCAGGCGGCCGCGCTCTGTTTCAGGAAACAGCCCGCGCAAGGCGGCAAATGGCTCAAGGAGCAGGCACGCCTCGAAAAAGAGCGCTTTTAAAAACAGGTCGTCATCGGAAACTTGAAGAACAGCGCGTTTTAAATCCTGCGGCGTCCAGGCGGCGACCAGACGCAACACGTGTTTGCGCATGAACTCGTCGTTGGGGCGGCGGCGAGCCTCGTCCAGCGCCTCTTCGAAACCATAAGGTTCGGCAGGAACACAATCGAAATACCCAGTCGCCGCCTCGGTCTTGATGCGGGTCAGTTGGTAGTTCAACATTTCAGGTAGGTCTGAATCCATTGTTCGCTATCGATGCGATCGATGATCTTTTGTTTTGGTCAGGCAACCTTCTTTCATAGACGCCTTTCGGGGTCAAGTATTGCCTGGCCTATGCCTCACGAAAAACGCGTAAATCGAACGAAACAAAATGTCGTCAACACCCATGAAAAATCCCTTGACAGAAATGGGTTGAGGGCCTTAGGTTTTCAGTACGGAAACTTTCCACCAATTCCTTTTTTATTTAAATACAGATAGTTTTTTTGTTTTTTCGATTAGAGCACGTGATTTTTTCATATCAGGAAACCTGTGCTGCTGGATCCCCCCAGTCTAAGGTCGGACGACGCCTGCGCTCCTGATAGAAAAAAGGCCTGTATGGTTGAGGAAGCCGACATCGGAAAGAACATCAAATCCCTACGCGTCGCACGGAATCTCACCCTGGAGGCCCTGGCGAACCGCACCGGTTACACCAAAGGTTATCTATCCAAAGTCGAAAACTCGAAAAAATCACCTCCCGTTTCAACCTTGATCGTCATTGCGAAGGCACTTGGCGTCACCCTTCCCCAAATCTTCGGAGAAGATGTGACCACCACCCGATGTGCGGTCGTTACCAAGGAAGAGCGGCACCTGATGGCCCGCAGCGGGGACGATTTCGGATATTCGTACGAGACATTGGCCCATAAGTATCCGAACAAGAAAATGATGCCCTCCATTTTGACCCTCCCTGGGGGATCCAAAAGCAACAACTTTTTTCAACATGAAGGCGAAGAGATGATGCTGGTATTCGAGGGGCGCATGCGTTTTTTCCATGGAGAAGAAGTTTACATCCTCAATCCCGGAGATTGCGTCTATTTCGATTCCGGCATCCCCCATCGCGGGGTAGCCGATGGAGATCAGGAGGTCAAATGCGTGATGGTGATCTACACGCCATGACGATACCCTAACCAGAATCATAACCTCAAATTTAACGACAACCTTGAAGCAATGACCATAGGCAAAGGAGAAGTAAAACCGATGAAAAACCCAACGCCCCAAAAAGCCATCATTACCGCAGCCGTCTCCGGCGCGATCCATACCCCGTGCATGTCCCCCTATCTCCCGCTCACCCCGGCGCAACTCGTCGAAGACATCATGAGCGTTTATGAGGCCGGCGGCGCGGTGGCCCACCTGCACGTGCGCAAGCCGGAAAACGGTCAACCCGTAGCGGATCAGGAAATCTTCCGGGAGGTGGCCGCGGAGGTCAAACGCCGCTGCGATATCGTCCTGTGTCTCACCACCGGCGGCAGCCTCGGTGATTCGGTGGAAAATCGGGGCAAGGTCGTTTCCACCCTGAAACCGGAACTGGCCAGCCTCAATGCCGGTTCCATAAACTTCGCCCTGTTCCATGTGGTCCCCAAGTTCGAGGGACAATGGAAGTATGACTGGGAAAAGCAATACCTGGGCGGCACCGAAGACTTCATCTTCCCCAATACATTTCTCACCATCCGCCAGTTCGCCGAACTGATGGGACGCAACGGCACCAAACCGGAATTCGAGATTTACGACGTGGGCATGATCAACAACCTGGCCTATCTGATCGAGGCGGGCCACGTTCAGAAACCGGTCTACCTGCAGTTCGTGCTCGGCATCCTCGGCGGCATACCGGCCACGGTAGAGAATCTGGTGTTCCTGGTGCAGACCGCCCGCCAGCAGATCGGGGATTTCCAATGGTCGGTCTGCGCGGCCGGCCGAGCCCAATTCGCCATGACTACCCACGCCCTGCTCATGGGCGGCCACGCCCGGGTGGGTCTGGAAGACAATCTCTACCTGTCCAGGGGGGTTCTGGCCAAAAGCAGCGGAGAGCAGGTGGCCAAACTCAAGCGGATCGCCGGTGAACTGGGCGTGGAAACCGCCACCCCGGCCGAGGCACGCAAAATTTTAGGGCTCAAAGGTCTGCAGCAGGTCGGATTCTGATTTCCCCAGATACGGGGACTACTATTATTTGAAAGGGAGGCAGCATGCAAAATCCAAAACCCCTATGGCGACCCTCTGAAGCTTTAATCAGCAATTCGAACATGGTGCGTTTCATGAACGAGGCCAACCAGCGTTACAACCTGTCCCTTTCAGATTACCACCAGCTCTGGCAATGGTCGGTGGATCATATTCCCCAGTTCTGGGAACTCTTCTGGAAATTCGCCGGCATCATCGCCAGCAAGCCTTATCACACGGTGGTCGACGATCCGCTCCGCATGCCCGGTGCCAAATGGTTTATCGGCGCAGAGCTCAACTTCGCCGAAAACCTGTTGCGCTACCGCGACGATCGTACCGCCCTGATCTTCCAGGGTGAAGGGCAGCCCTTGAAAACGCTCACCTACAAGGGCCTCTATGAGGAGGTGAGCCGCATGGCCCAGGCCCTGGCCGCGGCGGGCGTCACCCGGGGCGATCGGGTGGCCGGATTCATGCCCAACATGCCCCAGACCATCATCGCCATGCTGGCCGCGGCGAGCCTGGGGGCTATCTGGTCCTCCTCTTCCCCGGATTTCGGCATCAAAGGCGTGCTGGACCGTTTCGGTCAAATCGAGCCCAAGGTGCTCGTCACCGCCGACGGCTACTTCTACAACGGCAAGGCCTTCGACAGCCTGGAGCGGGTGGGCGGCATCCTCAAGCAACTGCCCAAGGTGGAAAAGGTGGTGGTGGTCGGCTACACGCGCAGCGCACCGGATCTGTCGGCCGTGCCCAACGCGGTTTCATGGGAAGCATTTCTGGCCTCCTACGCCCCGCAACCGATCGACTTCGCCCAGGTGCCGGCCGAACATCCTCTCTACATCATGTACAGCTCCGGGACGACCGGCAAGCCCAAGTGCATGGTCCAGAGCCACGGTGGCATCCTGCTCAACCAGCTCAAGGAGCACCTGCTCCACTGCGACCTGCGGCGCGACGACGTGCTGTTCTACTTCACCACTTGTGGATGGATGATGTGGAACTGGCTGACCTGCGGCCTGGCCGGCGGCGCCACGCTGGTCCTTTACGACGGGTCCCCCTTTCATCCCGGGCCGGAAGTGCTCTGGAAACTGGCCGAGCAGGTGGGCATCACCATCTTCGGCACCAGCGCCCGTTACATCACCGCCCTGGACGAAGCCGGCTTCGAACCCGGCAAACATTACAACCTGGAGAAGCTGCGCATGATCTGCTCCACCGGCTCGCCCCTGTCCGTCTCGGGGTTTGAATATGCCTACCGGGCCATCAAGGCCGACATGCAGTTGGCCTCGATCAGCGGCGGCACCGACCTGAACGGCTGTTTTGCATTAGGCAATCCCATGCTGCCGGTCCATGCCGGCGAACTGCAGGGCCCAGCCCTGGGACTCGACGTTCATGCCTACAACGATGCCGGGCAGCCGGTCTATGATGAAACCGGCGAACTGGTGTGCGCCAAGGCCTTTCCCAGCATGCCGGTTTACTTCTGGAACGACCCGGACGGCGAACGCTACCGCAATGCCTATTTCACCAAGTTTCCGGGCGTCTGGACCCATGGCGACTTTATCAGCGTCAACAGCCGCACCCGCGGCATCACGATCTACGGCCGCAGTGACGCCACGCTCAACCCCGGCGGCGTGCGCATCGGCACGGCCGATATCTACACCGCCCTGGAAAACGTGCCGGAAGTCGCCGACAGCGTCGTGATCGGGCAGAAATGGCAGGACGACGTTCGGGTGGTGCTTTTCGTCACCCTGGCCAAGGGCGCAACCCTGGACGACAACCTGACCAAGAAGATCAAGCAGACCATCCGCGAGGCCTGCAGCCCGCGCCATGTGCCGGCCAAGGTGATCCAGGTGCAGGAAATCCCCTACACCATCAACATGAAAAAAGTGGAACTGGCCGTACGCAACGTCATCCATGGCGAGCCGGTGACCAACAAAGATGCGTTGGCCAATCCCAATTGTCTGAAAGAATACCAGGACCTGGACGAGTTGAACCAATAGTGCCGCCTTGCCCTGCAGGCCACAGTCACTGCGCCGGCGATCCAACCGTGTGGATCATCCTTTTTCACATGGCGCCGGGAAAGAGCGTACCAGCGGGGAAACCATATGCGGGATCGCAGCATAACTTTAACAGGGTGCCTATCCACGGAGATCTATCTTGACGTTCAAAGAGCGCTGTTGGATCCGCACCAGCCAAAGGAGGAGACATGCTAGGACAGATTGGAAGTTTTTTTGCTGAGCGGTTCAGACGATGGTTGCCGGACTCCTTCATCTTTGCCTTGATCCTGACCCTCATCGCGGCAGTCTGGGCATTGTTCGCCATGGATGTGGGGCCTGTCAAGATCGCCCAGGCCTGGTACAAGGGGTTCTGGAGCCTGCTGGCGTTTGCCATGCAGATGGTGCTGATCCTGGTCACCGGCTACGCCATTGCCATCAGCCCCATCGCCACCCGTTTCATCGACTGGCTGGCCGCGCGCATCAACAAGCCGATCGCGGTGTATGCCACCGTCATTTTCGTCGGTCAGATCTTCTCCCTCATCTCCTGGGGATGGATCGTATTGACCGCCGTACTGGCCCGTGAATTGAGCATGCGGGTCAAAGGCGTCGACTACAGGTTGACCGCCGCCGCGGTATATGCCTCCTTTCTGCCCTGGCACGGCGGACTTTCCGGGTCAATACCGCTGACCATCAATACGCCGGAGAACTTCCTGATCAAGGCCGGCGTGCTTTCCGAGATCATTCCCACTTCGCTGAGCCTGATCAGCCCGATGAACATTGTCATCAGTCTGGCGCTGCTCGTTACGCTGCCCATCCTTTTCGTCATGATGCGCCCGTCCGACGACAAGGTGCAGACCTTCGACGATATGCGCTCCGGCGACGCCCCTGTTAAACAGATGACCGTCGAAGAGGAGGCCGCAGGTCTCTCCTTGCCGGACAAATGCCTCAGCGACATGCTCAACGCCTCCTGGATCATCAATGTGCTGGTGGTGCTGATGGGGCTTTACATCATCGTTGACCACTTCGCTGCCAAGGGATTCGACATCAACCTGAATATCATGAACTTCCTGTTCATCATCGTGGGAATGATGGCGCATAAAACGCCCATCCGATACGTGGTGGCCATGAAACGGGCCTGCTCCAACGTGTCGGGCATCATTTTGCAGTTTCCCTTTTATGCCGGCATCATGGGGATCATGATGCACACCGGTCTCGGTCAAGCAGTGGCCACCTCCCTGGCGGCGGCCACCTCGGCGGCCACCTTCCCCTTCGTGGCCTTTATCACCGGCGGCTTTATCAATATTTTCGTGCCGTCGGGCGGCGGTGAGTGGGCGGTGGTGGGTCAGCCCATCGTCGAAGCGGCCAAGGTCGTGGCCGCCAATGCCGGTATGACCGTCGATGCCACCCAGGCCTTTATCGCCAAGGCGTCCATGGCCGTCGGCTACGGAGACAGCTGGACCAACATGATCCAACCGTTCTGGACCCTGACCTTCTTCCCGGTGGTGGCGGCCGGGTGCACGCTCCAGGCCCGCGACATCATGGGGTACACCTTCGTGGCCATGCTCTGGTCGTTCGTCATCTTCGGCCTGGGCGTCACTTTCCTGCCCGTGTAATCTCGCCGATACAAATGAACGGGAGGCACATAGCTGCCTCCCGTTTGATTTCGATGCTTCAATTCTTTCGGGTTCCATCAGGCTTCCGGCGATTCCCGAAATCCCGACTTGATATGAAGATCGCGCTGGGGGAAAGGAATCTCGATGCCGTTTGCCTTGAACGTGTCCCAGATAGCGATGCGCACTGCACTGCAGACGTTTGAAACGCCATTTTCCGGGTCGTTGATCCAAAGACGCAGCTCCATGTCAATGCTGCTATCGCCGAAATTCTTCAACTGGCACACCGGCTTAGGATCGGTCAATACCCTGGGAATCCCGGCCGCAGCGGCCACCATGAGGCGCATCACCTGGTGAATGTCGGAATCGTAGCTGACCCCAACGACCACTTTCAGGCGAACCAGTTTGTCGGAAAAAGACCAGTTGATCACCTGGGTCGTGATCAGATCTTCGTTGGGAATGAGGTATTCGGTGTTGTCACGGGTCGCCACCGACACGTAACGCGCGCCCAGGGACTCGATACGGCCGTAGGTGGCGCCGATCTCGATCACGTCGCCGGGCTTGATCGAACGGTCCAGCAGCAGGATGACGCCGCTGACCAGATTGGACACGACCTTCTGCAACCCGAAGCCGACGCCCACGCCGATGGCGCCGCCGAAGAAGGCAAAGGCCGACAAGTTGATCCCCAGGCTGCTGAGAGTGACGATGACCGTTGTGGCCAGCAGAGTGATTTTCAGTGCCTTGGACAACAGCACCTGGATCGAAGGCGTCAGCCCCTCCATATTGTTGATGCGCTTTTCCAACACAAGTGAAGCACCCAACGACAGTCGCAAGAGGATGGTGAGAAAAATGACGGCCTTGATGATCAACAGCACCGAGATGCGCACACCGCCCAGGGTGACGCCCAGACTGTCGAGCAGCCCCAACATGGGCTGCAACAGAGAGAGGATATGAAGGGCGGCCAAGGTCCAAGCCAACAGGGCGATATAGCGCCGCCATCCCGGATCTCTCAACACCGACGTGACCAGGCGGATGATCACCCAGGCCGAAAGCAGGCTCACCGCCATGTTGAGGATCTGTCGGCTCGCTTCGAGCCGCTGGAATACAGCCATGGCAAACCCCAGCAGCACGAGGGCCACGGCAGACGCCAGCACCTGGTGCAACGCACCGAGAAAGCGTCCGATGGTCAGCGCCTGCCAACTGCGTCCCTCTATCAACCGGGACAACCGGGGCTTGAACAACCGGGCGACCAGGCCGCCCAGAACGATGCAGATAAAGATGGCGACCACTTCCAGCAGGGTTTCGACAACCAGCACGTCGCGCACAAACCACTGCTGAAGAGCCATGGCCAGCGCTTTCCAGTAATCGAGATGCAAATACTTTTCTAAGCCCAATCGCCTACCTCATACTATCGATGGATGAAATCGGAACGCCGGCGCATCTGCGCACGCCAATGGATATATCGACCCTGCCCCGCGTCGGTCAAGATTTTCCGTAGCCGCCATGGGCGGGTGTCGCCAAACGCGACAGTCCCTGTCGCCAAATGCAACATATTTATAACTCCTCATAATTACTACTTATTTGTATTTTTAGGAGCTTGTTTGGGCCCAAAGTGTGGCCGATTTCACCACGTCATCCCTCCCAAACACCTCCTTACGCATCAACCCCTTGAGGCCGAGCGCGAAACACTCCAACGGGTATCGGCCGGCACCACAGGTCACGCCGAGATGAACCGATAGGCCTTAAAATCAAGCAGGTTCCAAGCAATCACGAGCTTCTCTGAAAACCACCATACCTTATCGGAAGGCACCTTCACACTCAATGGAATCCGTCGGACCGCCATTATGGCATTCTTATTGCGCTACTCGATGACAAACGGGTACGCCTGACAGCGAATCATCACCCAAAAATAAGGAAAACACGATATGAAACGCCAAGCCAGGGAAGCAAACAAAACGGTCAGGGGGTTTCAGGTCGTTGAAAATGAATGCATCTGGATGAAAACCGGAGTGGTCAACTTCCGGCTCTGCGACAATGCTTACGATTGTAACTCCTGCCCCTTCGACAAGGCCATGCAAAAAGCCATGGGGCATGCGGCAACAGATGAGAAAGGCCCAGGCAAAGGATGGTCTCAAACCCTGAACAAGCACTATCAAACCGCAGCGAAGCTGTGCCGCCATGTGATGACCGGCAGAATTTCTTATCCCAAAATCTGCACGATGAACTACGAATGCTATCATTGTGAGTTCGACCAGTGGCTCGATGACATCGATCTGGATCAAGCCGTGACCGCCCCCCATTGTTCGTCGGCCGGCGGGTACCGGGTGGCGGACGACTACTATTATCACTTCGGCCATACCTGGGCGCGGTTCGAACACGGGGGCCGTGTGCGGATCGGGTTCGACGACTTTCTGGTCCGGTTATTCGGGCCGGCCGAGCATGTCGATCTTCCGCCGCTGGGAACGATTCTGAGCCAGAACGAAATCGGTTGGTCTTTCGGACGTTCACATCAAAAGGCCGCGGTCTTGTCGCCCATTTCAGGAAATGTCCTGGCCGTCAACCACAAGGTCATGGCGCATCCTGAAATTTCGCACGAGGATCCTTACCATGAAGGCTGGTTGGCGGTCCTCTCCCCGCAGATGCCCAAAAGAAACCTCCGGGGGCTTTACTACGGCAACGAAACCAAGCGTTGGATGGCATCGGAAAGCCAGAAGCTGCTCGGCATGCTCGGAGAAGAGTACGAGCCGTTGGCCGCCACCGGCGGTCAGCCGATCGACGACGTGGCATCCGCCTATCCGGAACTTGGGTGGGCCAATCTGGCCGAAACCTTCCTGGGAACGCGCAAGGTTGACCATGAGGAGACGCAATAAGCAGCAAGCGCGACGCCATCTATTTTGGATGCTGTTTCAGGAACGAGAGACAATAGCGGCAGAAAAAGACCGGCAGTTGATCCAGTTCTTCGACATTGCCCGAAAAATGCATGAGACAATGGTTGTCCTCGCAATGAACCAGGTCGTACAGATGCCCGATCTCGTGCATGGCCACCTTGGCCGACCTTTCCAGCAGACGTGGTGTGGGGGCGGTGCGTTCCTGGGGATGATCCGCCAATCGGTAGATGGAGACGATGCCGCAGTCCGCCCCTTGCCTGGCGCTTCCGAACACGTGGGTGAAGATGGGGATAAACAGATCGACGGCCAGCACGCCGAGCAGCTTTTCGACATCCCCCCGGGTCCTGCCATCGATGCATCGGAGGACCCGGCCGGCGTCATACTGCTGCCGGCTCTGTTGCCATGCTTGAATCGGCACCGCCATGTCCGGCATGAAGCGCACCTCCAGGTTCATATATTCCACAATATGGGCGGCGATGACATCCAGAATCAACTGGGGGATGTCGCCGATGGGGATGATACCGATGTCAAAGGATTTCTTAGGCTCAAAGGATTGCTTTGGCATGGATCAATCCGTTTGCGAAGATGGTGAAAGCCGGTAGCGTTTGATTTTTTTATGCAGGGTCGCCCGGTTGATATCCAGCACGCGGGCGGCCTGGCTGATGTTGCCGTTGCACTGATCCAGGATATGGCGGATATGCTGCTTTTCGATCTCCACGAGGGAACGGGCGTCGCTCGAGGTCTCCGCGGAAAGGTGAAGAAAGCTGAAATCCTCGACATGCAGCAGCCGCGATTTGGAGAGGACCACCGCCCGTTCGAGCGCATTCCTCAGTTCGCGTACGTTTCCGGGCCAGTCATAGGCCATGAGCAGTCGCAATGCTTCGGGCGTGACATGGTCCACGTTCTTCACCGTTTCCGCATTGTACTTCTGGATAAAATGATCGACCAGCAAGGGAATATCACTCCTGCGCTGGCGCAAGGGAGGCAGGTCGATGGTGATCACGTTGATCCGGTAAAAAAGATCCTCCCTGAATTCATTCTTTTCGATTTTAGCCTTTAAATCCTGTCGGGTGGCGCAGATCAAACGAAAATCCACGTCGACCATGCCGGCGCTGCCGAGCTGCTTGATCTTCTTCTCTTCAAGAACACGCAGCAGATCCACCTGCATCTTCTGACTGATCTCTCCGATCTCATCCAGAAAGAGCGTGCCGCCGGCCACGATTTCAAAATAGCCTTTTCTTCGCTGGGTAGCGCCCGTGTATGCCCCCTTCTGATGTCCGAACAGTTCGGCCTCGAGCAATGAATCCGGGATCGCACCGCAATTCAGGGCGATGAACGGATGTTGGGCGCGGGTGCTTTTGGCGTGGATGGCGCGGGCGACCAACTCCTTGCCGGTGCCGGTTTCTCCGGTGAGCAGAACCGATGCATCGGTTTTGGCCACCTCCATGATCAGCTGGAAGATATTTTTCATGGGCGGGGACTCACCGATAATATTGTCGAACCGGGTGATCTGTTTCAAGTGGCTTTTCAGATAGCGATAATGCAGTGTCCGCTTTTTGAGCTGGGTGATCTTCTCCAACACCAGTGAAAGCTGGTCCGGTTTGAAGGGTTTGAGCAGATAATCGACCGCCCCGTGCTTCATAGCGTTGACAGCCGTATCGATGGATCCGTAGGCGGTGATGATGACCACCTCGGTGTCCGGAAATTCGGTCTTCACCCGTCCGAGCAGTTCCATGCCATCCATGCCCGGCATTTTGATGTCGACGAACAACAGATCAAAAGGTGTCTTCTCCAGCTTGATCAGCGCTTCATTACCGGATGCCGCGGCATCGACAAAATATCCGCCCTTGGCAAACCAGTTGAGAAAAGACTCGCGGATGATCATCTCGTCATCGACGACCATGATGCGCATGGTTTCCCTCATCGCCACCCTCCTTTTGCGGGATTGCGACCTGCCCCCACGCCTTCCTTATCGGCAAAGCGGAAAGGTCAATTCGAAGCAGCAGCCCTTTCCCGGTTCGCTTTGGACCTTGATATCGCCGCCGTGATTTTTCACCACGCCGTATACGATCGAGAGGCCGAGGCCGGTGCCCTCGCCCGGTTCCTTGGTGGTGAAAAACGGATCGAAGATATTGCCCAGATCCTGATCCGCGATGCCGGTGCCTTGGTCCTTGATCCGGACAACGGCCTGATGTCCTCCCTTTTCCAACCGCGACTCGACACACAGGCCGCCGCCGTTAGGCATGGCCTCGATGGCATTGAAAACCAGATTGAGAAAGCACTGTTCGAGCCTGCTCGACGAACCGTGGACGATCAAGGGCTCGTCGCACAGATCCATGGAAAGCTCGATGTTCTGTAATTCCATTTTATGGTGGGTGAGGGTGATCGTCGACCGGATGGCCTCATTGATGTCGGTCGCCGAAAATTTCTGGGACCCATCCCGCGAAAAGGAGAGCAGGCCGGATACGATGTGGCCGCAGCGTTCGAGTTCCTTGCACATCAACTCGATGTGACCACGGATTTTTTCCATGGTCCCGGCGTCGGGATCTCCCTCTGCCAGCATATCTTTGATCAGGTAGCTGAAGGTGAGCAACCCCTGGATCGGATTGTTGATTTCATGGACACAGCTGGCCACCAGCTTACCCAGGGAGATCATCCGATCTTCCTGTACCAGCTTGTTGATATCGTATTTGAGACGATCCATCCGCCTCTCCCAGGTCGGGGCCAGCTTCTGGGTGATATCCCGCCATATCTCCACGATCTGGACGATGTTTCCCGCGGCGTCCTTCACCGGATAGGTAATCAGGTCGCTGTAGATCAACTGGCCGTCGACCGACGAAGGGTGTTCGAAAATGACGTGGGCGGATTGACCGGTCTTCAAGGTTTCGAGCATGGGGCATTCGATACCGACCTGCGAGCTGGCGCAAGGGACGTCCAGTCCGAAGGTGACCTCGTAACAGCGGCCGCCGATGACCTCTTCCTTGGTCTTGTTCAGCGTCGTGAGATAGGCCTCGTTGGCATCGATGATCGTGAAATCCGGGCTGAGAATGACAATCTTGTCGTTGACCTGTTGGATGACGAACTCCGATATCATCTTTTCGAGAACCGCCTGGTGCTCCGCCGATTCCACTCGCTGGTGCATCTGAAAGAGGTTTTTCATGAGCTGGCCGATGTTGTGCTCGATGACGCCCACCCGCCGGGGCCTCAGGTTGATCAATTCGAGGAGCACATCCCGGCTGTTGGTCAGTTCGAGAATGCCGTCCAGCGCCTCGATCTGAAACAGGTCCTTGAAATTGCGGGTCGTAAATATGTTCATCTTCCGGGCCAGGACCAATCCCTCGGCGGTGTCGTCGATGTCGCAGACCCCCACGATGTTGATATGCAGATAGGGAAACAGATCCTGCTGGAGCCGTTCGAGGAAAAAGCGGCATGTTCGGCCACCGCCGACGATGGCCACGTTCAACGGCTTGGTGTTGTGGTTCGGGTTCGGTTTCATCGCCGCTCCTCCATGATGAATGCATGGAATACGCTTCTTCGATGGAACGGATCGTCAGGCGCATGAAAGGATACAGGCAGGTACTGATCGAATGATAGGCCATATCCCGATGGCATGCAAGAATCGTTTGGCAGGAGGTGCCGATATGAGCACTTGACTTACGCCCCGAGATGGGATTTGAGAGGGCGACCCCGCTTACAGATCAGAACCCCACAAATTAGGAGGAGACGATGAAACGGTTACGTTCATGGATAGGTGCAGGGTTGACGCTGGTCTGCCTGTTGATGCCGATCTCGGGACAGGCCTACGATCTGCCCTCGGTGAACCTGGGCTTCACCAGCTTTATGGACGGCGGTCCGCCGGCCGGCCCGGGGCTCTATTTCACCCAATACCTGCAATACTGGACCGCCGACGAATTCACCAACGATAGCGGCGGCAATCTTTTTGGCGGCGGTGCCGGTGAGGATCTCGACGCCTGGATCAGCTTGACCCAATTCATCTATCAATCGGATCAGACCGTCCTGGCCGGCGGCAAGTGGGGCCTGGACGTCATCGTCCCCTATGTATTTCTCGATGCGTCGTATGATGTCGCCGGACCTTTTCCCGAAGACAACGGGGACGGTCTGGGGGACTTGCTCGTCGGCCCCTTTCTGCAGTGGGGCCCGATCATGGGGACCAACGGCCCGCGCTTCATGCACCGCATCGAACTGCAATGCATCCTGCCCACGGGGAAATACGACGACGACAAGGCGCTGAACCCGGGCAGCAATTTCTTCTCCTTCAACCCCTACTGGTCCGGCACCCTGTTCATCACGCCCCAATGGACTGTCTCCACCCGCATCCACTATCTCTGGAACGCCAAAAACGACGACCCGAATTATTCAGACCTCAACAATCCAGCTCCCGACGACACCCAGGCCGGACAGGCCGTTCATCTCAATTTCGCCACGGCCTATCAAATCCTGCCCATGCTGCGCGTGGGGCTCAACGGCTACTATCTCAAACAGATCACCGACCTCAAGGTGGACGGCGACAGCGTGGACGATTCCCGTGAGCAGGTGCTGGCCATCGGACCCGGCCTGCTGTGGCACATCAGCAAGGATGCCCACCTCTTCTTCAATGCCTATTTCGAAAGCAAGGCCGAAAACCGCCCGGAAGGCGAACGCTACAACCTCCGCTTCGTCTACCACTTTTAGCCCGATGTCATGACCTTGAAGGAGTGCCGCGGACGGGCGTAAAGCCCGCCCCTGCGACTTTCTTCGACCCTATCGCCAAAGTGGTTTCAAGGCATCTGACGCCTTGAAACCACTTCTACTTTCCGCCATACTGCTCCTTGACCGCGGCGCGATCGACGGCGCCGTCCTTGGTTTTGGGCAGTTCCGCCACGAAGACCACGTGCTTGGGCTTTTTGTACCGGGCGATGCTCGCGGCCACGTGGTCGATCAGGGCCTGGGCCGTCAATTCGGCGCCCGGTTTGAGAACGCACACCGCTTTGATGGCTTCCCGCCACTCGGCATCGGGCACGCCGATCACGCACGCCTCGCCGACCGCTCCGTGGCTGAGGATCGCGCGTTCCACCTCGGCCGGGTAGACATTTTCACCGCCGGGTTTGATCAACTCCTTCTGGGCTTTGCGGCCCACATACCAGAGGTAGCCGTCCGCGTCGAAACGCCCCAGGTCGCCGGTGTGGTGCCACCCGTTGCGGAAAGCCTGGGCCGTCTCTTCCGCCAGCCCCCAATAGCCGAGAAACACGGCCGGCGAGCGCACGCAGATCTCGCCGGCCTGACCGACCGGCACCGGCCGGTCCTCATCGTCGACCAGCAAAACCCGGGACAGCATCGAGGGCCGCCCGGCGCTGCCCGGCTTCTCGGCGGCATTGCTGCCCGTCACGCCCATGGCCTCGGTCTGGGCAAAACCGCTGTAAAAGGACGCATTGGGGGCGATTTTCAAGAACGCGGCCACGCTTTGGGGATCCTCCAGGCCGCTGATGCTTCTCAGGCTCGACAGGTCGGCGGGCTTGCGGGCATGTGCGTCGAGCAGCATTTTCAACACGGGCGCAAACGATCCGAACGTGGTCACCCGCTCCTGCGCGATCAAATCCAGGGAGGCGGCGGCATCGAACCGGGCGGTGATCACGTTCTTGCCGCCCTGGTGCATGACGGCCATGGTTCGGGAGAGGGCCGCGATATGGAAAAGCGGGAGCAGGCACAAATGGCACTCCTCTTCCCCTTGGTCGCTCCGGGTCATGGCCATCAGATTCCCGGCGATGATGTTGGTCTGGCTCAGGAGCGCGCCGCGCGGATAGCCTCCCACCGCGGCGGTATGGATGACCACGTAGCCGGTGTCCCCATCGACATCGACATGCCGATCCGCGCCTTCGTCGCTCAATAGGGTGTCGAAGGCCTCGAACCCATCGGCCTCCCCATCGCCGCTCATGTTGTAGAAGGCCTGGATCGAATCGACCTGACCGGCCGCAGCGGTCACGCTCGCGTGGTATTCGCTGCCGGCGAAGACGACCTTGGGGGTGCAATCCGCGAGCACATATCGAATTTCATCCTGCTGGAAGCGCCAGTTGACCGGCACGACGATGGCGCCGATCTTGGCTACGGCACCATAAAGCACCAGGAACCGATCCGAATTATGGGCCACCACCGCTATCCGGTCGCCGATGCCGACGCCGGCCCGGGTCAGACCGGCCGCGCAACGGTCGCAGGCGCGCTTGTATTGCGCATGGTTCATCCGTCGTTCGCCGAAAACCACGGCATCCGCGCCGGGATACAGCATCGCGTTGCGGCAGATCACATCGTAAATGGTAAAATCCCTGAGACCCATGGCCAACCTCCTTTTCACTGAACGGAAATACACGCAACGATTCAACGCCCATGCAACCTATTGGAATGGCGTCAATATTGACATACGGCCCCACTTTTGACATAGTTTCGGGCCACAACGCAAGCTTCTCATGCACACTCATCCATGGCAATAAATGATGATGGCTCTGTAAAAAAGTCCTTATCGGACGGCGCCGTCAAGGATAGATCGCGAAAAACCCTATGAGTATCTCCAATCCTGAACTCCAGTTGGCCGAAGCGTTTGTCCAGGAGACCAACTGCCACATCTTCCTCACCGGAAAGGCCGGCACCGGCAAGACCACATTTCTGCATACCATCCAGAAAAAATGCCACAAACGAATGGTGGTGACGGCGCCGACCGGTGTGGCGGCCATCAACGCCGGCGGGGTCACCCTGCACTCCTTTTTCCAGTTGCCGTTCGGTCCGTTCATCCCCGGCAGCGAACCGCACGCCGGGAATCATAGAATCAGGCGGGAAAAAAAGAACATCATCCAAAATCTCGACCTGCTGGTCATCGATGAGATCAGCATGGTACGGGCCGACCTGCTCGACGGGGTGGACAGCGTGCTCAGGCGCTACCGGCGCTCGGACCTGCCTTTCGGCGGCGTGCAGGTGTTGATGATCGGCGACCTGCAGCAGCTCTCGCCGGTGGCCAAGCCGGCGGAATGGCAAATCCTGAAGGAGCACTATGATTCGCCCTATTTTTTCAGCTGCGCGGCCCTCGGGCGCACCGAACTGGTTCCCATCGAGCTCAAGCACATCTACCGCCAAACGGATCAGACCTTTATCGAGCTGCTCAACCGGGTGCGCGACAACCGGCTCGATCCAAAAACCATAGAACAGCTCAATGCTCGCTACATCCCTGGTTTTTCGCCCCGCGACGGCGAAGCGTGTATCGTGTTGTGTACGCATAACCGCGGTGCCGCCGCCATCAACGAGGAACGAATGAATGCACTGCCGGGCCGAAGCCGCCGCTTCGGGGCAGAGGTCGCCGGGGAATTTCCCGAACAGGCCTATCCCACCGCCGCGGTTCTGGAATTGAAAATCGGGGCCCAGGTGATGTTCGTGCGCAACGACATGAGCGGCGAAAAGAGCTATTTCAACGGTAAAATCGGCGAAATCGTCGGGATTTCGGGAGACGCCGTCGAAGTCCGGTGCCCCGGCGACGCGAGCACCATCTGGGTGGAGAAGACCACTTGGGAAAACATCGAATACACCGTGGACCCCAAAAGCGGAGACATTTCGCAAAAGGTCGTCGGCACCTTCAGTCAGTATCCCCTGAAACCCGCCTGGGCCATCACCATCCACAAGAGCCAGGGGTTGACCTTCGACCGGGCCGTCATTGACGCCCAGGCCGCCTTTGCCCACGGCCAGGTCTATGTGGCCCTGAGCCGCTGCCGAACGTTTGAAGGCATGGTCTTGAGCTCGCCGCTGACATCCGCTGCCGTCAGAACCGACCCCTCGGTCCAAGACTTCGTGAGCCGGGCGGCTGCCAACCATCCAACCCAGGAGATGCTGACGGCCGCCATGAAGCGCTACCAGCAGCAACTCCTGTTGGCATGCTTCGATTTCGATGACCTGGGGCGCCTGCTCGGCCGTCTGGCGACACTGCTGCGCGGCAACGCCAAGCTGATCCAGGTCTCCGGCGGGACCGACATCGGCGAGGCTCACCGCCAGACCGCCGTTCATATTTGTGGCGTAGGCGAAAAATTCCGCCGCCAGTTGCAGGGGATGTTCACCGGTCAGGTGCAGCCCAAAGAGGATCCCGCCATAAAGGAGCGGCTGACCAAGGCCGCTGTCTATTTTGAAGACAAATTCAGGGAGATTCTCTGCCCTTTTCTCGACACTATCGCGGTGGAAAGCGACAACAAGGAGGTCCGCAAAAAAATCAACGACACCTTGAAGCTGCTGCGCACCGAATCCGCCCAAAAGCTGGCCGGTGTGATGTCCTGCCGCGATGGGTTTACCCCGGACCGTTACCTGCGGTCGCTTTCGGCGGCCGCCATGGAAGAAAATGCGCCCCGGACGAAAACCGAAACCATCACTTACAGCCAAGCGGATGTCGGTCATCCCGAACTCTTCGAAGCGCTCCGGCAATGGCGCAAGCAGCAGGCGGAAGAGGCGGGTGTGCCTCTCTACCAGGTGATGCACCAGAAGACCCTGGTGCAGATCGCGATCCACCTGCCCGACACCCTCGCCAGCCTGAAAGAAATCAAGGGCATCGGCACACGCCTGGCATCGAAATACGGCCAGGACCTGACCGCCATCGTGGCCGACTACCGCCGCCGGCACGGCATCGAGGAAGTGGTGCTGCCCGAGATATCCACCTCCCCACCGCCTCCCGAGTCCCAGGAGACTACGGGGAAGAAGAAAAAGAAGAAAAACGAAACCCAAAAGATATCTTTCGAACTATTCGAACAAGGTCTGACCATTCCCCAGATCGCGGCCCAGCGGGGGCTGGCGGTCACCACGATCGAAGGCCATCTGGCCTGGTTCGTAGCCAGGGGCGAACTGGACATCGGCCGACTCGTGCCGAAAGAAAGACAGCAGGCCATCCAACAGATGATGGCCGACATGCCCGACGCACCGCTCAGTGAATTGAAAACCGGCCTGGGCGACGACTACTCCTATGGAGAAATCAAACTGGTGCTCGCGCACCGCCAGCATCTCGAACAGAAATTGACAACACCGTCAAATTTGAGTTGATTCTCTGAGAATGAATTGATAGGAACCTCCCATCCGGGTTGACCCATTTTTCCATCTATCGAAATTTCCGGTGAAACTTCCGGCAAAACTTCCGGTCAGATTATTTCCTACCAACTCCGGAACGCGTTACGAAACGGCCCATTCTCCGACCGTTGAACAACATGTCATAAACCGATTTCAATCCATGGGGATCTCCCCACAGGTTCCCTTTGCCGGCATGGCCGTAGAAGGGCCGGCGCCATTTGCACCCGCGGCACGGCCGGCACGAAAGCGCACAGATGACCGACATCGCCCTTCTTGATCGGCTGGAGCCGCCGCCTCGGCAGAACAAATCGTCCGAATCCCATCCCGTTCCCCTGTCCAAACCATCCGTCCGCGGTTTCAAACTGGTGGTCGAAATCGCCGGCACCGGCCTCGAAAGTTTCTGCGGCGAGCGCATCACCAGTGCCGCCGTCAAACTCAACCCCCTGCACACCATCGATCCCCCACGCTGCCGAACCCTGATCAACGAGGGGCAGGACAAACACCGCAGCGAGGTCATCATCGCCGGCATTACCCGGACACGGCGTCATGTCTATCTCGATCCAGGCTGCTGTGACGCCGCTGATGCCGCCTGCCCGATCCCCCTGCAACGAGCGGCCAGGCCTGTGGACCTGCCGGCCCAAGCCGTTTCATGGTCGACAGTGTTGGTTCCGCTGGTGCCCCTGGCCTGCGCCGATCCCGGGCAATCTGCGCAAAGCGCCGATCCGCTGCGCAACGGATGGCTTTATGTCTACGTGAACGGCCACCTGTGGCGGGAGCTTTACGCCTCGGGCGACCAAACCTTCCGTGACGTCAACCTTGCCCTGCCGACCCAGGCGGGCCGCGACGTGCGCGAGCCCACCGGCCACGCCGTCTCCAGCATCATCGTTCCCCAGACGATCGACGGCGAACCGCAACAGGTCGCCCTCGCCTTTTCAGAAGTCCAGTGGTCGTGGCACACCGTTTGCGCCATGGGCGGTCCGGCCGACGACGACCCGCGGTTCACCCCCCAAATGACCGCCCGGGCGCGGCAAATCCCCGTGGATGTCCGGCGCCGGGATCGGCGCTTCACTGTTCTGGACCTTTCGGGTTACCCCGGCCGCTTCGATACGCCCGACGGCCGTGTGCGCGACATCGCCGACGCGCCGTGCCGCCCCATCAACGGCACCGACCCGTTGCGGCGCTACCGGGGCCACCGTGTCGCCGCCGTCTACCTGCCCGATCCCCTGCTCGTGGCCCGGCGACTGGCCGGCCAATATCAGCAGGCATGGCGCGCCATGGAGGAGTTGCTCAGATCCCTGGTCCTCGCGCCAAAGGTGTGCGTCCAGCAACAACGCTATGATCCCGGTCGGTGGTTCGACAGCGCGCTGCTGGCCGCCCCGTTCTTCTTCTCCCCATTTCCCGGCTACCGGCAGTGGCGCCGTCTCCATCCCAAGGCCGATCGGCGACAATGGCGACACGCCAAACAGCGACGCGACCGCATGGCCGCCCGACTGGACAAGGCCGCCGTCGACGAGGCTCTGGGCGTGGAAAAACGACGCGAACTTCGCGCCGTCATCGAGCGCACCAAAGCCGACCTGGTCGATTATCTGTCCGCCCGAACCCGCGACCCGCTCGATCTGCTGGTGTTGATGATCGACGACTACTTTTTGCTCCCCAACCCCTGCCGCTCGCGTGACCCCAGAGGCATATCGACTTTCGGCTACCTGGACGGATGGTCGGTGGTCGAACAGCTCATCGCCCGCCTGGCCGATCACAGCCACACCCTGGACATCGGCCTGGAGACCCGGCCGCCCGAAATGGCCCGGCTCACCCGCAAGGATCCCGGACTGGCCTTCTTTGCCGTCATCGCCGACCCGGTTCAGAACCACCCTCTCCACAACCGTCTTTTCCCCGCGTCCGGCCGCGACGGCTGGACGCCGGATCCGACGCCTGCCGATCCCCACGCGGCCGAGTTCAAACCCCAGCAATTTAAAAACGCCGAAGTCGCGCACATGCATCCGGTCAGCGCCTTTGCCGTCCACTTTGCCAAAGCCGCCCTGGCAACGGAAAGTACCGTCGTGCGCCAGAGTCTGGTGCGGCTGGCCAATGCCGCGTTTGGACTGAGCATGACCGCCGAAACCTGTGAACTCCGGGACGTGGTGCGACATGCGGCCCGGCGCGCACTCTCTCCCATTGAATCAAGGAGGCTGATCGCGCGATCGCTGCAGGGCGCCCTGCGGCCGCATCACATGGCGGATCTCATGCGCCCCTGGACCGTTTTGATCAATGGAGGCATGGATGGAGGCATGGATGGAGGCATGGATCGCGACGGAGATCGGCAAGCCGACGGCGACCGGACACCGGACGAGGAGCTGCTGCAAGGGTGCTGCATCGAACGGCGGCTCTCCAACCGAAGCACACTGGTGAAAAACCCCCTGCCAGGTGTCGCAAAAGGCGTGATCACCTTTCCCGCACCGGTGGCATCCGCCGGGCTCAGGGTGATGGATCCTTTGGAAAACCCCGTCGGCACGCTCTCCATCGCCGACTTGCGGCATGGCCGCATCGCATCCGGCCATTGGAACGAATATTGCCAGGCAATCTGCCGAGCCGGGATCCGCATCGACCTGCTGGTCAGCCGCGACCCCGGCCTGCTGGACCGCTTCCGCCATCCCACGAATCAACATCCATGGGATCCGAATGCCATCGCGCCGATTCTCGCGATGTTCGAAGCGTGGAACGTTTGCCAGGCAACCCGGGAGATGCAAGATCAATTGAACGACGAGGATCAATTCAGCGTTTGGATGGATCAGGCTGGATCCCTGGTCGACCTTTCCGTGCTGGATGCCTTGCTGATCCATACGCGAACGGCCGCGCGTGCGGCCGGAAGGCCGGATGCTCGAAACGCGTCCGGCGGGCCAATCCGCCGACACCCCTCGTCCAGGAACGGCGACGCCTTCCCATGCCTGTTGGGAGCAGACGCCGATGCCTGGAGCGCCTATCCCACGGGCCGGGAAATGATCGCCTGTTGCCGGCGGCGTCCGGTTGCCGCGCCTGGTCAGGCCAGCTGGCATAGGGCTTCCGATTCGGGCGTGCTGTCCTTTGCGGCCTGGCGCCATGCGCTGTTCACCCAAGGCATTGCCTCGCCGCCTCTGACAGACATTTCCAGCGACCCCGTTTCATGGATCAGTCCCGGCAGCGTTCTGGCAGACCTGGTCCCGTTCATGGGCAGATTCGATGACGATTCACCCTTGGGAGAGTGGCTCGCCCATGGTCCCTTCGCCAAAGACGCTGCCAAAGACGCTAACGATCAGCCGGAAGGCATCGAAACACCCACGCCCCGGTTTGCCGGGCACCGGCCCGGCGACGTGCACTGGGGGCCTCCGGCGGGCGGCGACCGGAAAATGTTGAAGTACCCGGGATCCTGCAAGGTGATGGAATTCTGGAAAGAGCCCGACGGATCGTTTCTATGGATCGATGCACAGGGCACCATCGTGGATTGGCACATCAGGACCGGCGGCCGGCTCGAGGTGCACGACGGGCGGCTCTATCTGCGCCTGCCCGGAGAGAAGGTGTGGCTGGGCGGCATGTTCCAGCAGATCCAAAACCGGGATCGGCTCCTCGTGGATCGCAAGGAGAGCGGCGATGGCTATCGCGCTTGGTGCGAACGACCCGAAACCGCATATGCGTCACTCGCCGTTGCGCTGTTCGCTCCGCAAATCGAAGTACGGTTGACCAAGACGAAAACCCTCCAGCACCCATGCACCTACCGGGAGAGAACCTTTCATGCCGCCAATCCCCTCGAGGGATTCATCCATACCGCCCATATCCGGGTCGCCCTGCCCCACTTGGTGCCCGACCGGAGCCGGCTCCATATCGAAATGTGGCACCAGGGCGGCCAAGGCCCCGACACCCTTCCTCGGCTCACCTATGCCGACACCATCGTGCTGGAAATCGATCCACAGCGGCCCCTCAGACAATATACCTTCCATTGGCCCTTGGAATGGGAGACGGCGCAACGGGAAATATGGATCACCATCAGATGCAGGCTGGACCTGGACGGGGATGGTGCCACCGGCCTGCCGCTGAACCCGAACGGCATGCCCGGCGGCCCGGATGATTGGACCATGGTCAACATCCTGGTCAACCGTGAAACGATGACAGAGCAGCGGTTCTAACTGAATGTGATTCACCCTTAAAGGCATGCTTTCCAGTGCATGTTTGATAAAAATATTCGCATGGCAGCGGAAATGGCAGGCCCGGGTGGGGCAGGTGGCCAGGGCCACGTGAGCCTGCGGTCTTAGAGCCAGTTAAATGCAAACGGCGGACAAGCGGCCCAGACTGTTTGAGCGCAGCGAGTTTCTGGGCCGCCCGCCGTGCATTTTACTGGCTCTTGACCGCTTGGCGTGTGGCATCGGNNCACCTGTCCCACCCGGGCCGGATTTCGGTAATGGCATTCAGTTAGAATCGCTGATGACAGAGCGTAAACATTGACAGGTCCCGGCCGCTGACCTATTCTTTTTTCAAATGGTGGCTATAAAGGTTGACGGTTTTATAAAGATTTGAAAAAAGCCCATCGCTCTTCAAGCCGCATTTATTGAGTGTCCGTGCACAAATAGGCAAATTGGGTCGAGATCAAGGCGCGCGGAAAATTCAACCGCAGGCATATGGGTGATATTCCGAGGATTGAATTTTTCGTGCAACGCCGATATCGGGCCAATTGGCCATTTGTGGATGGGCAATAGCGAGGTACGAACTTGTTTTGGACCTCCATCCAGAAGCATCCGGAATCCATGAAGAAGGTTCCGAACCTTCTGGATTATGACGCTACGTATGCTGATTTTTCCTGGCCTGCGATCCGCGCGGAGCTCCAGGGGCTCCCGGAGAACAGGGGGCTCAACATCGCCCATGAAGCCGTCGACCGTCATGCCGACAGCCCCCTTCGCGATCATGTGGCCGTTCAATGGCTCGGCAGCGAGGGAGCGACCCGCGCCATTACCTACGCCGAGCTCAAATCCCAAACAAACCGCTTCGCCAACATTCTCCAGGGACTGGGCATCGACAAAGGCGATACGGTCTGCGCCCTGGCCGGTCGTATCCCGGAGCTCTACATCGCGGCACTGGGCACCCTCAAGAACACGAGCGTCTTCTGCCCCCTCTTCTCTGCTTTCGGCCCCGAACCGATCTTTCAGCGCATGAGCCGCGGAGACGCGAAAATCCTGCTGACCACCGAGCGGTACTACCACCAGAAGGTGCATCACCTGCGGGACAAGCTGCCCAGGCTCGGGCATGTGCTCCTCGTCGATGCCGGCGACCATCTGGCCGACGACCTGCTCTCCCTGCCCAGACTCATGACGGAAGCATCCGACGCGTTCGTCATCCCCCCGACCGACCCCGAAGACGTCGCGCTCCTGCACTTCACCAGCGGCACCACCGGGATGCCCAAAGGCGCCCTCCACGTCCACAATGCCGTACTCACCCACTACATGACCGGCAAATATGTGATGGATTTCCACCCGGACGATGTCTTCTGGTGCACGGCCGATCCGGGTTGGGTCACGGGCACCTCTTACGGCATCATCGCACCGCTTCTGCACGGCATTACCAACGTGGTCGACGAGGCCGATTTCGATGCCGTGCGCTGGTGCCGCATCCTGGCCGAACAGCGGGTCAGCGTCTGGTACACGGCGCCCACAGCCATCCGCAGATTCATGCGCATGGGCATCGAGCCGGCGCGGGAAAACGACCTGGGTCACCTGCGCGTCATTCACAGCGTCGGCGAACCCCTCAACCCCGAAGCGGTGGTCTGGGGCGAAAAAGCCATGGGACTGCCGATCCACGACAACTGGTGGCAAACGGAAACCGGCGGCATCATGATCGCCAATTTTCCGGCCATGGAGATCCGGCCCGGTTCCATGGGCCGCCCGTTACCCGGCATCGAGGCCGCCATCGTCCAACGGGTGGACAACGACACGGTCGAGGTGATCGAGGCGCCGGGCGTCCAGGGAGAGCTGGCCCTGAGGCCGGGATGGCCCTCCATGTTCCGAGATTACCTGCACGACGAGGAACGCTACCGCAAATGCTTCGTCGGCGGATGGTATCTGACCGGGGACCTGGCCAAGCGCGACGAGGACGGCTACTTCTGGTTCGTGGGCCGCGCCGACGACATCATCAAAACTTCCGGCCACATGGTGGGCCCCTTCGAGGTCGAAAGCATGCTCATGGCGCATCCGGCCGTGGCCGAAGCGGGCGTCATCGGAAAACCCGACCCGCTCATCGGAGAGATGGTCAAGGCGTTTGTAGCCCTGAAACCCGGCTTTGTGCCCAGCGATGAATTGCGCCTGGAGCTGATCGGTTTCGCCCGCAAAAAGCTCGGTTCGGCCGTGGCTCCCAAGGAGATCGATTTCAAGTCGAACCTTCCCAAAAACAAGGCCGGCAAGATCATGCGACGGCTGCTCAAGGCCCGGGAGCTCGGATGGCCCGAAGGCGACCTCTCGACCCTGGAGGATTCGGAATGACGACCCAACGCAAGGGAAAAAAGAAGGCAACGACCGTGGATCGCGATCATGCACTGCATCTGCTGCACGCCATGGTCCGCATCCGGCGCCTGGAGGAGAAGTGCGCCGAGCTTTACAGCGCCATGAAGATCCGGGGCTTCTTGCACCTCTATGACGGCGAAGAGGCGGTGGCCGTCGGCGTCCTGCAGGCGTTGACCCCGGACGATGCCGTCGTGGCCACCTATCGCGAGCATGCCCATGCCCTCACCCGGGGCGTTGGCGCAGGCAGCATCCTGGCGGAGATGTACGGCAAGCAGGAGGGGTGCAGCCGCGGCCGCGGCGGCTCCATGCATCTGTTCGACGGCAAGACCCGGTTTTACGGGGGCAACGCCATTGTGGGGGGCGGCCTTCCCATCGCCGTCGGCCTGGCACTGGCGGACAAGATGCAGCAGAAAGGGCGCATCACCTGCTGTTTTTTCGGCGAAGGCGCCGTTGCCGAAGGAGAATTCCACGAAAGCCTGAACCTGGCGGCGTTGTGGCAGCTGCCGGTGCTGTTCGTCTGCGAAAACAATCTGTACGCCATGGGCACGGCGTTGAACCTGGAACACGCTGTCCAGGATATCGCCCGGAAAGCGGCTTGCTATGATGTGGCCTCGGCGGCGGTGGACGGCATGGACGTGCTGGCGGTCGAGGCGGCCGCAAAAACGGCGGCCGAGGCGGTGCGGTCGAGCGGCAAACCCTATTTTCTGGAGTGCCGCACCTATCGCTTCCGGGCCCACTCCATGTATGACCCGGAGCTCTATCGGGAAAAAACGGAAGTCGCGGAGTGGAAAAAGCGCTGCCCGATTGGGAACTTCATCGAAAAAATGAAGGGTGCAGGAATCTTGAGCGATGGCGATGTGGCGGCCATCGAAGCCGAGGTGGCGCAAGAGATCGGCGAGGCCGTTGCCTTTGCCGAGGCGTGCACCTGGGAACCCCTCGAAGACCTGACGCGATTCGTCTATTCGGAACGGAGGGAGCCATGACTGGCGACGACAAGGCTCAGCAAAAAATCACCTATCG
This sequence comes from Desulfatitalea sp. UBA4791, assembly GCA_002402905.1. GTDB lineage: Bacteria > Desulfobacterota > Desulfobacteria > Desulfobacterales > Desulfosarcinaceae > Desulfatitalea. Next base: position 13,059 of record DHGT01000156.1, on the reverse strand, counting down.
CGAGGCCGTGCGCGAGGCCCTTCGCGAGGCGTTGCACAAGGATGAGCGCGTTTTTCTCATGGGCGAAGACGTGGGACGATACGGCGGATGCTTCGCGGTGAGCAAGGGCTTGCTGGCCGAGTTCGGTCCGGAAAGGATCCGGGACACCCCGCTGTCCGAATCGGGTTTCGTCGGCGCCGGCATCGGTGCGGCCTTGGGCGGCATGCGGCCCATCGTGGAGGTGATGACGGTCAACTTCAGCATGCTGGCAGCCGACCAGATCATCAACAACGCCTCTCTCTATCTGTACATGTCCGGCGGGCAGTTCAATGTCCCCATCGTCATCCGCATGGCCACCGGCGGCGGCCGGCAGCTGGCGGCTCAGCACTCGCGTTCGCTGGAGGGGTGGTATGCCCACATCCCCGGCATCAAGGTGTTAAGCCCGGCCACCATCGAGGACGCGCGCGGCATGCTCTGGACCGCTCTGCAGGATCCGGACCCGGTGCTGATCTTCGAAAACAGCGGCCTGTACAACATGGAGGGGACCCTGGCCCCCGATGCCGGACCGGTGGATATCGACCGGGCCCGTGTGCGCAGGGAAGGTAAGGACCTGACGATCATTACACACTCGGCCAGCCTCTTCAAATCCCTGGACGCGGCCCAAATCCTCGCCGGGCAGGGCATCGATGTCGAAGTCATCGATCTGCGCACCCTGCGCCCCCTGGATGAGCGGACGTTCCTTGCCTCGATCGCCAGGACCCACCGCGCGCTCATCGTGGACGAAGGCTGGCGCAGCGGCGGCATCTCGGCCGAGATCGCCGCGCGGATTATGGAAGGCGCTTTTTACGAACTGGACGCCCCGGTCCAGCGCCTGTGCAGCGTCGAGGCACCCATGCCCTATGCCAAACACATGGAGGATGCCGTGCTGCCGCAAACCGACAAGATCGTGGACCTGGTTCGGAGAATGGTGGGCGCCGATGGCTGAATTTCGCATGCCCAGCCTGGGCTCGGATATGCAATCGGGTACGCTGCTCGAGTGGCGCGTCAAACCCGGCGACCGTGTCAGGAAAAGAGACATCATCGCCGTGGTGGACACGGACAAAGCCGCCATCGAGATCGAAGTATACGAAGACGGCATCGTTGAAAAGCTTCTCGTCGAACCGGGTCAGAAGGTGGCCGTCGGCACGGTCATGGCCATCATCCGATCCGATGCCGACGCCGTCTCCAAGCCATCGCCGCCGATGCCGGAAAAGCCCATACACGAGCCGGTGGGCAAAACTGCGCGGATTGCACAGGCCGTGGCCGATGAACGAGAAATCACCCCGCCAATCATTCCCGCGCACGGGATCGAGCGGGCCAAGGCTTCCCCCTATGCCCGCAAACTGGCCGCCGAACGCGGCATCGATCTGGCCGGCCTCGAGGGCACGGCACCGGACGGCGCCATTCGCGCGGCGGATGTGACGAAAGCATCGGCCAGGGCGCCATCGCCGCCCCCATCCCCACGACCCGATCAGAAGGGCGCGGCACCGCCGGCCCAAAAGCCTATCGCCAAGGATTACACAACGGCCATGCGGCGGGCCATCGCCAACGCCATGGCGCGCTCCAAGCGGGAAATCCCCCATTACTATCTCCAGACGCGCATCGACATGCAGCGCACCCTGGATTGGCTGGCCGCCGAGAATCTCAAACGCCCCATCAAGGAGCGGATCCTGCCCGTGGTGCCGCTGATTCGCGCGGTGGTGCTCGCCCTGGGCGATGTACCCGAACTCAACGGCCACTGGATCGACAACCGCCATCGGATATCGGAGGCGATCCACGTGGGCTTCGTGATCGCCCTGCGCCAGGGCGGAATCATCGCACCGGCCATCCTCGATGCGGACGGCAAGTCCCTGAACGAACTGATCGCCGGATTGCGGGATCTCATCGAGCGGGCCCGATCCGGCGGCCTGCGCAGTTCCGAGATGACCGATGCCACCATCACCATCACCAACCTGGGCGATCTCGGCGTTGAGACGGTTTACGGGGTCATCTACCCGCCCCAGGTGGCGCTTGTGGGATTCGGCAAGACCATGGCGCAGCCCTGGGCCGAAAACGGCATGCTCGGGGTGCGCCCGATCCTGACCGCTACCCTTTCGGCGGACCACCGCGCCACCGACGGCCATCGCGGCGCCCAGTTTCTCGATGCCTTGAACCATTATCTTCAGGAGCCTGCGAAATTATGAACGAAGAAGAGATCAAAACGGTCATATTCGGCATTCTCCAGCGCATCGCCCCGGAATCGGACCCGACGACCTTGGGACCGGACGAAAATATCCGCAAGGCGCTCGATATCGACTCGTTCGATGCATTGAATTTCTTCATTCGTATCGATGAGGCGCTCGGTGTCACCGTGCCCGAATCCGATTACGGCAAGCTCAACACCCTGTCGGAGATGCTCGGTTACTTCTCTTCCCGTACGGGTTGAGCCAGGCTCCTGCTTGTCCGCGACCTCCGAGTGACAGATCGGAAATGGTCTTTGTCATCGATCGGACCCAATCTCAAGGGAGATGCACACGATGAAATACGACTACCCAGCACGCCATAAGCACCTGCAACAGATGACGGCCAGATTGGCCCGGGATCTGCGAGGTCCCATGTCGGCATTCGCCCAACTCAACGGCGCAACCACCGCGCCGGGTGCCCTGGATGCCAAAACCAAGCAGCTCATGGCACTGGCGATCGGCATTACCACACACTGCGAAGGGTGCATCGTCTATCATCTGCGCGACGCCATGCGGGTCGGCGCCACCCACGAGGAGATCTTGGAGACCCTGGGCGTCGCCATCATGATGGGCGGCGGCCCGGCCGTCGTCTATGCGTGCGAGGCCCTGGAAGCAATGGAACAGTTCGCATCATCCGGGAAGGAACCCGCTTCTGGGGACGCACAGAAAAAGTGAGTCTGAACATGCAAAACACTTTCTGGACCGCATTGGCCACCAGTTCGCTGGCAGCGCTCGTCACCACCCTGGGCATGTTGATCTCCTATCCCATCATCAGTAAAATTGACCAGAGTACGTTGGGGGCCTTGCTTTCACTTTCCGCCGGCGCCCTCGTCTATGTCGGTGCGACGCATCTGCTGCCCCGCGCCGAGCAGGAGCAAAAGAAGTTCAGCCTGGTGGCCCTGGCCGGCGGCGTACTGGTCGCCGTGGTCATCGTGATGTCCAAAACCTGAGGCGAATGGATAAACACCATAACTTCATAACCTCAATGCAGCCAAAAGATTCGATTAACCCGATAACCACAGGAGGCGGCGTATGGGAGAGGAACCCAAACAATGGACGTGCGCGCGTTGCGGATACACGTCCTCGAACCAGTTTGTCGGTGACATTTGTCCGAACTGCGGGTTGACCTATTGGAAGTGCAGCAAATGCGGATTTCTACTCACCGCCCCGAAACCACCCGAGGTCTGCCCCGAATGCAAGAGCAAGTGCGAATTCATCAACGTGACCTGTTATCTTCCCGAATGCGGCGGTCCCGGGCAGGTGGATCCCCGGCTTTGATCTTCATGGCCCAACCCATGAATCCGTAAATCAAGGAAAGGAGAATAAAAATGGATTTTTCAGCCATCATCCAAAGCAGCCAGAGCGAAGGCAAAGAAAAGCATGTCCCGACGATCACCGTGGACAAAGGGTACAAGGAAGGCCATGACATCGTCCGCGTGGTGGTCGGCCACGAAACGCCCCACCCAAACACCCAGGAACACCACATTTCATGGATCGAGCTGTATGGTGTCAAAAAGGACAACGACCAGGTCATCAACCTGGGCCGGGCGGCTTGGGCGCCGGTCTACTCCAATCCCAACGTCCGCTTCCAGATCAACCAGATCAAGGATTTCAAGGCGTTCTACGCACTGGCGTATTGCAATATCCACGGGCTCTGGGGCAACATGTTGGCAGCATGACGATCGACGGCGCCGTAAGAAGCCCAATATCTGCGTTGCGCTCATCCCGTGGTCCTTGCGGCGTACGACAAGTACGCCTCAGGACACGGAATTTCNNCCTTGATCTTGAGCTTCTTACGGCGCCGTCCGACAACGACTTCCTATGAGGTTGTCCCGGCTGGACCGGTTAGAAAAATTGCCGGATGGAGCCGCCGTTGGCATCGAATGTAAAGCTTTTATCGTTGAACAGCGCCAGGCAAGCCTCGACGGCCTCGGCATCGTAACGGGTCCCTTTTTGGGCCGATAATTTCTCCATGGCGGCTTCTATCCCCCGGGCAGGGCGGTAAGGGCGAAAGGAGCTGTTGGCCTCCATCACGTCGGCCACGGCCAGGATTTTCGCCTCTTTCAAAATCTCATCCTCTTTCAACCCCTGTGGGTACCCCGATCCATCCAACCGCTCGTGATGCTGAAGCACCATCTGGGCCACCGGCCATGGGAAGGGAATGTCCTTGATGATCTCGTAGCTGACCTGGGGATGAATCTTGAGCATTTCGTATTCGGCATCGAGCAGCTGGCCTGCCCGGCTGAGAATGGCCACCGGTATCCGGATCTTGCCCACATCGTGAAGGATGCCGGCGATCCGGATACCGTCGATGGTCGACGGCGGCAGCCCCATCTTTTCGGCGATGGCGCAGGCCAGCTGGGCGACGCGCTGCTGGTGGCCGGCGGTGTAAGGGTCCCGGATCTCGACCATGAGGGCCATGCTGCGGATGCTGGCGTTGAGAATCTGTCGGATTTCAGCGGTTTTCTGTGCGACCTGGTCTTCCAGAATCACGTTCTGGTTCTTCAGCTGCTGCCGCATCTCTTCCAGGGAGAGGTGGGTTCGAATCCGCGCCTTGACCTCTGCGGCATGAAACGGCTTGGTGATATAGTCCACCGCCCCCAATTCGAATCCCTTGGTCTTGTTGACGGTTTCCGTCATGGCCGTGATGAAGATGATCGGGATGGGAGCGGTGTCCGGATCGGCCTTCATCCGCTCGCACACCTCGAAGCCATCCATATCCGGCATCATGATATCCAACAGCACGAGGTCCGGTTTCTGTTTTCCCAGGTATTCCAGAGCCTTTGGACCGCTTTTAGCGATTCCCAGGCGATAATCGGTTTGTAAGGTATTGACCAGCAGGTCGATGTTGGTGGCATTGTCATCCACAATCAACACGAGGGGTCGCGAATCGTTCATGGTACTTTCTGTCCCTTTTTCGATAGCTTTCGAATAGTTTCCAGAGCCTCGTCATAGTCGTAGCGTGCGATCTGAGTTTCCAGGGTCTTCAGAGCGCACCGGTCGATTTGCTGACAGCTGCCCGCCTGTTGTTCGATGGCAGGCATCAGTTTCATGATATGTTCCGGATCGGCCCGATCGACGGCGTCGGCCAACTCCTGCAGAAGCTCATCCAACGACAGGCACGCTTCTGGCGACACCGAAACCGCTTCCGGAGCGGATTTGGCTGTTTCCAGAGTTTGAATCGATGCAAGCACCTGATCCAGAGCGGCCACCACGGCATCGATCAGTTCCCCGAGATGAGGCGACGCCGGGGGTTCGCCTGAACAGGCGTCTTCGAGCGAAGCCGCCGCGACGCTCAAAGCCGCGGCACCGATATTCGCGCCGCTCCCTTTGAGTGCGTGGGCGATCTGACGGATTTGCTCGACATCGTTGGCGGCAAAGGCTTCCCGCAATTTTTCTCCCATCGGTCGATGATGGGCTTCAAACCCCTTTAAAATGCGCATAAATGTGGGCCCGTCAATCTCGAGGGCCTTCAGGGTCCGACCGATGTCGATGCCGGGCAATGCGGGGGGAAGCATGAACGGTGGTTCGGTGGGAACCTCGGGTTCCGACAATTCCCGATCCGAGCTCTCCGCTTCACGACCGCCTCCCACGCCTGCGGCAATGCTCTCGATCACCGTGGCGGCCGATTTCAGGGCCCCTCCGCGGGACCGGATGACTCTCCAGAGGGTGTGAAACAGCCGATCCTGGTTCACTGGTTTGGAAATATAGCCGTCCATGCCCGCTTCCAGGCACTTCTCCTCGTCGCCTTTCATGGCATGCGCCGTCATGGCGACGATGGGAAGATTCGCCCGCTCCGGAATCTGGCGAATCATCCGGGTGGCTTCGTAACCGTTCATGCGGGGCATCTGAATATCCATGAGAACGGCGTCGAAGGATGCATTCTGGACGGCTTTCACGGCCTCTTCGCCGTTGTTGACGATGGTGACGGTCATCCCGGCCCCTTCCAATATGGCCTGGGCCACCTGCTGGTTGGTGGGGTTGTCTTCGGCAACCAGTATCCGGGCGCCCCTCAACGGTTTGCGATAAATCGAGGCCTTGGTCGTAAACTGTTTTTCGCGCCCGGGGGTTTTGAACCCCTCTTTGCCGAAGCCATCCATGATCGCATCGAAGAGCGTCGAGGGATAGATCGGTTTGGTCAGATACCCGTTGATTCCCGCGGCCTGCGCCTTGATGCGCTGCTCCTCCTTGCCGAAGGCGGTCATCATGATGATGGGCAGGGTGAGTCCCAGCTCCTCCCGGATCCTTTTGGATGTCGCGATGCCGTCCATCTCCGGCATCTTCCAGTCCATCATGATCAGTTCCACGGGGTCGTCGCGCATCATGTCAGGCTGCAACCGCTGCAGGGCGTCCACCCCGGAAGGCAGGGTTTCCACCTTGAAGCCCAAAGAGGTCAACATCTTACGCATGATGGTGCGACTATCGGCCAGGTCGTCGACCACGAGCACCTTCAGTCCCCGGATATCCGGCGGGACGACCAGCCTGGGCAGCGATTCGGCCATCGGCCGGCGCATATGCACCGTGAAATAGAATTTACTGCCCTTGCCCAGCTCGCTTTGGACGCCGATCTCTCCGCCCATCATCGTGACCAGTTGTTTGCAGATGCTCAACCCCAAGCCGGTGCCTTCGTACTTGCGCGTCGAGGAGGTATCGGCCTGGCTGAAAGGTTCGAAGAGCTGCCCGATATACTCCGGCGCAATGCCGGTGCCGGTGTCGGTCACGGAAAAGTCCAGCACGATCTCATCGTCGGATGCGGCCTTTCCGTTTTCGGCCAGCTCCCTGACATCCATTCGGATGACACCACCCGAGTCGGTGAATTTTATGGCGTTGCTGACCAGGTTGGTAAGGATCTGCTGCAGGCGCAGCGGGTCTCCCTGGAGGAGCTTGGGCGTGCTCATGTCCATATCCACGAGCAGCTCGATACCCTTTTCGGCCGCCTTGTTGACGAACAGCTCCATGACCCGGTCGATGACCTCGCCCAGCCTGAATACCCGCTCCTTGAGCTCGAACTTGCCAGCTTCGATCTTGGAAAAGTCGAGAATGTCGTTGATGATGCCCAGCAGGGAATAGGCCGATTCGTGGATGATTTTCAGGTAGTGTTCGATTTTTGGGGGCACCTGCTCGCTCATGGCCAGATCCGCCGCCGCGATCACACCGTTCATGGGGGTTCGAATCTCGTGGCTCATGTTGGCCAGAAACTCGCTCTTGGCCCGGGTGGCACTTTCCGCCATCTCCTTGGCCAGATGCAACTCCCGCTCCTTTTCCCTGCGCAACTCCATTTCCCCATGCAGGCGAATGTTGGCCGCTTTCATGCGCTTGTTGAGATTCATCGCCGCCATTGCAAAACCGCCCATGATGCAAAATAGGGCCATGGCCAGAATGATCCAGTGACCATACGTGTGCAGGATATCCGAAAAGGTGATCCGTCCCAGATCTTCATAGGGGCCGATTTTAAGGAACTTCATGCATTCATGCACCGGTTGGTAATCCAAAGGAATCGTCCACCCGGCGTAGCCCGACGACTGCGCCGCGATGGCATCCGGCGGCATTTGCAGCAGGGCCACCGAGACCTTCTCGGCCAGGGAATCGGGGGTGTGTTTGACCCTGGCCATGGGCCACCCGGGATATTCACGCGTGGTGCATAGATAGGGTAACGCCTGGCCCGTATCGTGACGATTGGGAAACACATAAAAATCAGAGAGATCGATATTGCCTTCGGCACTGAGCGCCTCGAGGGTTCCGGTTCTCACGGTGCCGGCATCGACCCGCCCATCCCTGACCGCATAGACGACCTGGTCGTGGATTTCGCCGAAGCTCAGCGATTTGAAATCGGTGTATGGATCGATGCCGCTCTCCTGGAATTCCCGCCAGGCCATGATCCATCCGCCCAGGGACGCCTCTGAAACCGCCATGAAAGACTTTCCCACCAGTTCACTGAACGTCCGGATGTCCGTTCGATCGCTTCGGCAGAAAATCACCCCGCCGTACTGGGTGCTGACGCCGCCCGGATGCCGCTCTTTCAAGGTGGCGATGCGGCTGACCCGGTAGTGGTACTCCAACTCCACATAAGACGCCGAGTTGGTCAGTATAAAATCGACTTTCCCCTCCCGCACATACGGATGGATCTGGTCGTGGGTCAACGGCACAATCCTGAAGCGGCGACCGGCGACCTGCCGGGTGAGGTAGTCTGCCATTGGCGTCCAGGTATCCAGGCATTGATCCGTGCCCCTGACGGCCAGCACGCCGATCCTCAGCGGCGCATCGGCGGCCCATGCGCCGGCTGCAGCCGGATGGGCCAGGCAGAGAACAATCCCCAAAATCAGCAATCGCAGGCGAAGTTTTAAATTTCTACTTTTAGTTGGTTTCATGGAACGGCCGTCGAACGCCTCCTCTTTCCTGTTTCCCAATCCTCGGGCACCCCCCAGGGGCTCGACGTCGGCCATATCGGGTCGGTCGGCGAAGGGTTTTCGGCAGGGCGATACGATCTGCCCCGTCACAGACCGCCGGGGAAAGGCAAATGACAAATAAAACTATAAAAAGAGTATGTGTCCCAAGGTGATTTGGCAAGCAAAAAGCGGACGGAAAAGGCAGGAGAAAAACAGGTCGACCCGCACCGTCGGGCCTATGACACCTCTTTCATATGGATGGCATCCAAGGGACAGGCCTCGATGCAGTCCCAGCATCCCATGCATAGGTCATGAAATATAATCGGGGGCTCGAACGGGCCGTCGATCTGTTTGATCACTTTATGGGTGCAGGCCGCTACGGCCGGGCAGATCCCTTTTTCAGGATTGCATCCCCTAGGGTTGCATGTATCATAATCCACCAATGCAAATATCTTTTTGGCCTGGATCGTCATTTCTCGGCTACTTTCCCTGGTTGAAAGGATTTACGGAGTCGCGCTTCACGTTCATCGGACGGCAAAAAGCGGTCGCCACAGGTTGCCAACATAACAAAAATGCCGGAGATCGAACAGAGGTCTCCGGCATTTTTTCGAATCGAACTTCTATTTCTGAAACTTCCGGCTCAATTGCGCAAACGCTTCGTCTGCTTCCTTCATGATATTCTGAACCATGTCGTTGACCTTGGGCATGTCCTTGATACGCTGGGCCACTTCGCCGGCGGCCATGAGCGCCTTTTCTTCGTTGCCTTCGTAGGTGGCCTTGATCGACTCGACCTCGAAGTCGATCAGCGACATGTCGAGGTTGGAATAATCGTCGGGCGTACCGAGGAACACGCCGGGCGACTTCTGGAGGGTATTTTTGGCGTGTTCTTCGCTCCGGGGATTCCGCAACCACCGGGCAGGGCCCACAAAACCACGGGCGATCAGCGTGCCGCGGTCTCCGGCCTTGACCACGCCCTCTTTCCAGATCTGGTGGAAATCGCTTTCCTGGGTGGCCAGAAAACGTGTGCCCATCAGGATGCCGTCGGCACCCAGCGCCAGGCCGGCCACCAGGGACTTGCCGTCGGCAAATCCACCGCCGCCGATCACCAGCGTCTTGTCATCCGCTACGGCATCGACCACGGCCGGCAGCAGCACCATGGAGTGCAGCGGCTCCCAGTGCGTATGAAAACCCCCTTCATGGCCCGAGGCGACGATCACATCGACCCCTGCCTTTTTACAACGAAGCGCGCCCTTGACCGAAGGAACGATGTGGATCCAGGTGAAGCCCGCCTTTTTGATCTTCTCGCCCCACCCCATGGGATCGCCGGCGGAGGTATACATCACCTTGAGGTGATTTTTCATGTCGGGATTTTCCTCCCGCACCTTGATGGCCGTTTCGATCATGATGTTGGCCTGCTCTTTCAGCTCGGCGGAGACCATCACGTTGGGCCCGTATACGCCGCCCTTGTCCTTGACCAGTCGATAGGTGCGTTTCAGGACCTTTTCGAAAGCCGTCGCCATGTCGTCATCGCGGTCCGCCTCGCCGCTGTCGCAAAACGCGTTGTAGACCCAGGGCTGGGTTTCCTTGCTGAAAAGACCGCTGGTGGAGAGCAGGCCAAGTACGCCCGCATTGGCTGCGGCGACACACAGATTGTTGTTGCTGAAAGGGCCCATGCCCGCCTGGATGATGGGATACTTGATGCCGATCAGGTCACAGAGTCTTGATTTGATCATGTTAACTACCTCGTATGATTTTAAGAGTTTATCCGCCTGGATGGTCCGTGCCGCAATTTTTAGCAAGCTGTCGGGGGCGCTGTCAACCCAAAAAATCGAACGCTCGCTCTGTTTTATATCGGTTACCGCCGTCCTGGCGCTACGGTTCAGCGTCTAACCGCCGGTCCGCTTCGCAGAGATCGACACGGACAAAGCGCGGCCGGTAGATGGCGGCATCCCGGTATAAGGCGTCGGGATTGGAGACATGATTGAGATTGTACGAAACGAGCACACGGTTTTCGTCAAGGAATTGCACGTGCGCAAAGGGATTGTAGGCAATCACCTGGTCGTCGGCTTCCGGGGCCTGGTAGAGCGCCAGCGGCCCCTGCCAGGGGCCTTGGGGATGAACGGCACGGTAGACGACGATGAGATTGGAAAACACGGCGCGCCCGTCCATGGTGAAAAGGTAGAAGTAACGGCCGGACCGAATCACACTGTACTGGGTGGAAACGCCGGCCAGGATGCGGCACGTGGCCACCGCCTGCCCCAACCAGCACGCGCCGTTGAAATAGTCCCACGGCCCCTCCAGGCGGCCGGCCGGTGCACGCGCCACATGGGCCTCTTTGGGATGGCGCTGGTCGGCCGTGCCGTAGATATACATATAGCCGTCGCTTTCCAGAAGGCAGACCCCGTAAAGGATCTGATTATCCGATGGCGCGGGCTGAATGTCGGTCAGCGTCAACGAAGGCAGGGAGACGTGCGCCAGATCGGTGCCGACCCAGCGCCAGGCCCACAACTCGGGCGCGGTTTGCTCGAACCGATGCAGAAAAATCTTGAGGCGATCGCCCACGACGACACCGTGGCCGGGCCAGAACCATTCTTCCGCAGAAGAAGGGGAGAAAAATGCGCCCGGCTCCCCCCGGACAGAACCGACACGCGTTTCCATCCGAGTGCCCTCTTGCACCACCAGCGAATTATGGACGAAAGGGGTATCGAGCGGCCGAGTACCGTCGGGCCGAACCCTGCCCAACAACGTGTCGCCGAACAGCCAGAGCGTGCGGCCGTCGGGCAGCCAAATGGACAGGGTGCCGTCGCCTCCTGTCCATCCGGGGCCGCTGCGCTCGAAAAGCCGGTTGAAATCATCGGCCGGCACACAAATCGGCCGTTGTTCGACATCGGGAGGGGCAACCTGCCGGCAGGAGATGAAACATAGCAGCAGAAGCAGGATAACCGGCAGAACCTTCAGATATCGATACCGACTCCCAACAGGTGTCATTTGCATATGCAGCATTGGACGGTGCCCTCCCCCAATACTTTCATAAGCCAAGCTTTCGACGGCCGGCGAGTGAAACGGACCAGGTGGGAGCGGCACCGGCAGTCCGAGCAGCCGAACCCGCGTATAGACGTTCCCGCCCCGATCCCCTTGGTCAGTGCCGAAGCCCAGTCATGCTCCCGGCAAGGCAGGCCCTCGGCCGTCCAGATCTCGGTCACCCTCGCTTCGGCGCGCAAATAGTCGATATGCCAATGCGGCCGGCGCACCGGCACGAGATGATGGCGCAAACGAGCAGCCAGTCCCCCCGGCCCAAAAGCACTGCCCGCATAAGCATACCATCCGCGCTCGAAATCGATGCGGCCCAGGCGGCCGATCTGGATGGTCCGGGGTTCGTGCAGCCTCAATATCAGCAGGTAGCTGCCTTTATCCGTGGACAACAACTCGATGGTCATGCCTGCAATCCGCCTGAACTGAAGGTGTCCTGAAAAACGGTCATCTTGTTTTTTTATTCTAAATGACTTTGCGCATATTGCATAGTCCCCATCCACAAACGGTACATGTCACCATAAGGTTTCAGAAGGACCGTTCCGTCGATGTTCCATCATCCAGAATGAAGCATATCGACGCTTGACAACTGCGTTTCATATCGGCATACTGCGCGCCGATCGATTCATTCAAAATTTCCTCACATTCGGAACGGCTGCAGATCGTCATCGGATCTGCCCTGCCTCGAGGAGAAGCATCATCCGCGCCGCATCCGCGGCCTGTCGGGATGACCGGAAGTAAAACCTGTAGATCGTCACCCCATCGGAGGCGCCCATGGCACTGCCCGCGTCCGATGCCGCGCGCTTTTGCTTTACCGTCGGCGGCATCGAATTTCTGGTCGTCGATTTCACGGCCACAGAAAAGGTCTCCGAACTGTTTGGCGTCCGCTTGAACCTGGCCAGCAAGGATCGTGTCCCATGCCAGGCCGTGCTCGGTCACAGCGGATGCCTCACCATCCAGGGCCGGGATCATGAGCGCTGTTTTCACGGCCTGGTGACCGAGTTTTTTTGCCGGGAACAACCCGGGCGCCTGGAGCGCTACGAGGCCCGGCTTGCGCCCCAGGCCGCCTTGCTGGATTTGCGCAGCGACTGCCGCATCTTTGCCGGTTTGACCGTGCCTCAGATCGTGGCGCAGGTATTCAAAGCCGCGGGCCTGGACCCCGAGGGGTGGGCATTCCGGCTGCAGGGCAAGTATCCGCCAAGGCAACATTGCGTGCAGTACCGCGAAAGCGACCTTTGCTTCGTGCGCAGATTGCTGGCCCACGAAGGGATCTACTTTTTTTTCGAGCACGACCGGCAGCGCCACCGCATGGTCTTTGGCGACAGCCCGGCGGCCTATGGCCGGATCGCGGGCGACCGGTCCCTGGACTACCACCCCGGCGCCGGGCTGGCCGCCGAACATGA
>DHGT01000139.1 GCA_002402905.1 Desulfatitalea sp. UBA4791 | reverse complement strand
GTGAAACGGTAGCCGTCCCCTTCCACTACCGGTTCCACATAAGCCTCTTTACCCGGTTTGGTAGAGAGCATGAACGTGGATGCCAGGGGCACATCCACGTGGGCAAAGGCCGGGTTCGGGCTTTTGACCGTCCGGGCCCAGAGCCAGGCGATTACGGTGAGCTTTTGGCCCACGTACGGCTTAAGATCTGGCCGCTCGTCGGCCATCTCCGCCGTCACGGCAACCTTCGGATAGAGATGGCCGATGCGCTTTTCAGCCCCGTCGCGCATCCACTTACCGTAGTAACGTACATCCTCGGCCAATCCCTGGGAACCGGTCCAGACATCGAGACCATGATCTTTTTTGCGAGCTTCGGGGTTCACCGGGGGCCGGCCGGCGAATCTGGGCGGTATCTCGATCATGGCTTTGTTAATCAACACGGCCACGGGGTTTAGGTCGCTGGCATGGGCCTCCAGGCCCAGCCGCTGGGCTTCCAGGGGCAGCGCGCCGCCGCCGGCAAAGGGGTCATGAAATGCTGGCAGCTTGTGGCGGTCGAACAGCTCTTTGGCCTGCGGGTGATCGGCGTTTTCAGCACAGGTGTACCGCCAGCTCTGCCAGATCTCGTCACGCGCATGCTGAAGTATCTTCTCGTCAGTGGTGCTCTCCCACGCCACAAGGCCTTCGACCCGTTCCTCGGTCTTGCCGGTTCTTCGATTTTTTTGCGTGACGATGCGCCCGATCAGGTTCATCAGGCGTTTGCGCTCCTTCTCTTGTGCTTTTTCGGTGGGGAAGAGATCGGGATGGGCCGATGGGTCGTCCACCATCTGGGCGAAGATCACGGCCCGCGCCGCGGCCAGGGGGCGGCGCGCCCACCACAAATGGAGGGTGCTCGGGTGGCCATGCCGGATCGATTTTTCCCGTGCACTGGCCTTGTTGATGGCGTCCAGCGGCAGAGCCACCTCGATGAGCTTCTTCTTGTAGGTCATGCCGCGGCTCCATTGCATTCTTCGATGCCCGGAGATTCCGACCGGTCAACTCGGTATATAGATTTTTCCAGCCGCGCTTTCAGGGCATCTGGATGGGTCGCTTTAACAATATACATGGCACCTGCTCCAAAGTTCAAAATCGGATGATTAAGGCCAACCATCGGATGATTATCGGATGATTCCATCTTCAGGTGCCTGCTCCTTGAAAACATAACGGGTACTGCGCCCGGTCCCCTTCCGAACCAGAAGCCCCAACCCCACAAGCGTTGACAAGTCCCTGTATGCAGTGTCTCTGACCACACCAAGTGTCTCTATGCACCATTTGGTGTTAACGGAACCACTTTCGATGGCATATGAAAGGATTCGGCGCTGTCTTTCATTGAGTTGGGCCTCTATGGCCGGTGTGACCGTCAGCTGCCGGTCCGGGACGCGAAGGCGGTCGATATTTTCGCCCGGCCCGGGGAAGGTGACCTGAAAATATCCCATTTCGGTGCTGAGCAGGGGTTGATCGAGCCCATGGTTCAACATCTGCTCGCGCATGCGCCGAAAGCCGCTGCCGCGTTCCTCGATGCGGTGGAAATAGGAGAGACACTGGGCCAGGACAGGATTGCGGGAGCAGGGACGGTATTTACCTTGGCGCAAGCTGGCCAGGGTGAGCGGCTTTGGCGGGAGCCCTGGACTGGAAAGCACGATGCGGTCGGCAAATAATTCGAGAAGAATCTTGCGCCCGGCGTCTTCATACTGGCGGTGGGCCGCCGCGTTGACCAGCGCCTCGCGCAGTCCGTCGACGGGATATTCATCCAGGCGCACCCGGTTCAGACCAACAATGCGCATGGGATGGCGGGTATTACGATCAATGAAGGCGATGGCGCGCTCGATGACATGGGGCATGGGCCCCCGGATGTCCTCGTGATCCCGCGGAGCGCCATCGGGTTCGGTGCCCCGATAGGCATCGGCCAGGATGCGGCACTGCGGGAAAATGGCCGACGGATCGTTGGCCAGCAGCACCATACCTGCGGCAGTGGCAAAATATGCCCCTTTGTCTGGCTCGCGCCACACCAGGCCCCGCAAGGCAATACCCTTCAGGATATCTTCAGATGCAACGTCGGCCGGATTGCGATCCTCGGCTGCGGCGATGAGTTGTCTGGCCAGGTCCAGATCGAGCTCGTGCCAGGGAACTCGGTCCAGATTGCCGGACTCGAAAGGTGAAGTGGCCTCGATGGTCTGCTGGGCAATTTTGTTCTCATCGCTGGTGGGGACGATGCTGTATTGCTTTTCCAGAAGCCTCACCAATGCCGAACGCACTTCCTTCTGCAATTCGATCACATTACCGAAGCGTTTGTATTTAAGGCCGTCGTCATCGATTTCAGATAGTAGTTTGACCGCGCCCTCCTCGCGACTGGCCCGCCTGTCTCCCTTGATAAAGGCCAGGATAGGCAATCCGGATGCCTTTGCCCGGCGATATTCGGCGTGAGTGATGGATAGCTCGCCAATGGTTGTGCCATACTGGGCGCCGACGATGAGCACATACACATTGCAACCGTCGAGGCATTGCAGGCAATCATCGACGGCATTGAGCGGCGCGGCCGGCTCGAACTCATAAAGCACCGGTACGCAATGTGCCGACAGGAAGGGGTCGGTATTGACCAGGTTTTGAACGATGAGGCGCTCGTCTTCGAGCTCCTTTTGCACCGAGCTTACGAAAATGTGCAGTGTTGGATTCAATGGAGCGCCTCCGCACGGGCGATGAGGTCGTTGAGATCGTAGTTGACGCTCGTCACGCCGAAGTCCGGCTCGCGTTGAAAAGGTCGGCGCAGATAATAGGTCTGGTGAGAATCGTCGTCATGGAAGGCGACTATCGCCAGTATAAAATCCTCGGGCTTGTTGAAAGAGTAGAGAATCTCGTTTTTGGTGACCGTGACCGTCGTCGCACCGGCGGCACGCCCCTTGACTTCGATGAAACGCAATTTGCCTGTCCCCGGTATACGGCTTTCGATATCGTAGCCCAGTTTGTCCAATTCCCGGTCGATGGGTTCGTATCCGAGGCGGCGTTCGATCTCCATGACGATGGCCCGAGCCCGGCTGGCCACGGCCAAGGTGTCGATCGCAGGTGCGGCCGGTGCCGGCTTTTCGGTCATAAGGGCAAGCAGGCCGGCCGGGACCACCAGCACCCCGCCGACGACCACGGGTGGCAGTGGAGAAATCTGGGCCTCCAGTTTCAGCTCTTCGAGGCGCTTTTCAAGCCGTGCCTGCAGCGCGTCGGCTCGTTTGCGCGCCTCGCCGGAGTTGA
>DHGT01000120.1 GCA_002402905.1 Desulfatitalea sp. UBA4791 | reverse complement strand
AAACCTAACCGGAAGTTACTGAATTGGACTGGTGATTGTATAAAAACGCAGGGCTTGAAACATTGTCAAGTTGATAAAACAGCGGCAAAATAGTGGGCTTTTCCCACTACTCGTCCATGGTCAGCAAGTGGGAGCGCAGGTTGACGGCGGTGCCGGCGAGCTTCAATTTCTTGCGGATATTGTGGCGGTGGTACAAAACCGTGTTTTTGGAGATGAACATCACCCCGGAGATTTCCTTGTTGGTCTTGCCCTCCTTGATCAGGTTGGCGATGCGGATCTCGGCCGGCGTCAAGCCTGCCATGCGGGCCGACAGCCGCTGCACGAACGGCGACACGATGTGGTTCAGGTTGGACTCCAGGATGCGCACCAGGGTCTGCTGGCGGGTACTCAATCGGGTCTGCTGGATCTGTTCCAGATAGGGCAGCACCAGCTCTTTGACGTTGTTCATCACATTGTTGCCCAGCTCGTCCCTGTCTTCACTGCGTTGCTTGAGCAACACCCTCAGGGCCGTGTTGACCTCTTCCAGGTGCTGGGATTGGGCCTGCAGATCGACCTCGCGCCGGCGCAAGGCCTTCTCGGCCCGCTTGCGGTCTTCGACCTCCCGGCCCAGCTGCGCGTTGGCCAGGTTCAGCTCCCCGGTACGCTCCTGCACCAGGGCTTCAAGCTGGTCCTGGTAATTGCGCAGCGCCCTTTCGGCCCTTTTACGGTCGGATATGTCCCGCAGGGTGACGATATTGCCCACGTGATTGCCCGAATCGTCCATGTACAGGCAGGAACTGATCTGCACGTCCAGTATGCGTCCATCCCTGGTCATGCGCTGAGTTTCGAACAGCTTGATCGTCTGGCCATGGAGCATGGCATCGATAGCGGCCCGCGTCTCAGGCCATGCCTCGGGCGGCACGAAATCGATCCGCTCCCCAAGTATCTCCTGGCGCGACATGCCGAACGTCTGCTCGAATGCCGGATTGACATAGGTGGCGGTCCCCTCCATGTTGTACACCACGATGGGATCGGGGGAGGATTCGAGGAAATTCCGGTAGCGCTGCTCGCTCTCCCGAATACGGGCCTCGGCCTTTTGCCGCTCGCCCAGCTCGCGGCGCACCTCCATATAGAGCTCGGCCTTTTCAAGGGCCAGCAACGCCAATGCGGCAAAACGCTCAAGAAGCTGGACAGCTTCCGCGTCGAAGCGACGGTCGGGCGCCACATGGCCCAAGCCGATGACACCGCGCACCCGCTGGTCGAACTTGAGCGGAATGCCCACCACGCAGTGCAACCGGTCCAGCGAGTCATCGGGCAGACGATCGGACCAGCGCTGGTAATCATCCACCACCAGGGGGCGCCCCAACTGCCATACCTTGCCGCCCAATCCCTCCCCGCAATGCACTCTGCGCCCCAACTGGCCGCTGAAAAACCCCATGCCGACCTGCATATCCATGTAATCGTCGTCGGGCTCGCGAAGATAAAAAAAACCATGCTGGGTGCCGGCCAGGGCCACGGCGCGCTCGAGAATGGTCTGGAGCAGCTCCTGGGGGTCGAGTTTGTCGATCAAACCCAACGCGGTTTCGTGCAGCGCCTTTAAATATTCATTGTGGCGCTGGACCGCCCCCTCGGCCGCGATCAGCCGCTCGGATTGCGCCTTGAGCGCCTCCATCTCGCGCGTCAGGCGGTCATAAGGGGTTTGTTCAACCAAGGTCACACCATCCCTGTTTATATCACCACGACCCGTTTTACCGCAGCCACCACCTCTTCCGGATCGTCGAGAAGCTGAACGATATTCATGTCCTCGGGTGAAATCTTGCCCGTATCCCTTAACCGTGAGCGGATCCAATCGAGCAACCCGGACCAGTAGTCGCTGCCCACCAGGATCACCGGAAACGGTTTGATCCGCCGGGTCTGAATCAAGGTCATCACCTCGAACACCTCGTCCAGGGTGCCCAACCCTCCGGGCATGGCCACATAGGCAAAAGCATACTTCATAAACATCACTTTGCGGATGAAAAAATATTTAAATTCGAGCTGGATATCGGCATAGGGATTCGGGGCCTGCTCGAAAGGCAGCTTGATGTTCATCCCCACCGACGGGCCGCCGGCCTTGGCCGCCCCTTTGTTGGCCGCCTCCATGACACCGCCGCCGCCGCCGGTGATCACCGCAAACTTGTTTTTCACAAACAGCTCGGCGATGCGCTCGGCCTTCTGGTAAACCGGATCGGTGGGCGGAATCCGCGCCGAACCGAAAATACTCACCGCCGGGCCCAGTTCGTAGAGGCTTTCCACGCCCTCGACAAACTCCCCCATGATGCGAAACAAGCGCCACGACTCACTCAGCTTCAAATCGTCGATCAAAAATTGCTTTTCCATAAGTCTCCTATCGTTATGCCCTATCTTCGACCATGCCGCTCAAAATTGAAATAAATTGTTTCTTATCAATATATTATAACATTGTCAATCAAACCCCGTTGACACCTCCAAACGATAATGGTACTAAAATCAGCTTTATTTAAAATGATAGCCGCCTTTCCATCTCGTCCGTCACGATCCCCGATGGCTATCCTTTTGGCATACTCAAATGGCAAACAGCGATCAATTGCTCTACCGGGACCTGAAAATCGTCAACGAATTGGGACTGCATGCCCGGTCGGCCGCCAAACTTGCCAAAACGGCCCAGCAGGCCGTTGACGGCGTATGGCTGCAAACCAGTCAGGACGAGGTGGACGCCAAACAGATCATCGATATTCTGACACTGGGCGCCGGCCAGGGTGATCGGGTGCGGGTGCGGATCGATGACCCGGCGGATCAGGAAATTCTGGATCGCATCGTCGAGTTGTTTAATACGGGCTTTGGAGAATAAGCAAGACATGCCGGAAAAAGAGCCACAAGAGATCATGTTGCGGGGGATCGGCGGATCCCCGGGCATTTGTATCGGCAAAGCCTACCTGGTCGACAAAGAGGGCGTGGACGTCGTACCCAAGTACAGCGTCAGCGGCAAGCAGTTGGAAGCGGAGAAAAAACGCTTCAAGGCCGCCGTCAAAAAAGCCGTCGACGAACTGCACCACATCATCAACGAAACCCCGGAAGAGCTGCGCGAAAACGCCAAGATACTGGAAACCCACGCGGTGCTGCTCAAAGACAAGATGCTCTACGGCCGCACCATCGAAACCATCGAGCAGGAGCAGATCAACGCCGAATGGGCCCTGCGCAAGGTGGTCATGTCGATCAAACCCCTCTTCGAAGGCATGGGTGACGCCTACCTGCGCGACCGCGCCGAAGATGTGGCCAACGTCTCGGACCGTATCTTCAAGCACCTCACCGGCGCAGGATGCGTCGACATCGGCAGCATCAACAAACGGGTCATCCTGGTGGCCCGCGACTTGTCGCCGGCCGAAACCAGCCAGATCCAGCTCGAGCGGGTCATGGGCTTTGTCACCGACAGCGGCGGCCGCGCTTCCCACACCAGCATCATCGCCCGCAGCCTGGAAATACCGGCGGTGCTCGGCCTCGACCGCGCCACCAACATTATTCAAAACGACGACATCATCGTCGTGGACGGTACTTCCGGCACCGTGGTCGTCAACCCCAGCGAAGAGACACTGGCCGAAGCCGAAACCCGGAAAAGTCAATTCGAAGCGCGCCGCGCCCTCTATGCCCGCAGCGGCCACCTGCCGGCCAAAACCAAGGACGGCCTGGAGATGGCCGTCATGGGCAACATCGAACTGCCCGAAGAGGTGGTGGCCGTGCGCGACCGAGGCGGAGACGGCATCGGCCTGTACCGCACCGAATTTCAATACCTGGCGCGCAGCAGCTTTCCCACCGAGGACGAGCTGTTCGAAAATTACAAAGACGTGGTCGAGGTGATCCCCGACAAACCGGTCACCATCCGCACCTTGGACATCAACGGCGACAAGGCCGTGGCCTACACCGCCGAACAAGAGGAGAACCCGGTCCTCGGACTCAGGGCCATCCGCTATTGTCTGAAAAAACCCAACGTGTTCATCACCCAGCTGCGGGCCATCCTGCGTGCCGCCCACTACGGCCAGGTGCGCATCCTGCTGCCCCTCATCTCCCAGGTCGAGGAGATCATCGAGACCAAGAAGCTGTTGGCGCAAGCCGCCAGGTCGTTAAAAAACGATGGCCTGCCCCACCAGGATCGTATTCCCGTCGGTGTCATGATCGAAGTGCCTTCGGCCGCCATCATGGCCGATGCCATCGCCAAAGAGGTCGACTTTTTCAGCATCGGCACCAACGACCTGATCCAGTACACCATGGCCATCGACCGCGGCAACCGCAACGTGGCCTATCTGTACAACCCGATCACACCGGCCGTGCTGCGCCTGATCAAACACATCACCGAAGCGGCCCAGCACAACCACATCCCCGTCTTCATGTGCGGTGAAATGGCCGGTGAGAGCATCTACGCCCCAATTCTCGTGGGCATGGGCGTCAATGAACTGAGCACCAACCCCCAGGCCATTCCGGTCGTCAAAAACGCCATCCGCATGCTGAACGTCGAACAGGCCAAAAAGTTCGTGGACGAACTGCTGAAGCTGACGACCATCGACCAGATCGAACGGTTGATGGAAAACACCTATGGCAGCCTGTTGAACAACGGCAATCAAATGAAATGGGAGCGATAGCCCGTGGCAAAAGATCACATCAAAATCATCGCCGAAAACCGTAAAGCCCGCCACGAGTATTTTATCGAAGACCGCTTCGAAGCCGGCATGGTCCTCAAAGGCACCGAAGTCAAGTCCCTGCGCCAGGGCCGCGCCAACCTCAAGGATTCCTACGCCCGCATCAAAAAAGGGGAAGTTTACATCCACCAGCTCCACATCAGCCCCTACCCGTTCGCCTACTACGACAACCACGACCCCCTGCGCGTGCGCAAGCTGCTCATGCACAAACACGAAATCAAGCAACTCTATGGCAAAATCAACGAACGCGGCCACACCCTGGTGCCCCTGCGCCTCTATTTCCGCGACGGCAAGGTCAAACTCGAGCTGGCCCTGGCCAAAGGCAAGCACCAACACGACAAACGCGACACCATCCGCCGCCGCGACGAACAACGTGACCTGGAGCGCCAGCGCAAAGAATATAAATAGGCCCAAATATTCCAAGATCGGCTTCGCGGGCTATCGGCCCAATCCAAACAATCGCATTGACAAACGCACCCGGCATCATTAATTTAGTGTATTCAATCGCTCTCTGACATACGTCAGCACACCCCGCCGTTCAACCAACCCATTGGGGGCGAAACGGCTTCGACGGGGGCAAAGAAGTGCTGGTTGCATACCGAGTGCTCATCGGCTCGTAAACTCGATGGGAAATAAATATAATCGCAGACGATTATAACTACGCCGTAGCTGCTTAGTCAGCTGCCGTCCTGCCGTTTCACTCCTGCGGATTCGGTGAGGGCGTCGACTAGCGGGATCAGTTCATGTTGAATGCCTGTTACGACATGGATGAAATTTTAGCAGGCTAGCGGTTCCAGCCTTTGGCCCGATGGAGCCTTGAATCGCGAATTTAAACACCGGGACATGTATGTAGACGCCAGTGCGGAATGTTCTCGGACGCGGGTTCAACTCCCGCCGCCTCCACCATTAACAAAAGACAAACCCGTCTCTCTGGGGTCATTCTCCGGGGTGACGGGTTTTCTTTTTCCCCTTGTTTCTAAAGGGTTTGCGCCCGTTTCACATCTTTCCAAAGCACCTCTCCGCACCATCGATTTTCCCCATCCTCCAGCCTTTCTTTCTCTGTTTGGCCCCTGATTCTCTGTTTTCTCCGGACCAAGTCCGAAGCTCGTCCGGAAAGCTACATCCTTGATTGATATGGGTTTGCGGCTGGTTGCCGTTTTGGGCGGTTGTCTTAGGTCATCGCTCGATGCCGCAACTGGACGTTTTTTTCGAAATCACCAGCTTCGCCCATGAAAAGAAGCGTGGTCAACTCCGGTTTCCTGCCCCCGAAGAAGAAAAGCCGACGCTGATGGTCGGCTCTCTGGGGTGGTCTCCGGTCCGGTCGTCAGTCGGTGGCGAAGCCGAACTGGCTGCGCTGCTCGGCCCAGTCCTCGGGGAAGGTCTGGGTCAGCTTGGCCAGCGAGAGCCCGTTGGGTTCCTCGCCGTTGATCAGGGCTTCGATGATGTCGGGGGCCAGGGTCGTCAGCTTGAGGATGCGGGCCACATACGAGCCATCGACGTCGAGGGTACGGGCAAGCTCGCTGATGGACTTGATCTGGCCGGATTCGAGGATGTCGGCCCAGGAAAAGGCCCTTCCCAGCGCCTGGAGGATGGCGGACTGTACTGGCTCCTGCGCCCCGGGGATATCTCCATCCAGGGCCTGGGGAGCGATGACCGTCTTGCGGCCGCGCATGCGCCGGATCAACATCGGGATGTGGATCTGCAGGTTGCCGTTGTCGGCAACGGTAATGGTCGGCTTCATTTTCATCGGCTTGCCCTCCGTTCGGTGACTTCGCATGCCAGACCGGCCAGCTCGGCGATGAGCGTTGTCAGCCCGTTGGTGCGCAGCTCCATGTCGATCCCGGTCTCGCGGATCTCGACCTTATCCACCAGGAGGCGGATGAGCCGGTTTCGCTCCACCGGGAAAAGGTCTTCCCAGAAGCCTTCGACATTCTGGAAGGCCTCCGAGACATCCTGTTCCGTGATGCTGTTCCCCTGGTAGGCTCTGCATCGCTCGCTCACATGAGTCAGTTGTTTCGAGAGCTCGACCGCCTGGCGGTTGACGGTCGTGAGCATCTCGGCTTTGCCCGGCTGATCGCTGCCGGGTTTCATCAGTTCGAGTGCCTGCTCCCGCGCCTGCGACAACTCCATCTCGAGCTGGGCTTTCTGCTTGAACAACCGCTCCCGCTCCGCCTGCTCGATGTCCCGGGCCGCGAAGTAGGTCTTGGCCACCAGTGTCGGCGTTCGGAACACCGCGCTCAACTGCTCGATTACCGCCTGCTCGATGTCCCCGGCGGGAATCCGTTTGAGCGGGCACCGGCTCACGGTCCGCTTGCTGTCCTTCTGGCAGATGTAATAGGTGTAGTGGCGGCCGTTCTTGCGGGCGTAGGTCGGTCCCATCGCGCATCCGCAGTGGCCGCAGCGGATGACGCCTTTCAGCGGGGCGACCATTTTGGTTCTGGCCATAGAAACCTTGGCCTGCTTGTTGTCGGCAAGGACAGCCTGAACCTTATCCCAGGTTTTGCGGTCGATGATCGCTTCATGCTCTGCAGAATAATTTTTGCCCCTGTGGACGATCTCGCCGATGTAGGCCCGGTTGTTGAGCAGCCGGTAAATATGACCGGTGTTCCACCTCACCCCCTTGCGGACCTTGCCCTTTTTCGTGGTCCAGGACTTGGTGCGGTATCCCTGCTCGTTCAATTCCTGACCCATCTTTTTCGCAGCGCCAAGCTGGATGAACCGCCGGAAAATGTATTGCACGACCTCGGCTTCAACCGGGTTGACCACGAGTTTTTTGCTTTCCCGGTCCACATCGTAGCCCAGGATAGGCACGCCGCCGCAGTACTTGCCCCGGCGCTTGGCGGCCGCCACCTTGTCCCGGATACGCTCGGCAATGACCTCCCGCTCGTACTGGGCGAAGGTCATCAAAACATTGAGCATCATGCGCCCGGTGGAATCCGTGGTGCTGATCTGCTGGGTGACCGAAACAAAGCTCACGCCCCTGTCGTTGAACATATCGATCATCTTGGTAAAATCGAGCAGCGCCCGCGACAGCCGGTCGATCTTGTACACCACGATGACATCCACCTTGCCGGCATCGATATCGTCTATCAGTCGCTGCAAGGCCGGTCGTTCCATATTGCCACCCGAATAGCCGCCGTCGTCGTAGCGATCCGGCAACGCCGTCCAGCCTAGCGATTTCTGGCTTTCAATATAGGCCTCAGCCGATTCGCGTTGGGCATCCAGCGAGTTGAACTCCTGATCGAGTCCCTCCTCATGACTCTTGCGTGTGTAAATGGCGCAGCGCAGGATCGAGTTGATGCCGGAGGCTTTCCGTGAGTTATCCTGCATTTTGGCTTCCTCTTTTTTTCCTGCCATAAACCTTCTTCAATCCGAAAAAGACCTTCCCGTTCCAGCGGGTGCCCGTGATTTCGCGGGCCACCGCACTGAGCGACCTGAAGATTCGCCCATCGTATTCAAAACCCGCCGACTGGGCGACGACCTCATATCTTCGATCGTTCCACACCCGCACCAGTCTGGTCCCGGGCAGGATCGCCTCGTTCGATTTCCGCTCTTCTGGGATGCGTCGATTGACAGTGGCGACCGGGTCCTCCTTGGCGGCCTGCTGGAGATGGACCTTGGCCTGCTCGGACAGCCCGCCGTAGAAAAGCTCCTGGATGCGATAGGCCAGCCTCTTGATGAGGAATTGTTTCTTGTACTGGGGCGGCTCTTCACCGTAGAGGTCGAGCCATTTTTCCCGGAGCTGCGCAAGGGACATGGATTGCAGCAGGGCCATCTGCCGGAGGACCGAGTTTCGGGTTCGGTCCTGATTCTTGCCGCCGGTGGCGGCGCTTTGTAACGCATTCATTTTCAACTCCTTATTTTGGTTTCCGGACGAGTTGTCATGAATGAACGCTCTGTTCGGACAACAAAGCAAGTCCTTCTCCGGGAATGGGCATAGATTCCTTGCCGCCAACCATAAAGGCGCCATTGACTGCCATTCTGCTTTTCCTGCGAAGAACGGCCATGGCCAGAATGGAGGCGGCTGACTGGAACCTCGCCTCACTCGACAGGCTGCCGGGTTTGCCGTTTTCGCCAAGGTCATCCGTCCCCGGCCCATCATTCATTTCCTGTACATCCAACATCGAACACCTCCGGTCCATAAAGCTTCGGCACCCCTCCCTTGAGACCGCAGAATCATTTCTGCGATCCGATATGGGATTACCTTTCATCGGGTATTTACCGGAGCGGGCATGGAGGTGACGGAAAAAATGGAAAAGAAAAATTTCCCTGAGTGCCTGGTTTTCCCGCCTGACAACTGGAAGTGAGCAATCGCTTTTTAAAAAGAAGCAGCGGTAGAAATTTTGGGAAATTTACGACACACCGCCGGGAAGTCCGGTAAGTAACCGGCAGCGATGACAACCACTTTTCCAGGGGAATATTATGAACGCAACAATCGCGCCGGCCGTGGTTTTCGACACTATCCAAGTGACACCGTCCTGACCCCATGGCCCGAATCGAAAACAACCTCATTGAAGCCGCCAGAAACGTCCGCATTGCAGAGGTGTGGTTGCGCCTTGGCCTGCCGCCGGTAAAGGTTGGCGCGGCGTTTCATTCCCCGTTTCGGGAAGACAAAAAGCCCTCCTGCCAGCTGGGCGGCGCCAAGAACATCTTTTTCGACCATGCCACCGGCGAGTCCCTCGATACCATCGCATTGACCCGCAAGGTGCAAGGCTGCGGTTTCGTTGAAGCCGTGGCCTTTGTCCTGGAGCGCACACCGGAGAGTATTCAGGGAAAGCGTAAACAGCGCCCATGTCCGACACCTGCAGTGTCAGTAGATGCCATCGCGGAGCTGGCCAAAGTCCGCGGCTGGAAACCTGAAGCCCTGCAAGCCCTGGGTGCCGAAGCCAAAAACGCCCAGGCGCCCCGCGAAGTGTACTTTCCCATGCGCGACGCCGCCGGCAAACAAGTCGGCACGCGCCGGCGACAGGCAAACGGGTCTCCATACTCGGACGGGGGCAAGGTCAAGTGCGTGCGGGGTTCCAAACAGGGGCTGATCTGCCCGTGGCCCTTTCCGGATGATCCGGAACAACCCGTGCTCATCGTCGAGGGCGAGGCTGACGCAGCCGCGGCGCTCTCTGCCGGGGAAAAAGCCGTGGCCGCTACACCGGGCGCGCAGCCTTCCAAAAATTGTCTGCGCCAGCTGCAGCTGCTTGTCTCTGGACGCAAGGTGGTGATGTTTCCCGATCCGGATGAGGCGGGCAGAAAGTGGCTCAACCGGGTGGGGAAAGCCTTGCTGAACGCCCAGTGCCCGGTGCGTTACGTGCCGTCCGCCGATGATGATCTGGACAAGCGGTTGCGACAGGCCGCGTCGCCCGACAAGGCCCTCGCCGATTTGATCGAAACTGCCATTGCCTTCGAACCCCAAAAGTCGAAGCCGTCGGGAACGAGAACGCACAGCAGTGGACTTGTCCAAATCCAGGTCAACAACCGCCAACTGCGCGATATCATCGCCGACGCCTGGGCCGCCGTTCACGCCCGAAACAATCCCGCAACCACTTGGCAAGGCCCTCAACCCTTTATTTTCAAACGCTCGGGTGGGCTCGTCCGCCTGTCTTGCGGTGAACACGACCTGCAGATCGAGCCCATGGACGAACATGCGGTCTTCGGCATGCTCGCGCGCGTGGCCGACTGGGTGCGCGTGAGCGACGAGGCCTGCATCGACACCTCGCCGGTAAAGGACGTGGCCAGGGATATGCTGGTCTACCCGGACGAGAGGCTGCCGCCCCTGGATGCCGTGGCCACGACGCCTTTGTTCGGTACAACCGGCGATTTGATCACCGCACCCGGATATCACCGGTGCGAACGGTTGTGGTTCGAGCCCCAAAAGGACCTTTACGACCTCGATCTTTCCGCACCCGAAAATTTGAACAACATCGAAGCGGCGCGGGCGCTGTTGGTGGATGATCTGTTGGTGGACTTTCCCTTCGTGGACGAATCCGACCGCGCGCATGCCCTGGCCGCCATGATCCTGCCCTTTGTACGGCGCATGATCACGGGCTGCACCCCCATCCACCTGGTGGAGGCCCCCACGGCCGGTTCCGGCAAAGGGCTGCTTTGTCATCTCATCTCCATCGTGGCCACCGGCCGGGTGTCGGACAGCCGCACCCTGGCCTCTCAGGACGACGAGGCACGCAAGATGCTCACCGCCGAGCTTTCCAGGGGAAGGCCGATCATTTTGCTGGACAATACCGACGAGCGCAAAAAGCTCGACTGTCCCTCGCTGGCTTCGGTCGTCACGGCCGAAACCTGGACCGACCGGCTTCTGGGCAAAAGCACCATGCTGACCATGCCCAACCGGGCCCTGTGGCTGATCACCGGCAACAACCCGGCGCTGTCCATGGAAATCGCCCGGCGCTGCGTGCGCATCCGTATCGACCCGCGGGTGGATCGCCCCTGGCGGCGCAGCGGCTTCAAGCATCCCGTGGTCGTGGAATGGGCGCGGGAAAACCGTTGCCGGCTGGTACAGGCCATACTGGTTATCGTGCGTGCATGGCTTGCGACGGGACAGCCCACATCCGATCAGCGGCTGGGCTCCTTCGAGCGCTGGTCGGCGGTACTCGGTGGCATCCTCGAGGTCGTGGGCATCCGCGGCTTTCTGGGAAGCCTGGACGATCTGTACGATGCCTCCGACGCCGAAGGCCAGGCATGGAGAGAATTTACATCGCAGTGGTGGGAGACATTCGGCCAAGCCCCCGTCAAGGTGGCGGAGCTGAACGACTTTTGCGAGTCGCGCAACCTGATGGTGCCAGAGCGCGGCGACGGTTCGTACCGGTCCCAGGAGACCCGTCTGGGATTTGCACTCAGCCGTGCCCGGGACCGGGTGTTCGGCGGTCTTCGGCTGACCCGCGCCGAAACCCGCGGCAGGGCCATGCGCGGCGCCCACTATGCGCTGGTCAAGCAAGATCCCGATACCAACCCCGGTCCGCAATCCGATCCTCAATACGAGGACGGTACATACGTTGAGGAGGGCCGTACATACGTGGTGCATACGTTTGAGTCCCAACGTATGCACGGTCTATCCGATGATAAATAAGATGGTTATGAAAACGGTACATACGGTGCACACGTTGAAGGGGGTACATACGCGGGTGCGCGCGCACGCACGCGCGCGCCTGCGCACATGCGCGTAGACGGCACAAACGTATGCACCGTATGTACCGATGGTGCAACCAGCCGTAATAAAAGTGAAAAATGCGTACATACGTTGGCGCCGAACGTATGTACGAGGTCTGCACACGTATGCACCGATGTTCTCTACCCGGATCAGCCGATCGATCTGGCCTTGATTCCAGATATCGATCCGGACGAGTTCGATCCGCCGGAATAAGCCAAAGAAGTGAAGTTGGAAACCAAAACCCGAATCGAATTTGGAAGTCACCGATCATGAATTCAAAACACACGAGAAAGACCAAAGCAAACGCACACCTTGAGCTGGCCGTTCTGCGGCGGGATTTTTTCTCCCGGCTGCTCGTTCATATCCGAATGCCTGCCGGACAGAATCCGAATCCCCCCATGGTCTGCTGGCTCGATGCCCAAGGCCGCCTGAACCACCTTCGGGTGCATGCGTTTATGCAAACGCAAGCCTGCGCGCCATACCGCCCGTTCATCCCGCGCATCGCCATCAACCACTACGGGCTTCAGAATCCCGGGAAAATCGTAGGTCAAATGGGCTGGGAGCAGCTCTGGCGTGCAACCGAACCCCGATGGAGCTTCGAATTGTCTCTGCTTCCGGGCGAGCTTGCCGATTTCGCGCCATGGATCGCTTCCTTGGCCGAGGCCCATGCCGCCAGCGACAGCGCCCTCGTCGCCGCGCCGCCCCATCAATGTCATTTCTGGACCGACCGCAACGGCGGCATCCTCGACTGTCGCTACGCCTGGAGCGCGGCTGCCTGGCGCAACATGGAAAGGTTCGAGAAAAAAACCGGATCCGGGCGCTTCAAGCGAAACAGGAACGCATGCACCGTACCAACGGTACCGCGGCCGCGACAGGTTCAACCCGGATCTAAATCCACTTTGCCGGAAAGGAGGACCGACAACCCCATGAAACGATACGCCAACGCAGAAAAAGTGCTGCCCAGGGACCTGTTTGAAAAGGTCCAAAAACACCACACAGGCATCCTCTGGGTGCCGGCGCGAAGCCGGTTTTACAAGGAGCGCCGCCAGCTGGTCATCGCCCTGCGGCTGCAAGGCATCGAAAGCCGCGAGATTGCGGTTTTGGCTGGCGTCACCCCGCGCCGGGTCAACCAGATTCTGGCCGCCCACCGCCAGGCTGTCGGCCCCGGGGGACAGGAAACGGTGTCCGCAAAGTAATCTGGCAGGGGCGGGCCGATCGTATTGCAAGGCGAAATCCGCCTTCCCCCCCGGACCCCGAGATGCTGAAACAATATTTGCGGTGATCATGGCTGACGACAAGGCCCAAAACAGGAGCGAAAAGCGCGATGCGAAACCGCTCGATGGCCGGTACCGCCGCGCTGCGTCCACACGGGACGCCGGGTCACGTCCGGGCCCCGGCGCACCCCTGGGCAACTGCAACAGTCTGGTTCACGGCATCTACGCCGACCGCTTCATGTCCGCCAAGGAGCGCCCTCTTTTCGAAACCATCATCGAGCAGCTCTACCAGGACTTTGTGTTCAACAAGAGCTCGGACTTCATGCAGGTGGAACTGGTGGCGGTCTATTTTCTCAAGCTGGGCCGCGCCTATGCGATCGGCGACTGGGAGGCGGCCGAGAAGCTCGACCGCATGATCCGTTGCCACCTCAAGGACCTCAAGGCCACCAAGATCGCCCGGGAACGAGATACGGCGCAGGGGCCGGCGACCACGCCGGCGGAATGGGCCACGGCCCTGGTTGAAAAACTGGCCGGGTTGCGGAAGAAGTCGGCCCTCAAGACGGCGGCCGGAAGGAAAACGCAGAAATAACTGCGGATAACACCAGGCCCCAGGAAAACACGATCCCGGAAGGACGGGGGTTCACGGCGGCCGGAATCTCTTGAATTGAGGATAACCCTTATTCTTTCTTATTTTCCATTGGCGTCTCTTGCGGGGCTTGAGACGCAAATCCATTGATCCAGCGGAGTTGGGCGATGGGCGCCGGTCATCGGAGGGGAAACTTTTCCTGATTAAACTTTCCGGAAGGATTGGAACAGAAGGTTCAAGGCAGGCATCAGGCCGGCTTGGACCAGGAGCGGATGAACACGGACACCTGGGCCTTGTCCATGTCGCCCCGGGCCACCGCCAGCACCATATCGGCGAAGTCATCCTGGGGGGCGTGGCATTCGAACCCGTTTAGCGCCAGAAAAACGAGCGCTGCCACCGCACCGACCCGCTTGTTGCCGTCGATGAAGGGATGGTTTTTCACCAGGTGGAATAGATAGCTTGCCGCCATCTCGTAAATGTTCGTGTGCAAAAATTCGCCGCCATAGGTGGCCGGCGGCATGCCCAGGGCGGATTTTAAAAGATCGATGTCCCGGATGCCGGCCGCGCCGCCGTAACGGACGATCTGGTCCTGGTGTATCGCAAGCACTTCGGCCAAGCTGAGAAACTTCGGGGTCATGTTTATTCCGCAAGCTTTTTCAGGGCCTTGGGGTATTGCTTGTTTACCTTGTCCAGGGTGGCTTTAAATGCCGCGTCCCTGCCGGCGTCTTTAACCGGGGATAGGATGAGCACCTGCCCGTCGGTGGAGACTTCGAAGGACGTGTCAGCATCGGCGCCGATGAGTTCCAAAATGGGTTTTTCGATTACCAACGCCAGGCTGTTGCCGTGCTTGGTCAGGGATTTGATCATGATTTGAGCCTCGTGTAGATGTCATTACAATGTTGTCACAAAGATATAACATAACAAAGGGACGGTCAAGTCTGGGTTTTGCCTGACAGGACCCACCTGTGTTTACAGCCGTTCGATGGCCTCTTCAAGGGCGCCGTCCACCAGATGGGTGTAGATCTCGGTGGTCGCGATATCCCGGTGCCCGAGCGCCCGCTTGACCACGAGCAGGTCGGAGGTGGCCGCATACAGGTGGGTGGCGAAGGTGTGACGCAGCCCATGGGGACCAAAGTTTTTGCGAATGCCGGCCTTGAGCAGCCAGTATTTGACGCGGTTGGCCACCTGGCCCGGAGAAATCCGCGTTCCGCGGTTGGAGAGAAAAAGGGCCCGGCACTCCCCGTCACCGAGACGCCGGCGCTCGACTAGGTAACTCCGCAGGAGGGAGCGCAGGGCGGACTTCAGAAATTTTACCTGCGGCACGTCACCCTTTGCGCGGACACGGAGATGCTTGGCGTCGAGGTCCACGTCCTCGATGTCCAGGCCGACGAGTTCCTGCAGCCGGATGCCGGTGCCGAGAAACAGCTCGATGATGATCCGGTCTCGTCGAGCCGGCAGGTCCGAGCGGCTGCGGAGGTCTTTGAGCAGGCGGCGTTTCTCGGCTTCGGTCAGAAATTTGGGCGGCGTCCGGGAAAGCCTGCGCAGGGTCAATGACGCCGCCGGGTTCTTCCGGATGATCCCGTTTTGCTCGGCCCAGGCGAAAAACGACCGTACGGCGGCCTTAAACCGATGCATGGAGGCCGGCGATCGGACGTCTCCCCGGGTCGAGGTCGCCACCTCCGGTGAGGTCAGCGCCTTGTCGATCATAACGCGGGTCACCTCGCCCGGATCGATATCCGGGTGGCTGCGAAGCAGTGATTCCGACAGGATCGAAAGATCCCGCAGGTAGGCGCTAATGGTGTTCGGCGAGCGCCCCTCGGCCGCGAGCCTTCTGCTGAAGGCTTCCAAGGCGTCATCGAAGCCGCGTCCCGCCGGGACGGGTTCAGGACTGCTCGGCGGCCGGAGTCTGGACGGCGACGTGTTCGTCATAACGCTTTGCTCCTTTTTTCACGCTTCGGCCCATGGGGGTGTCCTTGGGCAGGGGCAGTTTGTCGATACGGCCGGTCTCCCCGGCCCAGATCAGAAACATGCGCAGCACCCGCTTGGTTTTTTCGACCGTGGGCTGGGAGCGTTCCCGACCGCTCGGGAGTTTGAGGAGTGCATCGGATTTGAAGAATTTGCCCACGTGCGGGGTGAGGATGGTGGACAGCTTTCGCTCCGATCCGAAGAAGCCCTCGATCTGCTCGAAGTCCTTTCCGTAGGTGTAGAGCGTCCGCTCTTTCTTGCTCTGGCTGCGCAGGTGCTCCAGGTAGGCCTGTGTGGCCTGATGCAATGTTTCGGTCATGGCTCGACCTCCTTTCGGTTGGTTCAAGTTATTGGATATCAACCATCTACGCACATTCACATACAGGCTTCGTGTGCGCCGGAAGTCAAGGCGTTCCATGCACATTCAACGAGGAATATCAGGCCCGCCGCGGGCCGGGAGGAACAACATGAGAAAACAGGTTGAAACGATTCTGCAGGCGCTCTTGGCGGCGTCTTTGGCTCTCTCCCTGATGGGGTGCGCTACGACCCGACCGCCTCAGCGCATTCAGGATGCCATCCACACCATGAACCACCACATGCCCGAGTATGTGACCGAAGCCAACAAGGCTCTGGTGGATACCGGGCATCCGGACAAGGAACGTCTGGTCGGCATGGGCGAGCGTCTGGCCGATGCGGTGGAGCCCTGGACCGCTGGGCTTCGGGGAAGGAAGAAGCACTGGAGGAGACCAAGCGATGAAAGAAATCCTGGAACGAAACAGCGACGCGGTCCGCGAGGCCGGTCAAACGTTGGTGGAAATCGGCGCGGAGCTGGCCGCCGGGAAAATCGACGAGGCCCTGGCTCGAGTCGAAACCATCCGCCAAACCTATCGCGAATGGGACGAGCTGGACCAGGTGGTCGCGGACATCGAAGGCGTGATCCGGGACCGCGAGGGGATGCTCGCCGTGCAGCATGTGTTGGCCGAACTGGTCGGTACGGTCCTCGGGTCGGTCTTGAGGTCGAGGCTCTCCTGATGGCTTGGATGTCCGCCCGTGAGCGCAAACTGGCAAGGACCCTGGCGGACCCCGTCCTCTGGGGACAAGCCTATCTGCGCAACCGGGACGGCGGACAAAGAACCTATTGGCCGCACCAGGTCGAGGACCTGCTAAGCCCCGATAGGAACATCATTCATTTGGACGGGCGCGATGTCGGCAAAAGCGTCTGTATCAGTACAGATGCCTTGCATTTCGCCTTTACCAATCGAGGCGCTCAGGGCCTCATCGCCGCTCCGCACCAGGGACATCTCGACACGCTGATCGAGGAGATCGAGTTCCAGCTCGACGCCAACCCGGACCTCATGGTCAGCGTGGCCCTCACCAAGTACGCTCAAAGAATATGAGGGCGATCTACGGCAACTGATTCTTCGGGGCAACGGCCGCGAGAAGCCCACGTTTCTTGTTTCCAATGACTTGGAAACACCATTGGAGTTGCTTGTCGGCAATTATGCCAGAAGGTGGCGGGTAGAAAACGTTATCTCTGAGGCAGTCAAGTTTTTCAACCTCAATGCCC
>DHGT01000074.1 GCA_002402905.1 Desulfatitalea sp. UBA4791 | reverse complement strand
CGGTCCGGCGCTTCTCCAGTGACGGCGTCGAGGTCGTTCAGGACGACCAGCCCAAAACGCTCGAACCCTTTCAGACCGTCATTCTGGCGTCCGGCATGCGGCCGGCGGCCCAGCCGGATGCCGATCTCCGCCAGGCGGTATCGGCAGTGGAAGTCATCGGCGACGCCAACGAGGTGATGGATATCTACAGCGCGGTGCATGCGGGGTATGCGGTTGCTCTGAAATATTAGATAGTGACCGTCCACAAATGGCCAATTTGCCCGATATCTGCGTTCTGCTCAAAATTTTATCCTCGGAATATCAACTATATGCCTGCGGTAAAATTTTTCGCACGCCTTGATCTCAACCCAATTTGCCTCTTTGTGGACGGACACGATATGGACACTCGATGGCTTGCTGTGCCGGTTCCATTGTCAGCTGCCAAAGTCGCCCCGGGAGAAGTATAAAACCGTGGCCATGGGAGAGGTCATGCCACGAGGGGTATGTCAACTGGCTGGTGAAGCATTTCAAACCATGATCCACCAAAGCGTCGTGCCGGTGATGATCGATTTCGGGACCCCATGGTGCTTGCCGTGCGTCCAGCAAGCACCAATCACCCGGCAGGTGGCGCATCAGATGGGCCGGCGGGCCAGGATCTGTTCAGTGGACATCGACAGGGACCGATCACTGGCCGCCAGGCTCAACATCCACAGTATCCCGACATTGATCATCTATAGTGCCGCTCGGGAGCGGGAGCGCTTTTTCGGGGTTCAGACCGCCGAAAAACTCGTGGCCGCCTTGACTCGCTGGGTGGCTTTGCCCGACGACGACATCAACCATCATCTCCGCTTAACATAAGCGGCGGCGGGCCCTTTCATGTTTCACCAATCAAACCCCTTCCGATCCTTCCTCGAACCTTAGGTCTTGCCTGACCTCCTGACACGATGCCTGGCGTGTGCCGGCGTCCGCTCGTCCATTTTTTCTTTCTGGCCCTGGATGGAGTGACTCCCGCAGCTGTTGCGAGTTGGCGACATGCGTCCCGTCTGTTCAGTTTGATTCCGCCCTTTTTAAATGAACGGGGTTAAAATGGTTGCGAAAAATACAAACACGTATATATTTCGCCACCTGTCGATGATGGAGGCGGTTTTAAAACACGGGCTAAAATTGAATAAAGGGATGAAATCATATGGAGATATCGATCATCAAGGGAACCGGGCGGTATGTCCCCCCCCGATGCGTGACCAACCACGATTTGACCCGGTGTATGGATACCTCAGATGAATGGATTGTACAACGTACCGGTATTGAACAGCGTTATTGGGTTCCGGAGGAGGGTGGCGTCGGCGTTTCGGACCTGGGCCTGGAGGCGTCCAAAATCGCTTTGGAGCGCGCCGGCTGGCAGGCTCAGGATCTTGACCTGATCATCTTCGCCACCTTAAGCCCCGATCTGTTTTTCCCGGGATCCGGTTGTCTGCTGGCCGATAAACTCGGGCTTACGACGACACCGGCACTGGACATTCGTCAGCAGTGCACCGGTTTCCTGTACGGCATGGCCACGGCCGATGCCTACATCCGCAGCGGCATGGCCAAGCGGGTGCTGCTTGTGGGCGCCGAGGTGCACAGCACCGGTCTTGACGTCTCGACCCGGGGCAGGGACGTGGCCGTGATTTTCGGCGACGGTGCGGCCGCCGTTTGCCTGGAGCTGTCGGAATCGAGTGTAAAAGAGGGGATTCTCGCCTCTTGCCTGCATGCCGACGGCTCGCTGGCGGAAAGCCTGATGACCTATGCGCCGGCATCCCGCGACAATCCTCGCATCAGCGAACAGATGCTTCGGGAGGGCAAGCACTATCCCGTCATGGACGGTCGCAACATTTTCAAGCATGCGGTTCGGCGACTGCCCGAGGTGGCCGGCGAGGCGCTCGAAAAGGCCGGGCTGCCGCTGTCGGCGGTGGATCTGTTCATTCCCCACCAGGCCAACATGAGAATCAACCAGGGGTTTGCAAAGGCGCTGGACCTGCCGGAGGAGAAAGTCTACCATAACATCCAACGCTACGGGAACACCACGGCGGCGAGCATTCCCCTGGCCTTCGACGAGGCCATCGAGAAGGGGTTGATCGGACCGGGCAGCACCGTCATGTTCCTGGGGTTCGGCGCCGGCGTGACCTGGGGCGCGGTGCTGTATCGCTTTCCCGCCTGATCGGCACTTTTCGGAAGGTTTTTGAAACGGCGTGCCGCCCGATCTGCCTCAAGCGAGGGCGGACGGGCGTGCGCGCCAGACGATCCCTGCTTGAAAAACCGGCTGGTCGCCGTCCGGGCGTACCCCGAGGATGGCCTGCGTGCCGTCGGCTTCCATGGCCTGGGCCTTGACCAGGATGTGTTCTCCCAAGTGCGTCTCCGATACGTAGTCGATGCGAATGGCGGCAATTTCGAATCGGTCATGCCTGGGAGCGTCGAAGCTGTCCAGGACCCAGCGCACGTAGGCCGCATTGTTCACGTGGCGATTGACGTCCAAGTCGGAATAGCGCACGGAAAAAAGACGGAGATCAGACAATCCAACCGGATTGGCCTGCTTCTCGGTCACACCTTCAGGCCTGGCCGCCGCCCGGGTAGGGGGGACCCCTTGCATGATGGGGCCCGGCCTCATGGGGCGATGATTATCCTGCGTCAGGATCAACCAGGCCGATATACCCGAACCGAGCCGTTCGCCTGCATCGGAAAGAAACTCGAACTCCCGCAACGCAAAAACCCTTTCCACGCCGCAGGGCCAGGTTTGGACCGTCACCTTCTGGCCCCAGGCCGGGTAGCGATCGATCTGCATCCGGCAGCGGGAAAGCACCCAAAGACATCCCTGACGAGACAATTCTTCCCGCCCCACACCCAAATCGCGGGCATGATGCCCGGCTGCCTCCTGAAAGCAGCAGAACAAGGCATCCAGCCGGGCCAGGCCGTTCATGTCCGCCTCGTGGGTGTCGATTTGAAAATGTTCTTTCCAGATGGGCCTGCCCATGCCGTTACCGCCTTGGTCATGGTTGCGCGTTTACTTCCGGTGGCTCGAGCCGGAAAAAGCGAAGATTCAATTTTTCCCGGCGTTATCTATTTCAAAGCGATGCGGGTGTCAATGGCAGCGGTACATCTGATTCCTACTATGCGTCAGGGATTGCCGGTCATTGGAGCGGCTGGCGCGCAGGCCGGGCTTCGGCGGTCTGTGAATAGGCCAGCCGTCTGGGTTTGGCCGGACTTCGATGAAAAAGGGCGGCCCCTTTTTGGAGCCGCCCTTCAATGGCCTGCATGGCCCGCAATGTCACGGAACCGGAGTAGGTCTATTCGTTCAGATATTTAAAGGAGAGTTTCACTCTGGTGCGGTATGCGGTGACCTTGCCGTTTTCCACCTTCATGTCCAATTTACTGACTTCTGCGATCCGCAGGTCCTTGAGACTCTTGGCGGCGGTCTCGATGGCCACGCGGGCCGCATCTTCCCATGAAGTGGTGCTGGTCCCTACCAATTCGATGACTTTGTATACACTTTCTGCCATAAGCGCCTCCTTTGCCTGTTGGTTTTAGGTTTCTGAGTGTTGTGGCCTTGGTGGTGTCCAGGCGTTTCATGACGCCTGCAGTACCCAAGGTTTGCTGGTAAACGGTATGAATTCCAATTTAGATCCCTTCAAGCCATTCTGTCAATCCATGATGTGTGAATTCTTCCGAAATTTTCGGACACAAGCGAGCGGCAACAGCAACCGCGGCCTATCGGCTGTGTGGCATTAGCGTGAGCATTCCCGGTATCTACGACTGGTTTTTCAGCCTGATGTACCGTGACCATTTTCGGTAAATCCCAACCCATTATTGTCAAATTTCGATTTTGCGTCGGGGGTCTTCAGCCATTAACAACTTGAAATATCATATGATATCCAAATGGCATGTAAAATGCTTTGCGTTTCACCAAAGAAAATCGAATGGGTTGCGATGAAAATGAAAAGACACGTTCTGGTTGTCGACGATGAGAAAAGCACACTGGCCCTGGTTTGCCAACTCCTTGAAAAACTGGGCCATCATACAACACCAGCCCATGGTGGAGAGGAGGCACTCAAATCCTTGGCAAATGATGTCGATATCGATTTTGTTCTCACCGACATCAACATGCCGGTCATGGATGGCTGGGAGCTTGCGGGACGCATAAAGGCGATGCATCCGAATCTGCCGATCATCGCCATGACCGGAGAGTGCCCGGCGGAGGTGATGCCTCGGCTCAAAAACGAGGGCATCAGCGCTGCTCTGTTCAAACCTTTCAAAATGAATCAGCTTAAAGAGGCCGTCTCGGGTGGCCTGGCATTGGCCTGAGTCACTTAGTCCATACGTCGCCCGGGCCATGGAATCGGTCGCGGCCTATGGCTCCGGACCGTCATGATCCCGGGATTTGTAGAAGATATCGAACCGCAATTTACCCTTTTCGGTCAAAAACGCCGTGTTGAGCATTTCACCGACGAAAGTCATCGCGGTTTCGATGCTGTATTTCTGACTCATGGAGCCCAGATGGATGGCCGCTTCATTGATGGCCAGGTTGAAATACGCCAGCAGTACCGGATCGACCGGCCGTATGATGCCGTTGCATATGGCGCCTTGAATCTCTTTAATCAGGTTTTCCATCATTTCCCGGTAAAGCCGGGACAGGTTCGATCTGGCCCATGGGTCCCCGATGATGGCTCCTGATCGCAGTTGATTGAGAATTTCACCCATTTTCGGATAGTGGGCATAAAACGTGTTGAACATGATTCTCGATCTCCGGGCCGGGTCTTTTTCATGCTTCACCGCTTCCCGGATTTCTTTTTTGAAATTTTTGATCACGTACTCGATGGCTTCAACGAAGAGTTCGCGCTTGTCTCTGAAATAGCGGTAGAAGGTCGGCGTGGAGATGCCTACCGCCTTGGCGATATCTTTGATGTTGGTCAGGTAGTAGCCGCGGTTGGCATACATCTGCAACGTGGCCTCTATAATCGCTTTCTTTTTCCCGGCCTTGGCCGCCCCTCTCTTCCCAGGCGGGTCGGCGTTGCCGTTTGACCCGGTCGGTTTGATCAGCGAGTCGCTGTCGTTCAACCGGTGCTTGATCACATCCAGGGGAATGCGAGTCGTTCTGGCGGTTTTCAGATAGTCGAGCTTGATCTTTTGAATGGTTTCGAGCCGCTTGACATGGAGGTTATCGTAATGGGCCATGGTGTGGCCGGTTTTGTGCGGGCGGTGCAGCAGACCGTAGTTGACGTAGTGGTGAATGGTCGAACGGGAAATGCCTGTAATTTTTTCCAAGTCGCTGATTTTCAGATTCTTATTGCTGGTCATGAGAGTTCCTGCGGTATCGTCGATGGCCCATCAGCCGGGCCGACCCTCTGCTCAGAAAGGGTTGCCCAACTATGAAGTCGATATTGTAAGGTTAAACTATAAAGCAAAAAGTCGATTCGTTCTGGAATCTATCCTGATTTCGCCTCAGTACATAGCTCGCATAAATTGAACTACATTTTACTTTATAAAAAATCATAATGAAATAAGATTATTAAAATTTTTGTAACGGTTAGGTGCCTGCGCTTTTTTATTTGACAACCCCCACCTGAAATTGCAGAAAATACGGCCCATCTGTGGGTTAACCCAATCCGATTTAACACGGCATAACGTTATTTTCGCTGACTTGACCGAAAACAAAGCCGGCGAACCGATATACCCTGGCGTCGAAAGGATTCCGCATGAAAACCAGAATCATCAACGTACCAAGAGGGGTGTTCAATATTCGTGAGGGCGGTGATCTTGAGGGTTTGCCGGTGGTCATGCTGCATGGTTGGCCGGAAAGCTCCTATTGCTGGGAAGGGGTTGCCAAGCATCTCGATGCGCGCCTGCATGTTATCGCGCCCGATCTGCGCGGACTGGGCGAAAGCGAACGTACCCTGGATGTCAAAGCCTATCAGAAGCTGGAGCTGGCCAAAGATATTGTCGAGATCGTCGACGCCCTTGGCATCGACGCCTTTTTTCTGGTCGGTCATGATTGGGGCGGCATCGTGGCCCAGGAAATCGCGCTTATGATTCCGGCGCGGGTGAAACAGCTGGTTATCATGAACATCCCGGTCATCACCAATGCCGCCGGCGCCCAGGAGGCAGCCCAGGCGCTGGCCGCCATGCGCTTCATGCCCTACTGGTACCAATACTTCCAGATGCAGCCCGGGTTGGCGGAAGCCATGATCAAAGGCAATGAAGATGTCTGGGTGCGCTATTTTTTCGGGAAAAAAGGTCGCGACGGCATTATTCCCTCCGAATCCATCGCCGAATACGTCCGCTGCTATGCGATTCAGAATACGCCGGCAACGGGCGCATCCTATTATCGCGCCATGCAGTTGGATGCCAAGCACTGGTCCGAGCTTGCCGGCAGAAAATTTCCAATGACGTCCCTGTATATTTACGGCACGGAAGAGATCACCATCGTCCCGGAAAACCTGAATCACCTGGAGGATTGCTTCGACACCATCCGGGTGGAAAAGTTGCAGGCCGGGCATTTCGTCCAGGAAGAAAAACCCCGGGAAGTCGCTGAGCTGATGAATGCTTTCTTTGATACCTTGACATAAAGGCCCCAAAACCATGCGTGGCCTTTCGCGGGTTTTTGCTTCCAAAACAAACACAAGGAGAAGGAAATGAAAAAGGTATTGATGTCGATGGCTTTAATCTTGTTTGGGATTTCGCTGCTCCCGATGAACGCTGCGGCCAAGGAGACCGCATTGAAACTCGCCACCTGGGGCCCTCCCAAGCATTTCATCGCCGAAGCCCGGGGGCAGTGGATCGAAGAGGTGAACACGACGCTTGCCGGACGAGTGAAAATCGTGGACTACCCCGGCGGCCAGTTGTTCGGCCCCAAGGACATGCATTCGGCTGTGGCCAAAGGACAAGTGGAACTCGGGCTCGTGCTGCAACCGTCCATGCTGGCGATGGTGCCTATGCTGCAGGGGGTTTATCTGCCCTTTGCTTTTGACAACCTGGACCAGGTCGATCAAGCTTATTCAGGGGAAACGCTGGCCATTATCGAAAAGGCCATGGAAGCAAAAAACCTGAAGCTGATCTATGTCAGCTACACGGATGGGGTCCAGGTCTACAGCAACAAGAAAAACATTGTCTCCACGGACGATTTCAAAGGCCTGCGAATTTTGTCCGCCAGCCCGATCTTTTCCGAGATCATGGCCAAACTCGGGGCAGCGCCGGACACCTCCATTCCTTATACCGAGCAGTACATGGCCTTGCAGAGAGGGGTCTCCGATGCGGTCGCCACGTCCATCGTCGGAGGATTTTTCGAGAAAAACCATGAGGTGGCGCCTTACATCACCAAGATGGATATGAGCTTCGCAACGGTCCTGGTGGTTGCAAATCTCAAGAAGTGGAAAAAGCTTCCGCAGGATGTTCAAGATACCATCATCACGCTGGGCCGGCAAAAAACGGCCTATTCTTTGGTGATGGCCAAAGGATGGGAGCAAAAATTCACGGCCGAGATGGAAAAGCTGGGAGCCACTATCACCCGCATTCCAGATGCGGAGCGTGAGAAAATCAAGCAGATCAGTCGTGAGGTCTGGTTCGACTGGGCCAAGAAAAACGGCAAACAAGCCGAGGCGCTTCTGGACCTGAGTCTTAAAATTGTCGACAATGCCAAATAATAGAGCAAACCCAAGGCGCCCTGCCTGATCCAGCCGGTTGGACGGCAGGGCGCCCTTGCTCCTCGATATCCACCTTCGCCGGCATCTGCGAACAGGAAACCCCATGCAAACGCCTACTCGAAAGACAGCGGCCCTCCGATGGATTGACAGCGCCTGCGACCTTGGCGGTATTATCGCCGCCATCTGCCTGGCATTCGTGACGCTCTCCATCTGCTACGATGTTTTCATGCGCTATTTTTTCAGTGCGCCCACCGTGTGGGTGCAGGAAATGAGCATCTATCTGTGCATCGCCATCGGCTATCTGGCGTGCGGCTACGCGTTGAAAAACGACAGCCACTTTTCCATTACCCTTCTGGTCGACCGCATGACGGTCGCGAACCGACGCCGCATGAAAATATTCACCCACTTCGCGGGCATCGCCTATTCGGCCGTTTTCGTCATCAAGGGATATGAAAATGCCAGGTTTGCCTACGATATCGGAGACACGAGTTCCGGCCTGATGGCAACCCCCCTGTGGATTCCCTGGATGCTGGTTCCCATCGGAGGATTGCTGCTGGGGTTGCAGTTCCTCAAGAAAATGATCGAGGAGATCCAGAACCGGAAACAGAGCTGAACGGCGCTTCAATGCGGCATTGATAGTGAACCACTCTTATAGGCTGAAGAAATGACTCTCTACGTGATCGGGTTTATGGTAGTTTTTTTGTTGGTGCTCGCCTCGGGAATTCCCGTGGGGTTCGGGCTGGGCATTCTGGCGTTCGGCATTTTGACGGCCTACATGGGATTCGATTCGGCCATGTCCACCGGCGTCTCCAAGGCGTATGCGTCGCTGGATACCAGCACGCTGGTGGTCATACCGCTCTTCATTCTGGCTGCCCAGCTGATTTCGGAAACCGGCATGGGAAAGCGCCTGTTCGACGCTGCAAAAACCTTCATGGGCCGTTTCCGTTGGGGGCTCGGTCCGGCAACCGTGGTCAGCAGCGGCGTGTTCTCGGCCATGACCGGTTCCAGTTTCGTGGCTGCGTCCACCATGGGCCTGATCGCCATTCCCGAGCTACGCAAAGCCCGCTATTCCGATGCCGTCATCGCGGCCGCCATCTCCGCGGGCGGATCCCTGGGCAGCGTGATCCCACCGAGCCTGGTCATGATCATTTATGGTTATCTCACCGACGAATCGGTGGGTAAACTCTTCATGGCCGGGCTGATACCCGGTCTGGTGCTGATCCTTTTATACTCCTTCGCCCTTTCGGTGGTGACCAACATCGGTTTCGCGCGTCAGCGTAAAAAAGCAGCCGAGGGGCAAACGGACGTGGTGATGGAGCAGGGCAACGGCGCCCAAAATCTGGCCATCGCGGTGGAGGCACCACCGATGACCCGGCTGACCGCTTTAAAGGAGGCCTTCTGGGGATTGATGGCACCGGTCATCATCCTGGCAGGCATCTACCTGGGGATTTTCACGGCATCGGAAGCCGCCGCCGTGGCCGTGGTCTATTGTGCAGCCGTGGGGTTGTGGATCTATCGCACCCTGACACTCAAAAAATTGTGGGGTATATTGATGTCTTCGGCCAACATCTCGGCCATGGTGGCCGGGGTGGTGATCGGCGGTTATGTTTTGGGCTTCAGCGTCGTGATTGGAAGAATACCGCAACAGATTCTGGAATTCATCGTCGCCCAGAATTTTTCGTCCGCTTTCCTTTTCATCGTGGTCAATATCATCCTGTTCATCATGGGGATGTTTTTGGAGAGCATTTCGCTGATCTATCTGGCAATCCCGCTGTTGTACCCAGTCGTATTGCATATGGGGTGGGACAATATCTGGTTCGCCGTCATTCTTCTGCTCAATGTCAACCTGGGACTCATCACTCCGCCGATGGGAGGGGTGCTTTTCATTATCTCACAAATCGGGGCCATT
Source organism: Desulfatitalea sp. UBA4791 (assembly GCA_002402905.1). GTDB lineage: Bacteria > Desulfobacterota > Desulfobacteria > Desulfobacterales > Desulfosarcinaceae > Desulfatitalea. Next base: position 9,605 of record DHGT01000074.1, on the reverse strand, counting down.
CATATCAATACCGTCATCGAGGGTGCCTTGCTTCCAGTCGCCGTTCTGCTGCTATTGCTCGGACTGCTGCTTCTTTTTCCCCAGATGGCCACGTGGCTGCCGAGTCTGATGTGAGTGGAGCAAAAAGCGTGTATGAGCTGTTTTGACCCCAACACGTAAGTATCCTGATGGGCCAATTCAGGAGACTTTCTTTTGGTCTGGATCTGACCAGTAAGGTATCGGAGCTGGCCGGCGCGCACCTCTGATTCGGTTCCGCATTGACAACCCTTGCAAAATATCCCCATGAATTGGTATCAATGGGGTCGCAACCATTGTGCGGCAAGGTGCGACCATCAATAAGGAGAAAATCATATCGTGAATTCGAATTTAGCGCAGTATCTACAGGCCACAGAGATTATCGATTACCACCATCCGACAGTCAAGGCCTTCGTTCAAAAGCGAATCCAAGGTGCTTCAACGCCAAGGCAGCAGGCCGTAACGCTCTATTACGGCGTCAGGGATGACATACGGTATGATCCATACAGCATCGACCTTTCAGTCAAAGGATTGCGGGCGAGCACCACTTTGGAAAACGGCCGGGGATGGTGCGTGCCTAAGGCGGCTTTGTTGGCGGCATGTTGCCGGAGTCTGGGCATACCGGTCAAACTGGGTTACGCTGATGTGAGAAATCATCTCTCCACCGCCCGCATGCGCGAGCAAATGAAGACAGACATTTTTTTGTGGCATGGCTATGCCACGATCCTTCTGGATGGCAAATGGGTAAAGGCAACGCCTGCCTTCAACATTGAACTCTGCCATCGGTTTCAGCTCAAACCCCTCGAATTTGACGGGACCTGCGATTCGATCTACCACCCCTTCGACCTGCTTGGAAACAGGCACATGGAGTATTTGCGGGACCGCGGTGAATTTGCCGATGTCCCCATTGATCAAATCATCAAAGATTTTTATCGCACCTATGGCTCGCCCCAGCAATTGGGTGCCTTTGATTTCCAAAAGGACATCGATCAGGAGAATCCTTTGGGGCGATGATCGTGGCTTGAAGGGGAGGGGGCATGACGGTCACTGCCGCCGAACCCGCTCCCCGATTATGCCATCAATCGTTTTCGGAAGCATACGGTTCCATGTCCCGCATCCTGGAGTCGTCCAGGGACTCGGAGATGCCGGCCAGATAACGGGCCACGCTCTTTTTGTCTTCAAAATCGTAGCCGATATTCAAGGCGATGGTTTCCATGATCGGAGAGCCCCCGCCGTGTACGCCGGCGATTTTGTACCACGACGCCATGCTCGAAGCACCCACGTTCTCCACAAATTGCCAGATTTTGCGGGACGCTTCCGGGGAGAGGTTCGGATTTCTGACGATAAATCGTTCCAACGCCTCTTTGTTTTCTCCTTGTTCGAAATCGCCGCTGAACGGCATGGTGACGGCGATACCGCCCGCGATTTCCGTCAACAGGTTATACTCGTGATAGATGGTCTCTCCGGTGAGCCGCCGTCCCACGTTGGCATAAATCTCGTTGGGGAAGAAGACGCCGCTGGCGGTCTTTTCGCCGTAGATGGCCGCTGCAATTCCGGCCGCATAGGCCAGTTCTGCGGCACCGGCGAATTCGGAAAGCTTTTCCTTGATGTGGCTGGCCTTGGCGACGTTGTTCGCCTCGGCGGCCAACGCCGCGGCCCCACACAAGATGTCGGACACCGCAGGCTTGCACCCGCTGTAGCTGTGGCGGTGGGAATCGGCAAACAGCAGCGCCAGCCGCCGGCCGAACTGCCATTCGCCGCACATGAAAACCCTCTCCTTGGGAACGAACACCTTGTTGAAAAAGACGATGCAGTCGGACACGCCATAACGGCAGAACGGCCCGGCTTCGGGGTTGTCTTTGTCCCGCAGCCATACCGGACGGGTAATCAGGCTCAGGCCTTCGATATCGGCCGGCACGGCAAAGGCCACCGCAAAGTCGCGGTCTGCCTCTCCCAGGGCCCGGGTCGGTAAGGCGATGATCTCATCGGCATACGGGGCTTGGGTGATCGACATTTTAAAGCCGGATACCACGATGCCGTCCTTTCTCTCCTCGACAATGTGCAGATAGGCATCGGGATCCTGCTGCTCGCTGGGCCGTTTCATCCGGTCCCCTTTACTGTCGGTCTGGGCGCAGCAGCCATCCAGATCCTGGCCGTGGTAGACCTTCAGGTAATCTAAAAATCGCTGGTGATAATCGCTGCCGTTGGCCAGGTCCATCTCCTTGGTGCAGATGGCCAGGGCGTTGATGGCATCATGGCCCATGCACCGTTGGATGCAGCCGCCCGCCCGGCGGGCGCCGAGCCGAATCAGCTTTTGCTTCTGGATCAGATCGTAGGGGTTCTGGGGAAGATGGGCCCAGCGGTTGATCTCTTCTCCGGTGACCGATGACGCGGCCGTCGCCAATTTTTTCCACTCCGGATCTTGCGCCAGGTCAAAGGTAATGTCGAGCACGTTGATTCCCGGCCGCAGACGCGGGTCATCCCTTCCAACCCGCTCGCCGCCGATGAAGATGTTGGGCCGCATGGCAAAAAGCTTTTCATGGTAGGCTTCCTTGGTTCGCAGCATAGGGCTCTCCTTTGATGTTGGTTTATTGTCCGCCGGTCACATGAAACACCTGACCGGTGAGGTATTTGGATCCATCGCGGATCGCAAACAAGACCGTTTCGAGGACGTCGGAGATTTCTCCGAGACGACCCGAAGGAATTTCTTCCAGAAGTTTTCTCCCAAGGGCTTTTTCAATTTTCAGGGGCCGAACGCCTCGAATATAGCCCGGGACGATGCAGTTGACATTGACAGAGGCTGCCGCCAGTTGGCGCGACAGGCACCTGGTCAAGGCGACGGCGCCGGCCTTGACCACCTCGAAGCGGACCGGATCGGTATAATTGTCCCAGGCCCAGGGCGCGATATAGACGATTCGTCCCATGCCTCTTTCGCCCATTCGGTTTTTAAAACAAGACGCAAGATCCTGGGCCAGACGCAAATTATTCCCAAAAGAATCCGCGGCTTCCTTCATGCGCGGAGCGTCGGGCATGTCGGTCGTGCCGACACCCAGGTCGTGCAGGTAGATATCCACAGGGCCGAACTCATTTTCGATGCGGTCGATGCCGTTCGTTGTCAGACGATCGGTCTCGTCGACGAGCAGCACCGGCTTGCAAACGGCGCCGGCCTGCATGCCGATGGACGACTGCAGCAGGTCCTCGTGCCGGTTGACTTGGGCGATCACCCGTACCCCGCGGGCTGTGAGATCGCTGCAGACGGCCTGCCCCAGAAGGGTTCCCGCGTTGACCATCAATGCCGTTTTCCCCATCAGCGATCCGGTATCGGCGCCGGACGTCGGAACGCCTTTCACCGGTGCGAGCAGGCCGTGGGAAATGATATCCATAATGCTGTGTTCCGCTTCGAGCCGGGTCGAATGGCCTCGCAGGTCCCATCGTTTGATGGTCCAGGCGTCGATCATGGATTTGATCAGGTTGGACGCCAGTCGCAAATTGCACGGCGGCATCTGTCCCCGGGCAATGCATTCGGTCAGGACGATTTCGAACATTTCCAGGTGGGCCCGCTCCTTCTCGAGAAGCTTTTTCAGAAAGGTGCCTTTCAGGATGTGGCTTTCCTGATAGATCAGCAGCAAGGCATCGGCCCATTGATCCATGAGGTTGAACTCGCTGTGGATCATGCGGCGCAGCTTTTCGACGGGATCCTGGATATCCTCGATGCTCCGATTGAGAATCTCCATGGCCGAGCCGGCCAGAAAATCATGGATCAGAAAGAAAATATCTTCCTTGCTTCCCACATAGTCGTAGATGTTGCCATAGCTCAGGCCCGCTTCCTCGGCCAGATCCTTTAAGGTGGTTTTGTGAAAGCCATGGCTGGCGAAAAGTTTGATTCCCGCCAGGATGATCTGGCGGCGGCGGCGCTCGACCAGCTCCCTGTTTTTAATGGTGGTGGGAATTTCAACCAAGCCAACCCCCTGAAAAGATGGAACGATGTGAAAATATGATTACCCGATCGGAAGGTGAATACCTAATCGCATTAATTCAGGAAGCGGGTTCGCTGTCAAGAACAAAAGATTGGAAATGGATGGCAAGACCTTGGACCCACTCTCGCCCACGGACCTGGTCCGAGTAGGTGGGCATGTGTTTCGAATGGAACATCCCAGCAGGCGCTAAATTCATCAAGCTGTTTCACACGGGAAATCAGACTGTAAACGCTATGGGCTCAGTACTCCGGGATCCCATATTCGCTTCCAGACCCAACCTAACCTGTCCAATCTCCGATCGGCGCTGATCCGAGCGCTTTGGGTGGGAACAGGGTGCGGATTTCCAATTTCTCCGACTTTAAATTGGAAGAAATAATCCGGTTCCATCCCCATCCTCAAATCCGATAGGACAATGGCCCTGTCGATTTCTTTCACCGAATAAAAACCATGCGTAAACCACTGCAGACGTTTGACCGGCCAGTGTTCCTCGAGACGCTCCAGTAGCTTGCCGGTGCTGGGATAGTGTGTGAAGGGGATATCCCCGGTTTTATCGAGCAGAGAATAGAATCCTTCATAATAGCCGTCGTCGACCATCACCAGGACGCGCCACAGTACGGTGTTGAACGGCGCGGGAACCGTTAAAAACCTTTCATATGCAATGGCTTTTCGTTCCAGAGATTGCGTGACGATTTGATTGACATGCAGCTTGGCACCGGCGCTCCAGGCAAGGTAAAGGGTACTGATGACGAGGCAGATGGTATTGACCGTATGGCCCTTCAAACTCGTTCGACGCAACAAGAGTGCCGCCAGAACGCCGCCAATCAACGGCAGGGAATACATCGGATCGATGATGAAAATAGACGACCACATGACCGGCGGTGCCGGCAGCGGCCAAAATATCTGGGTGCCATAAACAGTAAGGCAATCCAACAGGATGTGTGTCATCAGTGCCAGGAAAACCAAAGCAGACCATCTTTTGCGATATTGAATCGTTTGCGGGTGCAATTTAAGGGCGATCCATACAAAAACCGGCGTCAGGGCGGTCAGCACAAAAATCGAATGGCTGAAGCCCCGGTGATAGGTAAAGTTTTTTACCGCATCGCCAAACGGAATCAGGATGTCCAGGTCAGGAAACAAGCCCAGAACACCACCCCATAAAAGAGCGCGTTTGCCGATTTGTTTTCCCAGGACGGCTTCGCCCAGGGACGCTCCCAGCGCTATTTGGGTGACTGAATCCATAGGCTACCCTTCGTTTTTTATGGATATGGGGTCATAAGCGCCAAGTCCCTGACATCATAAAACAGCAGGTCAAAAGCACCTCAAAATCACACAACACTATAATCCTTAAGTGTGGGAATGCAAAAAGGTAAGTGGCTCATTTTCAAGGACACTGATACATTCCAAGAGGAAATCGCCCATGATGCCGGATGATCCAAGACAGGGTCTTTTGGATCGAGTGTGACCCGTGGTATGGATGGGTAAAGGAGATTTGACACATGAGCGTGATCGTAGAGATTTCAATTTTTCCGATGGACAAAGGCGAGAGCGTCAGTACCTATGTTGCCCGAGCCATTAAGATTATACGCGACAGCGGGTTGTCGTATCAGCTGAATCCCATGGGCACGTGCATCGAGGGTGAATGGAGAGACGTCATGGATGTGGTGGACCGATGCTTTCAAGACCTTGAAAAGGACTGCACCCGCATCAACCTGAGCCTGAAGGCAGACTATCGTAAAGGGACATCCAATCGCCTGGAGAGCAAGGTGTCATCCGTGAACGAAAAACTGTAGCCCATCCATAATAAAAGATGCCTCACTCCTTTTTCAGCGGCGCCCCCGTGAGAAACCTCGCCTGCAGGCGCCGCATACCCGACAGCCACCGATCATAATCAGCGGTCTTTCTCTGCATGTACTGCTTGACTTCCGGGTGAGGTAGAATGAGGAATTCCTCTTTTTCCAGACCCGCAACCACTGCATCGACCAGTTGATCAGGTTCCATCATTCCATCTACGGCGGCCACTCCGCCGCCCGTATCTGCCGTCATGGCCGTGCGGACCGCCTGGGGACAGAGTGCAAAGACTTTGACCCCCTGGTCTCCGTAGGTAATAGACAGGCTTTCGGCCAGACCGACGGCCGCGTGCTTGGTAACGGAGTAGGGAATGGACCCGATCTGGCTGAGCAGCCCGGCGGCGGATGCCGTGATCATGATGGCGCCGCTCCCCCGGGCGATCATTCCGGGAATCACGGCCCTGGCCACGAAAATGTGGGCAAGCACGTTGATTTCCCAGATGCGCTGCCATTCCTCATTGGACACTTCGTAGCCCCCTATCGCGAGAATACCCGCATTGGAACAGAACAGATCGATGGGACCGAGTTTTTCTTCCGTAAAACGGACCAGGTCGATGATATCTTCTTCTTTGCGGACATCGCACCGGAAGGCAAGCGCTCCTTCGATCCCATTGGCAATACGGGTTGCGCCCGCTTCGTTCACATCCGCAACGACGACACCCTTTGCCCCGGTCCGGGCGAACCTTCTGCACAGCGCTTCGCCGATCCCGGAAGCGCCGCCGGTCACAACCACCACTTTATCTTTGATATCCATTCGATCAACTCCCTTAGATCATTTAATCATCGTGCGTACCACCGCCGTCAGCCAAATCTTCCGGGCTAAGGCCCCACCCAATAAGGAATCATTTCAAAAGAGGTGGTTCCAATGAGCGCAATTAACTTTAAAAAGGCATCGATGTCAAGAAATGAGGCCCGCCGGTGAGCTGCCGTCATCAGTGTCAAATCAAAAGCCATGATCTTCTCCTTTATTTTATGCCTGCCCCCACTTTGAATGGAAGTTTATACCCACCGAAGGGCTTTGTGCAAATCCGACGGCGACAAACTCACCTTCGGCCCCAATCGCAAGAGGATGTTGCGATCCTTGTCCAATAGCCTGCGCAACTCGGTCGTGACCACGCGCATCCGATCATAAGTGGCGAGATCAAGACTGTTTCGACGATCGATCCAGGAGTGGTGATACCCCGGCGGCACTGGAGGGCTTTGCCCTATTTGTAACCCAGACCGATGGCTCAGGCGTCCATTCTCGAATACGACCAGATGCTTGAGCTGCTGAGGGTCCTCTTCAGTGCCCCATGCCAGCGACGACTCACTCAATAGCCAACAGGTCCTCCTCCCGGATTGACCCGCGGCTGGTCCACCAGCGATCAAAGGCAGTGAGCGCATCGGCGATTCGGCCGCTGGGCAACGGCCCGATACACAGCTGCGGGTTGCTGCGGGGGCCATTGCGTTTGAGAGTCCTGCTGAAAAAGACGAGGCTGCGCTGACCCGGTTGCAGTGCCTTGTTGTATGGCGGATGGTTGCGTTTGATCTCATCGGCCTCTACAACGGCGGCCTCCAGGGCCGATGCTGTCACGGAAAAATCGATATCCCGGGCCTGGCTGAGCATCTCCAGGATGTGTTCGGGATGCGGTGCCTTGCTTCTGAAATAACTGCAGACGCGTTTTTTGAGCGATTTGGCTTTGCCGATATAAAGAAGGCCGCCGCCGAGGCTACGCATCCGGTAGACGCCCGGATGGTCTGGAAGGGCCCGGCGGGTCGCTGCGGGCATCGGGGATACCCTTTTACCGCGCACCGGCTGACCTGTCACGGCAAGCCAATCCTGCAACTGCCCATAGGTGGTAATGTTGCATCCTTCGGAGAGCAGAGCCACCAAATCGCGCCAGATGCCCATCGTGGCAACGGCATGGCCGGTGCTGCGCTTGAGCATAGGTGCGCCGTGGCCAAAATACCCGGCCAGTGCACGAATCCCTTTTCGGGGAAGATCGGGCAGCAGCCGTTGCGCAATGCGGTGCGTGCAAATGATGTCCAGCGGAAATGGACTTGCCGGCTCGTTGTCGCGGTGCAATCGGCACAAAAAGGGGAGTTCAAAGCGTGCATAATGGATGATCGTCGGGCAACGGGAAGTCCCATTCCGGGCGGCCGCACGACGCGCTGCTTCAAAAAGCATATGGCCCGCCTCGCTATCGGTGATGCCCCGATCCAGGTCCGGATCCGAAATGCCTGTTATCTTCAACACACGCGCCGGGACCGCTGAACCTTCAGGTTGGCGGATCAAATGGGACCGGCAAGCGTCAGTAGGAACAGCCCTTGCCGCGCTGCCGACCATGAAACCTATTTCCAGCAAATGGCCCTTTTCTGGATTGGCGGCGGTTGCCTGGCAGTCCACGGCCAAGACCTCGCGCCGATCGAGGGGTGAGTCCTTTTGTGGATACTGAAATGCGGCGTCCATGAAGGTTGTTTAACATTTATCCATGCGGAATGATATCCTGTGAAAAGTATTCAGATGGTTGGAAGGTGCAGAGCAATATAAAATCACATCGATGCGGGGTCCCGTTCATAGGTCCAGCCTGAACTGCGTATCCAGAGACGATGCCGCGGGCCGGGTAATTCCAAATCACCGGAATTCTACGCAGCATCGTTTTGGTATACACTACCGGCACTGATGATGGCTGTGGGAATAGCAGCTGGCAGTGCCGCGGTGGCTGCCGGCGTCGGATAGGGTTCTGGGTGTTGAGTGCTGGAAGCTGTCAGCGAACATTGGGACCCGGCCGCGGGCCAGCGGGCCATGGGCTGACGGTTCAACCGGACAGCGGCTCTCGAAAAAGCATGTCTGAAGTGATAAGATAAACCAACGCAAACGATAGGGAGGGTTCCATGACCACTCACCGTTCCACCAAATTGTGGGCTGTCAACGTGCTCACTTTCGTTTTTCTATGCATCCTGTCCGTGACTGGTCTGATGAACTGGCTGCTTCTGCCGAGAGGATACCGCGGTGGCGAGAGCGTATGGTTGTTCCTCAGGCACATTCTGCAGGATCTGCACCAATGGTCGGCCATTGCCTTTCTTGTTTTGGTTGCGATCCATATGGCGCTGCACTGGAGTTACATCCAATCGAACCTGCGGCGCCATGGATTGTTGAAGTGATCATATTGGGTTATAAGTTTATGCCCATCGAAAGGCATTGTGCAAATCCGACGAGGGCAAACTCACCTTCTGCCCCAATCACAATTGGATGTTGCGCCCCTTGCCCAGGAGCTGGCGTAACTCGGTGGTGCCCACGCGCATCAGATCATGTGCGGCAAGGTCAAGGTTGTCATGATGTCACCTGACTCCTCAATCTGCTTTACCCCTTTGATTGGCAACTTTTACACATCCCTCCTTCTTTACGTATTCCGGGCCGACCGTTGCGGGCGGCCCGGTCTCGGCAGGATAGTCCTACTTTTCGTCCTTCAGCCGCCGCGAGCCTTCTATGAGTTTGTGCCAGCCATACACGAACGAGACCATGAGATTGTCCATGCGAAGGTCATCGGGAGCGTCGTCATTGATGGTAGACTTGTAGCTGACCGTGAGGTTCAGGTTGTCGTTGATCTGATATCCGAGGGTGAGTCCGAGGCCTAAGTTGTCGAGCTTTTCCCCCGAGACGCCGTTGATTGTCGCTTTCCCGCCGTTGTACCAGGCACCGTCGAGCGACCCCCAGAGGTGCTCGGTGAGGTCGCGGGTCAAGTGCACATCCAGTTGGAACGTTAGCGATCACAGGGGGTGCATT
>DHGT01000152.1 GCA_002402905.1 Desulfatitalea sp. UBA4791 | reverse complement strand
ATCGAAGCCCTGGAAGAGGCCGAGGGCAACCAGTCCCGTGCCGCCGAGCTGCTGGGTGTCACCCGGGTCACCGTCTGGAACCGCATGCGGCGCTACGGGGTGCAATATAAAAAGACCATCGCCGCCGACGCCGGGGAGCCAAGACCCAGGGCGGCCGGGGAGCGATGATGCCATGAGCGCGACGTCCGACCCCATCCTGGCCCGCATGCGCGCCGATGCCGAAGCGATATTCCGAAGCGGCCTGAGCGCCGCCGACCCGGCGGCCGCCATCCGGCGTCTCTGCCGTCGAACGGGACGGGAACTGTGCATCGGCAAACGCCGGTTCGACCTCTCGGCCATCGACCGGATATGGGTCGTCGGTGCCGGTAAAGCCACGGCCTTCATGGCCCGGGCTATTGAAGAGATCGTCGGCGACCGCATCGAAGACGGCATCATCAGTGTTAAATATGGGCACACCGCACCATTGGCCCGCATCCGCACCGTCGAAGCGGGTCACCCCCTGCCCGACGCCAACGGCGTCGCGGCCTCCCGCGCCATCCTCGACCTGGCGCGCCAAGCCGGACCGAGGGACCTGGTCATCGTGCTGCTCTCCGGCGGTGGATCGGCCCTGATGCCGCTGCCGGCCGACGGCCTCCATCTGGCGGAAAAACAAACGACCACCGATCTGCTGCTCTCCTGCGGCGCGACGATTCACGAAATGAACGCCATCCGCAAGCATCTTTCCGGCATCAAGGGCGGCCAGCTGGCCCAGGCCGCGGCGCCGGCGCCGTGCGTGACGCTCATTTTATCCGATGTGGTCGGCGACGACCCGGATGTCATCGCCTCGGGCCCCACCGTGCCGGACCGCAGCACCTTCGGCGACTGTCTGGACATCATTGGCCGTTACGGCATCGAATCGCAACTGCCGGCCGTCGTTCGACAACGCATCAGAGACGGTGTCGCCGGAAGAGTGGCCGAGACACCAAAGACCGACACCCACGACTGGCGGCATACCGCGCATCTCATGGTGGGCAGCAACCGCCAGGCCCTTGAGGCCGCGGCACGGGCCGCCGAGCAGCGGGGCTACCATACGATGGTGCTCTCGTCCTGCATCGAAGGCGACACCCGCACCGTGGCGCGCCTTCACGCCGCTATGGCCCGGGAAATTCTAGCCTCGGGCAACCCCTTGCCACCGCCGGCCTGCATTCTGTCTGGGGGCGAAACCACCCTGGTCCTCAAAGGCGACGGACGCGGCGGCCGCAACCAGGAGTTCGCCCTGAATACGGCCCTTTCCATCGCCGATCATCCGTCGGTCCTCATCCTCGCGGCTGGCACCGACGGCACCGACGGCCCCACCGATGCCGCCGGCGCCTTCGTCGACCACACCACCGCGGCCCGCGCCGCCGGTGCAGGGCTGGACATCCGCCGCCATCTGTCTCATAATGATGCCTACCCGTTCTTCGAAGCGCTGGGGGACCTGCTGATCACCGGCCCCACGGGTACTAATGTCATGGATTTGAATATCGTTCTGGTGATGACAACAGAAAAACAGCCCATCTTTGAAGATGGCGCGGAAGGGAACCACCACCCGCATGCAATTCGAACCGATTCGACTCGAACGCCAGGATGACTATCTCAAGCACCTCTCCCGGTGCGGCCAGATCGCATCCGATTACAGCTTTATCAATCTATGGGGATGGGGCGAGGAATACGGCCTCCAATGGGCCTGGCAGGACGACCTGGTATGGATACGGCAACAAGATCCCCAACCCGCCCTGTGGGCGCCGGTAGGCGACTGGCAACAAACCGACTGGCCGGCGGCCCTGGCCGCGGCCAAAGCCGACGCCGATCGGATCATCCGAATTCCCGACGGGTTGATAGATATCCTCCGACGCAACGATGCACTCTCCATTACGGCCGAAGAGACCCGCGAACACTGGGACTATCTATACAGCATCGAAGAGCTGATCGAACTGAAGGGCAACCGCTTTCACAAGAAGAAAAACCTGCTCAACCAGTTCCTCAAAAGCTATGAATACACCTACCTGCCGTTTGGACCGGACATGATCGACCATGCCATGGCCATGCAGGAAGATTGGTGTGCCTGGCGCGATTGCGAAGACGTCGAAACCCTGGCTTCGGAGAACCAAGCCATCGCGCGCGTGCTCGACACCGCGCAGCACTTGCAGGCGATTACCGGCGGCGCCCTGATCGTAAAGGGCATCATCGCCGCGTACACCATCGCGGAGATCATGCCCGACAACAGCCTGGTGATTCATTTCGAAAAGGGATGCCCCGACTACAAAGGCAGCTACCAGGCCATCAATCAAATCTTTCTGACCAAACTTCCCAAAGGCCCCACCATCGTCAACCGGGAACAGGACATCGGAGACGAGGGGTTGCGCAAAGCCAAACTCTCCTACAACCCGGTGGATTTCGTCAAGAAGTACCAGATCCGATTGTAAAAAAATCGAGTCTAGGCCGCCTTCTTCGTAGGCTTGTGGAACTCTATCTCATTGGTGCGTTTGTCGAACCACCCTCTGTAGAGGACAAGGTCCGGATATTTGGCCAGGTGGTCGTAATTGGCCACATCGATGCCGGCCGAACGAACCGCTCGGGTGCTGAACACGAGAAAATCAAATTTGGTTTTGACGTCCGGATAGGGCCGCAGCACACACCTCAAGGCCCAAACGTAATCCGGGTCCATCTGCTCTTGAAGCACCAGATATTGTCCGATTTGTTGGGGCAACTCTCTCGGTTTGGCCAGTTTGGCTTCGCCGTTTTTGTTGGCTGCAATCTTTTTACGATTCCAGAATTTCCATTCCATGGCTTATTCTCCTGGGATTGAAAAGGTATGTTCAAACTACGACTGCTTTATACCAGGAGATAATTGCCGGCCCCTTTCCTGAAGATTACAGTTTTGAAAGGTTGTTTATGCAAGCGTCGTCATTCAGGCGGGAGGGTAATGGTGAATGTGGCACCTCGATCGAGGGTACTTTTCGCTTCGACCCGGCCGTTGTGGGCCTCACAGATCGCCCGGACAAAACTCAATCCCAGCCCCAATCCTTTTTGCGACCTGGCGTTGGCCCCTCTGAAGAGACGGTCCCAGATCTTGGGCAAATCGTCTGCAGGGATGCCGGTGCCCGTATCGGTGAAGCGGATACAAATGTTTCCATCCTGCTGAAACACCTCGATGGCGACGCGGCCGCCGGCCGGCGTATACTTGATGGCGTTGTCCAGGATATTGGCAAAGGCCTGGCTCATCCGGTTCCCGTCGCATCGGTTGCACAGCTCGGCAGGGGCCGCGACCGTCAGTCCGATGCCTTTTTCGTCCGCCACGGGTTCATACATATCCACGACCCGTTTGACGAGTGAACTGAGGTTGTAAGTGCCGCGGTGCAGGCTGAGGGTGCCGGTTTCCGCTTCTGAAATATCCATCAGCATGGTGACCATGGAAAGGATGCGGTCCGACTCCTCGATACAGTCGGAAAGTGCGTCGCGGGTCTGTTTGAGATCGGTATCGTCCTGGAGGGCCTTTTCCGCCACCGTGCGCAGACGGGTCATGGGGGTGCGCAGATCGTGGGCCACGTTGTCCAGCGACCCTTTCATGCCCTCGATGAGCGTCTTGATCTTGTCGAGCATCTCGTTGAAGAGACGGGCCAGCTCATCGAGCTCGTCGCCGTTGTAGGAGCGGGTAACCCGGGCCGCCATTTCGCCTTCCAGGATGGAGGTCACGGTTTGGATGATGGATCGCACGGGCCGCAACGATCTGAGCGCCATCAACAATCCGGCGGCGATCCCCAAAACCGTCAGCGGGAAGAGGATCAGCAGCATCGTATCCCGGAAACGGCCCAGGGTCTCTTCCCGCTCCTCGGAACTCATGCCCACCTGGAGCCAGCGACCGTCGTTGAGTTGCTGGGCCGTGGCCAGCATCAGGAAACGATCCTCCCTGGCCGGCAGCGACACCCAGTCGCCGGCCGGGCCAAGGGGCAATCGCTCCAACTGATCCAGCTCGAATTCGTCCCAGACATCGGGGAAATAGATCTTCACGGTCCGGTTCGCGCCGTCGGCCAACCGGAAGAAGTAGGTTTCCGCCTTTAAAAAGCGGTACTTGACTGCGACCTCGGCGTCGATGGCCGGCAACCCGCCGGCATTGTAAAGGTCAGCCAGTTCGGCCAACTCCGCCTCAATGTCCTCCCGGTCGTTTTTGGCCATGGCTGAGGAAAGGGACAGGTAGGTGACCATGAGCAGGGCCGCAAACCCGAGGATAAAGGCCACCGCATACCACAAGGAGAGTCGGAAGGCGTTGGATTTAAATATTTTTAGCGGGGTCCTGGAAAACATAGCCGATCCCTCGGATGGTCCGGATGAATTTCTTGCCATACCCCTTTTCGATCTTGTTTCTGAGCCGGCAGATCAGGACGTCGACCACATTGGTCTGAGGATCGAACTGAAAATCCCAGATATGCTCCAGGATCATGGCCTTGGTCACGGTGCGTTCCGCGTTGCGCACCAGCAGCACCAGCAGGGCGAACTCCCGGGGTTGCAGGTCGATTTTGTGCCCTCCCCGATACACCTCGCGCCGAATCAGATCGATGGAGAGGTCACCGCACGACAGGCTCGAACGCTCCCCATGCATCATCGATCGGCGAATCAGCGCCTGGACCCGCACCAGCAGCTCGGAAAAGGCGAACGGCTTGACCAGGTAGTCGTCCCCGCCGGTTTCGATGCCTTTGATCCGGTCTCCAAGGGATCTTTTGGCGCTCAGGATCAACACCGGCGTCCGGATGCCCTGCTGCCGGAGCTGCTCGATCACCTCCAGACCGTCGAGATCTCCAGGAAGCATGATATCCACGATGGCCGCGTCATAGTCGGCGTTGAGGGCAAACTGGAGACCTTCCCGGCCGTCCGAGGCATGGTCGACCGCAAAGCCCTCCTGTCTAAACCCCACCGTGATAAAGGATGCGATTTTGGCATCGTCCTCGATGAGGAGTAATCGCATGGAAGCCTCCTGTTTTCATCACATCATCACCAGATGGCTGGTTCTATATTGAGGCGGACCGGATGATCAAATCATTTCCGCATTTCCGCGAAACTTTCAGGGATGTAATCCTTGAACCAACCGACGCCAACGCCGGGGTGGCGAACAGGCACCGATCACTTTCCTGTTGACATACGGATCACCCCCATGAAATGTTAACGTTAACGTTAACTTCACACAGGCTCCTGACATGTCCATCCCAAACGACGAACCGACCTGGACCGTCAGCCAACTGGCCGGCGAATTCGATATCAGCACCCGCACCATCCGCTTTTACGAAGAGAAGGGCTTGCTGGCGCCAAGCCGCACCAACGGCGGCCACCGCCTCTTCACCAAGCGGGACCGCGCGCGCCTCAAGTTGATTTTGCGGGGCAAGCGCTTCGGCTTCACCCTCGAGGAGATCGCCGACATGATCGGACTGATTTCCGACGGCATCGATGAGCGGGAACAGATCCGGCGCACCCTGCGCTATGCGGACCGCAGTTTGCGAGAGATCCGCCAACGCATGGCAGAACTCAGGTTGTTCGAATCGGAAATATTGGAAATGCTGGAAAAAATAACGCTCCGGCGCGACGAACTGGAACAGGAGGAGGGCAAAAATGTTTGATTTCATGATGACCGACGAACAAAAAAAATTGCGCGAAGAGGTGCGGGACCTGGTGCGCTGGGTGCCGCGGCAGATGATCCTCGATATGGACCAGGACAAGATCCAGTTCCCCAAAGAATTTCTGCGCGAAGCCGGCCGGCGCAACCTGTTCGGCTGCCGCTACCCCAAGAGGTGGGGCGGCCGCGGCATGGACTGGGTCTCCACATGCATGGTCATGGAGGAGGTGGGCACCCTGGGCTACATTTTTGCCTGCGTCTTCGGGGTGGGTGCCGAGTTGGTCTGCGACGCCATCATCCTGCACGGCACCGACGCCCAGAAGGAGCGTTACGTCAAGCCGCTTCTGAGCGGAGAAATCTTCGCCGCCGAATGCCTCACCGAACCCCGGGGCGGGTCGGACTTCTTCGGCACCACGACAACCGCCGAGGACAAGGGCGACCACTTTGTCATCAATGGCCAGAAACGCTTCATCGTGGGCGCCGAAGGGGCCGACTACTTCCTTGTGTACGCCAAGACCGATCCGGCCGCCGAACCACACAAGGCCCTCACCTGCTTCATCGTGGACCGCGGCCCCGGGGTGCGGGTGGACTATATCTACGGCCTCATGGGCAGCCGCGGCGGCGGCGCCGGGCGGGTGGTCTTCAAGGATGTCCGGGTCCCCAAGGAGAACATCGTGGGCCGGCTCAACGGCGGCTACGCGGTCTTCAACACCATGATGATCCCCGAGCGCCTGGGCACCGCGGCCATGACCATCGGCGCGGCCCGACCAGCCCTGACCGTGGCCACGGGCTACACCACACGGCGAAAGGCCTTCGGCCAGCCCATCGCCCAGTTCCAGGGTGTCAGCTTCCAGGTGGCCGAGGCGGCCATGCTCCTGGATGCCGCCCGCAGCATGATCTACACCACCGCCCGCATGGTCGACTCGGGCGTCCCGGCCAGGGAGACCCGCCGCATGGTCAGCCAGGCCAAGAAGTTCGTCACCGAATCGTGCCAGAAGGTGGCCCACAACGCCATGCAGGTGATGGGCGGCATCGGCTACACCAACGTGTTTCCGGTGGAACGCATCGCCCGCGACCTTCGCCTGGCCTCCATCTGGACCGGCTCCAACGAGGTGATGAGCATGATCATCGCCCACGAGTGGTACAAGGAGTACCTGGCCAGCAAGGCGAAGAAAGCGGAACGGGATTATGAAAACGATGCGGCCGAAGCCTTTGCCGAAGGGGAGAAGATCTACGAATGATCGGCGGCCGTCCGTAAGATCAGAGCTCCTGAAGAATACGGGCCCGCTGGGCGATGTACTCCTCCTCGTCGATCAGCCGGCTGTGGCGCAGTTTGTCCAGATGGCGCAACCGCGCCTCGATGTCGGCGCCCGGCGCAAGATCACCGGGAGCGCCGCCGGAAGCGTCCGGAGGGTCGAATCGCAGTTCCGCGAGGGTGTCCGTACCGCTCTGCCGCGACGCCCTCACCACCCGTCGGAATTGGACGATGATACCGATGCAGGCGCCCATCCAGACCAGCCAGAAGAGGCACATCAGAATCGCCAGGCCCGGCTCTGAGGAGAAGGAGGTCTCCATCAGCACCACCACGGCCATCACCAGGCCGAATAGCATCAAAAGGGAAACTACCCAAGTGCCGATGGCCGCGCCGCGGGCCGTCAGTTTTCCGGGAACGATCTCGACTTTTTGCGTCATCTACAACTCCTTCGCCCAGTTGGTATCATTTCCACGTCAAACGGGCCGGATTTCATGGTGAACTTACGCGGTCCGTTGTCATGGCGATATGTGGATTTCCGACCGTGACCGCTCCCTTTAATGAATGACAATCTCGTACTCCCGGAGAAATTTGGGCTGGGGGTCCTGCCACCAGTGGGTAAATACCTTCAGCTTGGCGGTACCCGGTTGGACGGCTTCGAGAATCACGCCGCTGTGGGCATCGTAGAAGACGGCTTCGACGGCGTCGCCGATCAGGTCGATGGGGCAGCTGTTGCTCCGGGAGCCGGGCAGATCGTAATAGAGATACTCACCCGTTTTTAACGTAACGCCGGGTCCCTGCACCGGTCCGACCTGGATCACCTGGTAACCGCGCAACATGACGGTGCCGTCTTTCTCTTCCATTCGTGTCCGTAGAATGATCTCCTCATGATGCTGGGGACCATCGACGCCCGTCACCCAAACCGCCGCCGACTCCCGCTCCAGCAGCCAATCCTGGTCGCTGGTCTTCTTCCCCCATACGGTGGCGGCGCTCCCGGCCTTGTCGTTCTCCGGCCGGAATCCATAGACGAGCATGATCTGATTCGAATAAAATTGTCTTGAATCGATGAGGTAGGACAGATTCATGGGCATGCTGTGATCCACCTGCAGCTTGTCTTCCTTCCTCATTTTCGGCGAACCCTCGGAGATGACGGCGAGAGGCGGCGTATCGGCCTGTGTAATTTGTGGGGTTGCGGTGTCAGCGTAACAGAAGAATTCATAGACGGGCTTCTTATTGGCATAGATAACGAAAGTTCTCGCCGGGACTTCCCTTCCGATCTGATCCGAAACCGCCTTGATCTGCTGATACATGGAATATGCAGGCGTGATGACGGGCGATATCCCGGCATAGGCGCCGGCCAGAAAATAGTCATAGGAAAACTGCCCCTGGTCATAGGCGGTCATTTTACGGCATTCGACGGCAAACCATCGCGTGAAGTTGCTGCCGTCCGCCTGCAGCGGAGCACAGGTTGAAAACGACACATCCTTGTTGACCCCATCCATGTGGATTCTTAAATCCGTCACCGCATCATCTTCCATGACGAACGCGACATGTTGGGTGTCATCGATGTAGTAACGGCCCTCCTGGTCCGCCACACGCAGGCCTCTGTAACGCTCTCCCGCCATGCCGGGCTGGGGATGGATCGCGATGATTGCGACGATCCAGAAAAAGAGCGTCAAAACCACCCGCCAACGCTCGGAATCTCTTTTCTTCTCCGAATATCTCCCAAGTGCATTGCACACGTCGATTTTCATGTTCAACTCCTCGCTGTTGGTCTCACACATTATGTTTATGATCCGTTATGGTGGCGAGCATCATTCGACGCTGGTCGCTCCCACGCTCGATCTGTAATTCTGATGGTGCTGGCGGGCGGGCGAGACATTGGAAACCGCCAGCGCCGCGGCAGCGATCAACAGGGCCACCGCCACAAGCCGTGGCCATCCCGAGCCGGAAAAAACCGCGATGAGGGAGGCGACCCCCGCCAGGGCGAAACAGGCGATACCGGCCATGGGATCCATGACAGCTCCGCCGATCAACAGAAAAAGTACCGCCAGGATGATCAGGCTCTTTTGAGTTGCGCCTTTTCGCGGCGCTCGACCTGCCTTGGCCATCACGTACCTCCTCGCCCGCCGCCTCGCGGCCCCCTGTTCACATGTCGTTGTAGAGCGTCTCTTCCAGCCCGTAAGCATACCCGGACTTGCGTTCGAAGACCTTCATCCGGTATTGCCCGCCCGCCTTGAACGGCCCGCTCAATTCCAGGATGAGATCGCTCAACCCATAGGGAATGACCACCCGATCGCCACGTACCAGGGGCTCCCCGAAGGCGATGGAAAACAGCCAGGGCGCCGAGTGGCCGAGAAAAACGCAGGCCACCACATGCTGCTGGAAATCCAGCTCCGGCGCCGGTGCGTCGAAGGCGCGCCGCCATAGCAAGCGCCAATCGGCCGGGTCTGTCACCACCTCGATGAAGGCTTCCTTTTGATGGGAAAGATGCCCCTCCCAGCTTTGTCCGAGCCGGGCTGGCGACGGTGCGGCGTCAAGGGCGGTCGGAGCGGGCGACCCGGCGACGGGAAGCTCGTCTGCGCCGGACCAGACCGGCCACATAAACAGGTTCAGCAAGAAAGTGCATGTCAAAAGGATATTCCGGATGTCAGTCATACGATTTTCCAACAGGCCAAAATGAAAAACGCCTGCACATCGAACATTTTGTAAAATTTTAAGTATGTTATACAGCAACCCAAAACCGCCATCAAGCACTGAATCCCTTCGAAGGATACTATCGGCCCCATCCGGATCAACCTTGAGGCAGCCCCGGCGCAGGCCGGGGGAGTTTCTGGGCCGTCCGCCGTGCATTTTACTGGCACTTGACCGCTTGGCGTGTGGCATCGGCCACCTGTGCCACCCGGGCCGGGTTTAACGAGTGCCCGTCCACAAATGACCAATTGGCCCGATATCGGCGTTGCACGAAAAATTTAATCCTCGGAATATCGACCATATGCCTGCGGTTAAATTTTTCGTGCGCCTTAATCTCGACCCAATTTGCCTATTTGTGGACGGACACTGACGAATAGCAGTCCGTGGAATCCCTGGATCGGCAAATAGCCGGCAAATAGCCGGTTGTTTTCACTGTGCATCCATATTAGAATGCGTCGGTCGTTAGGGTTCAGGATGTCAGGACGCCACCCTTTCAAAATAAAAGGAATCGCAATGAAATACACATCCATCGTCTCAATGGTTCTGTTGACCGTCCTCGTGGCCGTCTCCCTGTCGGCGGCCGGCGGCGCAGCCCCTTCGGAAACCGCCTCGCAAGATCTTTTGACCCAGGGCAACCGCGCCTTCTCGGTCCAGCTGTACCGACAGCTGGCGACCGGGGAAGACAATCTTTTCTTCTCACCCCACAGCATCTCTGCGGCCATGGCCATGACCTATGCCGGCGCCCGCGGCAAGACGGCCGAAGAGATGAAGCGGGCGCTTCACTTCGATCTCGATCAGGACCAGCTTCACCCGGCCTTCAAACTGCTGAACACCGGGTTGGTCAACGGTTCGGACCTGGCCGGGCAGAAGCTCAATGTCGCCAACGCATTGGTGCTCACGGGTGATGATGTGAGCCAGGCTTACAAGACCCTCTTAAAGGACTATTACGATGCCGAAATCTTTCCCGGCGATCTGGAGACGATCAACGCATGGGTGAGAAACAAGACCGAACACAAAATCGAAAAGATTCTCGATGAACTCAGCCGTGATTCGGTTTGCGTGATCCTCAACGCCATCTACTTCAAAGGCCTCTGGGCCTTCCCGTTCGATCAAGATCGCACCGCCGATGCACCCTTCAATGTCTCACACGACCGGCAGGTGACCGTACCCCTCATGCAGCGCAACGCCGACTTGAGGCTGTTGAAGGAAAACGGTTTTCGCGCGCTCAGCCTGCCGTACCAGGGGGAGCGGCTTTCCATGGTGATCCTGCTGCCCAACCAGGTGGATGGGTTGAACTCGCTGGAGGAGCAGGCGACCGAACCGAACCTCAAGCAATGGCTGGCGGCCCTGGACAGCCGGCAGCCCCGGAAGGTAAGGCTCTACCTGCCCCGGTTCAACCTCGAAACCAGCTATGACCTGGTGCCGCCTTTCCAACGGATGGGCATCGCCGAGGCGTTCCAGATGCCCGTTGCCGATTTCAGGGGCATGGGGTGGCCCAAAGGCAAGCTCCGCATTGCCCAGATCAAGCACAAGGCCTTCGTGGAGGTCAACGAGGAGGGGACGGAGGCCGCCGCCGTCACCGCCGTGGAGATGGTCACCAAGAGCATCATGGAACATCCCGAAGAGTTTCGCGTGGATCATCCGTTCTTATTCCTGATCCGCGACCATGCCAGCGGGACGATCCTGTTCATGGGACGCATGGTCGATCCCGGCAGGTGAACCTTTCTCCAGAAGGTACCCCAGAAGATGCCCCAGAAGGTGCCCCAGAAGGTGCCCCAGAAGGTACCATAGAGGAGACTGCAACAGGTAGCCCGCAGCATGGCCCTCGTGCCTGGCGTCAAGGGCTATCAGGCGCTTGAGATCCGGAATTTCGGAAAAGATCCAGAGGGCCAGCCGGGAACGGCGCCTCCCAAGGCAGGCCCCACCCGGCGGAATCGATCCCGCCGGGTGCCCTGGTAATTTCTTCCACGGTCGCGGCCATAGCCTCCTCCACGGGCCGCAGCGGCGAAAATCCGATCTCGTCGCGAATCCTGCGGGTATCGAGCACCACGTCGCCTTCGAAGTAGTAGGGAATCCTTTCCGGATGGGCCCCATCGCGTACCAGCACCCGGGTCGAAGCGCGAACCATGCGCGCCGGCCGGCCCACCAGCCCGGCGATAAGTCCCACATAGCCTTCGAGGGTGAAGGGCTCGTCCCCGGCATTATAGGCCCGACCGACCGCATGGGGACTTTCGAGCAGGGCGCACACGGCCCGGGCCGCATCGGCAGCAACCAGATTCTGGCACAGGTATGGCCGGGGCGGCACGACAATCGTTTTATCCTTTAGGATCTGTCGCAGCAGATAGGCCTCGCGGGAGTGTGGATCGTGAGGGCCGAATACGGCGGGCAGCCGCAGAGCGGTCCAGGGCAGCCGTTCGGTGGGCTGAGAAAAGAGCAGGCGCTCGCAGGCCGCCTTGCCGTACCCGTATTCATGCCGGGGATCGTCTTCAAGCGGCGCGTCTTCCTGGACGGGACAGGGCAACGGCCATCGGTAAACGCTCAGGCTGCTGATGTGCACCAGACGCCCGATGCGCCCACCAAAAGACGCCACCACCACCCGGGTCTCTTCGGGGCGGTAGGCCGTCACGTCCACGACGGCCTCGACGTCGATGCCCGCCAGGGCGCGTGCATAGCCGGCCGGGTCACGACGGTCGGCCGTCACCCGCTCGACGGGGCTGGAACAGCGCACCGGCGTCACACCCCGGTTGACCGTCAAGACGCGACAACCCTTTGCCAGCAACGCCTCCACGATGGCAAGGCCGATGAAGCGGCTCCCGCCCAGTACGGCGACGCTTTTCAACCGGCGGCTCATGCGAATCCCATCTCTCGCATGGCCTGATATTTGGGCAGCACATTGCTTTCGGGATCGAACAGAAAAAATCCCGGGAAGACCTCCTCGTGGGCACCGATGAAATCGTAATAGGCACGGTAGCGACCGGGCACCGAGTTCCAGGTGTCCACGATCTCGTGGCCCGTCACCACGTAAATGGGCACGAGTTCGGGCACCAGGGCCAGCGCCCCCCCATAGGTGCCCTGGCGGTACTCGCGATAGATATCGGTCTGGGGCAGCATGGAGAGCAGCGAAGGCAGCACCGTGACCCCCATCTGGCGGAACCGGGCCATCTGCAGGGCCGTCTGGTAGAAATCTTCCATCTCCTCGAAGGGGAAACCCCAGATGAAAAAAGTCTCCACCGACTCGAAGATCCTCAACGCCGCGGTCACGGCCCCAAGGGCGTCCCGGAAGCGAAACCCCTTGACCACGCGCTCGAGCACGCGGTCCGAACCCGACTCGATGCCGAAGCGCAGTTGGGTGCAGCCGGCTTCCGCCATCCGCCGCATGGCGCGCTCGGTGACCAGGTTCACCCGGCCGTAGCACTTCCAGCGCACCGAAAGCCCGGATTGCGCCAGACGGTCGCAGAAATCCAGCATCTTCGCCTCGCTCGAGTAGAAAAACTCGTCCTGGAAGAGAACGGTCTTCACGCCGTACGTTTCGTGCAGCAGCCGGATCTCGGCGATGATGTTCGCGTGGCTCCGGTAGGTGGTGCGGCGGTCCCAGATGGGGGCGACGCTGCAAAATCGACAGGCGTAGGGGCATCCTCTGGAAGAAATGAGGCCGAAGGCGTCGTAGGCGGAGATGTCGAGACGATGGTAGGCAGGCAGCGGCACGTCGTCCAGATCGCCGATACGGGGCGCCTTTCCGGTGTATTGCACCGTTCGGTCGGGGTGCCGGTAAAAGATGCCAGGCACACTGCCGATGCGGCCCGGGTCGCCCAGAGCCGGCAGGAGCTGCGGCAGCGTATGTTCGGCTTCACCTTGAACGACCGCATCGATCCAGGCGAAGCGTTCCAGAATCGACGTTTCCACCCCGAACGGTCCGACGCCCCCCAACAGGATCGTCTTTTCCGGGTGGCGTTGTTTGAGGCGCTGTGCCACCAGCAACGTGAAGGGCAGCAGGTTGGCCATGCAGGAAAAACCGACCACCGTGGCCGTGTCGCCGATGTAGTCCAAGGCCGTTTCAAGATCGAAAGGGTCTGCGCCGGGCCGCGTGCGGGGCAGGAGCTGGTAGTCGACCAGATCGACCCGAAATCCCTGCCCCTCGAGCACCGCGGTGAGGTACAGAAGCCCCAGCGGCGGATGGGACTCGTAGTCGATCCGTCCCTCGAGGCGAATGTAAAGCAGGTTCATGTTCACCAGGGTGATGTCGGCCGAGCCCCCCTGACGCACGGCGGCCGCGGGCGCGGGCCGAAACTGCCCGGCCCCGCTTCCCCCGCCCCCCGGCCGCGCCCCGACAATGGGGATGCTGCAATGATCGTTGTTCATAGGAAACGCTTCCCAAATCTCCCTTTTTAACCGCGCACACCGGCAACGGCGCTGGGGGTTCGGACTTCGTGCTTTTTCTTGATTTGCTGGATTTTGACTTTGATCTTTCCATAGGCGTCGTCAACAGCGTCGCGCGCCTTGACCTCCACCTGCTCCACCTCGAGGATCATGGGCTCGGGGGTCACGCGCGTATCGGTGAAGTCGGCCGTGTCCGAGGTCCGCACCTTGAAGTAGACCTCCTCCGTGCCGAGCTTCCTGAGTTCGAAATCGAGCGATCCCACCCCGTCCTCACCGATCCGGCCCTGGCCGTCGGGCACAGGGACGTAGCTGTCCGCATCGCCTGTGGTGCTGTACAGCAGACGAAAATAGACCCCCGGCTGTCCCGCTACGTTCATGGTGACCCGGTCGGTCTCCCCCTGGCGCAGGAGCTGGATCACCTCCTGCTTCAACGCCTCATCGGTAACGGCGGCCCTGGGCTTCCCCTGGGCCGGCTGCGGCTCTCTGGCCAACTGGTCGTCGGCGCAGGCCAATGCCGGTATGGCGTAAACAGTGGCCAGCAAGGTCGGTATCAATTTCTTTTTGTCACGTTGCTTCTGCATGTGCTGCTCCTTTCAAATCGGAAAACGTCACTTGTTTGTCTATTCCCCGTACATGACAAACGCCGCCCAGAAATAGGGGTGGCGGTATCGCGTCTTGAGCATCTCGCCCTTGGCGGCGCGGAGCGCTTCGCTCTTGCCCACACCCTTGACGATCATACCATCGTAAAACCGCGTCATCAGCTCCCGGGTGGCGGTATCGTCGACGCTCCACAGGCTGACCACCGCGGCCGGGCTGCCCGCGTAGATAACAGCCCGTGTGAGGCCGGTAATGCCTTCTCCGCGCTCCACCTTGCCGAGGCCTGTGCGGCAAGCAGACAGCACCACGAGTCTTGCGTTGAAGCGCAAATTCATCATTTCCCCCATGGTGAGGAGGCCGTCTTCGCCGGCCCCCGGGATCTGACTGAAGGCGACGGCCTGCAATTCCGGTGTCACGATACCGTGCATGGAGAAATGGATATAGCCATACTGGTCCATCTCTTTTCCTTTGGCCACCTCCTCGCGCGCATCTGCGCGCAACAAGGCTTTCCCGCCGTGTTTTTCGCGGAACAGGCGCTCGATGGCCCGAACCTCCTCTCCGCTGCCTTCGAGACGGCTCAGCCGGCCCCCCAGCGCCGCATAACGGGTGTTTAAAAGGCCGGCCGGGACGCCGCGCCCGGCCAAGTCGGCGCAGCCCTCGGGTTGGCCCTGGGCAAAACTGGCATAATCATATACCGGATCACCGAAACCCACAAACCCATCGCCCGATGCCTGGCGGCTGCGCCCGGACCGCAGAAGGGCCAGGATGGTGGCCGACTGCACGTATTTAACGGCGTGCTGCTCGAACAGGTAGGATCGCCGCCCCTCCTTTCGCACCACCATCGCCTCGAACGGAAAGAGCGCCAATATGCCGTCCGGCACGATCACCAGGGTTCGGCCCGCCATCTCTTTCTCAAATGGTTTCAACAAAATATCGTAAAGCTCGCCAGCCGACGGTCGGTTATAACCTTCCCCCCTGGCCAATCCGTTGTTGAGGTTGTCGACCAGCGCCGCCACTTTGTCGCGAAGCTGGGGCGCATCCACGGGCAACCGGGCCACCTGAAATCCCTGGGGGGTGATGACGAAACAGTAGACCTCCCGGGCGGCGACGAAATACTCGATGAGAATTTCGTCAGCGGCCAGCACCCCGGACTGCAACTCGCCCACCGTTACGGGCACCGGGTACTCAACCGCAGCGTAGAGGGGATTTTGCATGCGGATCTGCTTTTTCAGCCGGTCCAATGCCGCCTCGAGCCGGGCCATATGTGCCTTGGCGGCGGCCAGCGCCTTCTCGTCCGGAGAGGACTTGCGATATTGGGCCGCGATCTCGTCGGTTACGGCCGCCAGCTCGCCTTCCAGTTTGTCCCGCTGGTCCCTGAGCGCCGGATCGATCCCCTTGTGCAGCTCAACGCGCCCCTCGGCCAGCTGGTCCAGAAAGGTGCGCGCCTTCATACGCTCCACGTAACCCAGCGCGCGCTCGTTCATCCCCCGGGAAAGGGCGAAGCACGCGGCCTCCTCATACCGGTCATACACCTTGCCCATGAAGGCCTTGCGAAACTCCGGAAAGCCCGCTTTGGCCCGCACGGCTTCTAACCGGGCGACGGCCGCCTCGTAGAGATCGGCGGCCTGCTCCGGCCGCCCTTGCCGCGATGCCACGCGCGCCTTGTCCATGGTGGTGAAGGCTTGGGATTCTACATCGCCGATCCTTTCAAATGCGCGCAGGGCATGATCGTAGTCCGCCTCGGCCTCGGCATGCCGCCCGGCAGTCTCGTGAAACCGTCGCGCCACGAAACGGTGCGCGTAGCCCGCCGACTGCAAATCCCCGATCTGGTCCCAGAGATCGAGTGCCTCCTGGAAGGCCGCGAGCCCCTCCTGCTCGCGCCCCAGCAGGGCCAGGGTCAGTCCGCGGTCGTGCAGGGCGAGCCCCTGCCACTCCATTTCCTGCATGGCGCTCCCCAGCGCGAAGGCCTCGTCGGCCCGTCGCAGGGCGCTCTCCAACTCTACGACGGCCGCCCGGCCTTCCAACAGAACGCCTCGTTCTCGATGCATGCTGGAAAGGGCCCGCAGCACATAGCCCTGGCGCCAACGATCCTGCGCATCCACGGCCATGCCCAATGCCTTCTCTTCGTGGGAAATCGCTTCACCATACTTATCGGCAGCCCGTTCCGGTGCTCCCGCGACCGCATCCGCCGCAGCCAGTTTGGCCGTGCAGAGTCCCAGGTGGTTGCAGGCACGCGCACAGGCCCGCAATCGGGCGTCGGGCGAGGCAATCCCTGCTGCGCTCGCCAGGGCCGCGCGGTGGTAGCCGATGGCCGCCGGGTAGTCGCCCAGCATCCGGTGGCAGTAGCCCAGGTAATCGTTGAATTCGGCTATGCCGGCCGCGTCCCCGGCCTTTTCGGCACACTCGAGGGCGAGGCGGTATGCGCCGTAGGCCCGCTCGTAATCGCCCGTGGCCACGTAAACATCGCCGAGCTGACGCCGGGCCCGGGCGGCCTCGGTCCAGAAAGACGGTGACTGCAACAGCTGCGCGGCTTCAAGATAGGCTTCGCGGGCCTGTTCGAACTCTTTTCGGCGCTCGTGCACATCGCCCAGATCGATGAGGGCCTGTCCCTCGAGCAGACGGTCCGGTGCTTGCCGGCCCAGCGCAAGGGCGCGGCGGTGCAGCGTCAGCGCTACCGCGTAATCGGCCAACCGGCGGCTGGCCTGTCCAAGGAAGTGCAATGCAAGGCCCTGGCCCGCGACATCCCCTATCCGGACAAACATCTCCAGCGCCGCACGACCAGGTAAAATCACATCGCCGTACCGCCCCTCGTCGAAAGCCGCCATGGCCGCCTTGAACCGGGTGTCGGCCTCGATTTTGCGTTCATGATCGCCCCGGCGCCAGGATCTGTGTCGCCCGACCTGCGACTTGGGGAAGGGGTCGTCGAGCAGCGATTCCGCAAGGCCGGCGGCAGCCGCCGCGTGCGCCACGGCCTTTTCAGCGTCCTGTGTACGGGAATCCACGACCGCCCGGGAGTGGTTGGACAAGAACGTGTCGACCAGGGACCGGACCTTTTCCGGATGGGTCCGGACCAACCGCGCCAGGGCCGACTCATCCTTTTGGGCAAAAGCACTCTCGAATCGAGAGCTGAACTGCGGAAAAGAGAAAAGCGCCCCTTCATCGGCCCAGGTTGGAGTGCCGCAAAGCATCCCGGCCAGCGCCCAGCAGAGCGAACGGAGAATCAACCCTACAGGAAGACGATGGCCCATCACATTCACCGCTTTGCCACCGCCTGCAATCATGTCGGTGACCGTTTTGCGGGTGAAGCCGGCACCCATCTGTGCAGGCCCAGCGCGGGGGGACGTCTGCAAGGGTCGATTGAAAAGCCGGTTCAGCAGGCCCACATTTGACCTCCATTTATCAGGCCAGCCTCCGGGCTCGGCAGCGGGCCATTATTTCTTTGTCAGAAACCCTTCGTGAAACACCGCCGTGCCAAAAAGACGCATGGGGAGTCGTCAAGCCTCTCTTATCACGGATCAGGGATCGACGGCTATCGGTATGTTCGCAGCGGGTGTGATCCATTCGATTGCCGCACTAACTGTAGGATTACCCGCTGACCCGATCATTTTTAATTTGACACCGTCAAACGGATTCGTTACACAACACATGTAATGTAACAACTGTTGTTTATAAATCTATTGCACACAGGAACCGCATGCCCCCCAAACCGCGCTTTCAAACAGAGGATATCATCGATGCCGCCTTTGACATCGTCCGCAAAGAAGGGTGGAACGGACTATCCGCCCGGGCGATCGCAAAGAAGCTCAATTCATCCACCCGACCGATCTACTCTTATCTTGAATCCATGAAAAGCCTCGAGGAAGAGATCGTTAAAAAGGCCCTGGCGTTGTTCAATGAATATCTCTCTTTAAAAGAGACCGGGGACAAATGGCTCGATCAGGCTATCGGATATGTCAGGTTCGCCATCGAGGAAAAAATGCTGTTTCGCTGCATCAACGACGAGAAGCATGCCGTTTTGCAACGCAAAAACACCCGTGAGATGTGGGAGATATTGAGAGCCGAACTTGCCAATTACAAGCCGTTTGAAAATCTGTCCCAAACCGAGGTGGATCGTATACGGGTGATGCGCTGGATTTTTGTCCATGGCATTGCGGCATTGATCAACAGCGGATGGTATTCGTCTCAGGAAATCGACTCGGAAATTTTTTTGAAGGAAATGAATATCAAGTTGCCGGATGTCCTCAATATGGCCAACCATGTGATTTACGAGGGGTTCAAAGATAAAAAAATCTTCGAAAAGCTGAGGATAGGAAATCATGAGGCGCCTGAATCCAAGCCGGACAGCTGAACACAACGCCTTTCTCAGAGCGGTGGAATCCCTCAGACCGACCGCTGAAAGAATCTGCATGGATCCCTATGCCAAATACTTCCTTTCCCCTCAATTGATGGCGCTTTATCACGATGCCGAAAAATGCGAACAGCTGATCCGACACTGGGAAGAGATCGTGCCCGGGGTGTGCGGCGCCGTATTGGCCCGTTTCAGGTTCATCGATACTTACCTGTGCAAATGCCTTGACAGCGGTCTGGAGCAGGTGGTGATCCTGGGGGCCGGATACGATACGCGTGCGCTTCGATTCAAGCAACGGTTCGACAACCGGGTCAAAATTTTCGGGTTAGACCATCCGGCCACCCAGGCGGTAAAAATCCGATGCCTCAAAAACATGCGCGCTGCCTTTTCAAGTCCCGTCGTTTATGTGCCCATTTGCTTCGAAACGGAAAAATTGGACGAAAAGCTGTTTGAAAATGGATTTCAAAAAGATCTCTATACGCTATTCATCTGGGAGGGCGTCACCTATTACATTCCGCACGAATCCATAGATGACACCCTTCTTTTCATTTCCAGAAATTCAGAGCCGGGCAGTGCTGTGGTCTTCGATTATCTCCCGTGCTCCGTGGCCGAAGGGACATGCCTTAAACCGGAAGCAAAGGGGCTCAAGGAGAGCCTGCAACATTTTGGCGAGGATATCGTTTTTGGGATCGACCCCGGACGGATAGGGGCATTTCTCCACTCGAGAGGATTTATAGGGGTGAACAGCATGGCCGGCGACGAATTCTGGCGGAACTGCCCGAAAGGTCGTCACCAGGATCGTTCCGTTTCGGATATTTTCATGTTTGCCCATGCACGAGTAAAACCAAAACCTTGATCCAGCCGAACCTTTCCAAAGAAGGAGGTCTGCGCATGAACGAAGCATTGGGACAAAGGAGGTCTTTGGGAACACGATCCAGGCATTATCTATTGGATTTTGTAGTTGTTCTGATCTTGCTTGCCTTCTTGCCGCCCCTGTCCCAGGGGGCCGGAGACAAAAGCGGCGGGACGCTTTCATTCGGCGCGGAGAACGAGTTTGCCGGGTTTGACGTGATCAAAGCAAGTGGATTTGCCATTTGCGACGCCGTTGTGATGAATACGGTCATGGAGCGACTGTTCGATGTGGACGACGCGGGTGATCTGATTCCAGCCCTTGCCATATCCGCGAAACCGTCCAAAGACGGACAGTTGTGGAACATATCGTTGCGGCAAGGCGTCATCTTTCACGACGGGACACCCTTCGATGCCGATGCGGTTGTTCAACATTGGTCCAGGATGTTGAATCCAGCAAACCGGTTTCGCGGCCGTTCCTTTTTTGAGCCGATTCAAGCGGTGTCGAAGGTCGATGCGTTTACGGTCCAATTCCAACTGGCCCATGCGTGGCCGCCGTTTCCCAAAATACTTTCCGACACCCGGGGCCTGAGCATGTCCATCCCCTCGCCGAAATCCGTCGAGGAAGACAATCAACTGCGCGCCCCCGTGGGGACCGGCCCGTTCATCTTCAAGGAGTGGGTATCCGGCGACCGGCTCGTCGTGAAGAAAAACCCGCACTATTGGCGGAAAGACAGGCCCCACCTCGACGAGATCGTCTTTAAAATCATGCCGGATCACCAGACGCGCTTCGTCAGCCTCAAATCGGGCCAGATGGACCTCATCTGGATGGATCGCGGCACCATTATCGACCAGGCAGAGAAAGATGCCAGCCTGGTGCTTTACCAGGGTGAAGGAAACGGTGCGGAGATATTCGTCCTGAACACGGCCAAACCCCCATTCGACGACCCGCGCGTTCGCCGGGCCATTGCACATGCCTGGAATCAGGAAGCGTGTGTGGCCATGAGCTATAAAAATGCGATTCCCATGGCGCTGCATCCCTTTGGGCAAGATATCGACTGCCAGGATTCGGACTATCCCGGTTACGATCCGAAAGAGGCCAAACGGCTCATCGATGAATACGGCAAAACCGTGGAAATAGAATGCCTGCACTCCAACACGAAGCGGGGAAGTGAGCAAGGCGAGCTGTTACAGCGCTTCTGCAAGGAGATCGGTGTGGTGGTCAAGCCGGTAGGATTGAGCTTCGGGCCGGTCATCAAAAAAGTCATCACCAAGGATTATCAGATATCCACCTGGCGCATGCCTTCCGCTACGGATATGGGACCCCTGCTGTTTGGGGCTTTTCACTCCCAAAGCCGAAGCAATGTGTCCGGCTACAGCAACCCTGCCGTGGATGACCTGCTGACGGCCCAACGCATGGAAATGGACGTTCAGAAACGCAATCGGATGCTGTGCGACATTGCCGGGTTCATTAACCGGGATGTCCCCATCATCTACCGCGGCGGCAGGCGATTTCATGTAATTGCCAAACCGGAAGTAAAAGGAATCCCGGCGATCAGAAACGGCGTCGTCCAGCTTTCAGCAGCCTGGTTTGAAAAATAGCGGTTTTATGGTACTGGCGGAACGAGGCCGGACACCCAGGCCACCAGACGCCGGACATTGAAATGGCCAGACACGCGATCAAAAAGCTTCTGCGCCTCGTTTCGGTCCTGTTCGCGGTCACCGTGCTCACATTTCTGATGGTGGATGCGTTGCCCGGAGATGTGGCCTATGAGATTGCAGGCGAGGAGGCCACCATCGAGGGGGTGAAAGCCATCCGCGAGGCGCTGGGGTTGGACCGGAACATCCTGATCCGGTATGTCGATTGGCTCTCCAGTGCCGTCCAGGGCGATTTGGGGATATCGCTGCGCACCAAGGAGCCGGTTGCCGACGCTATCTTCACGCGTCTGCCGGTCACCCTCGAATTGATGCTGATCTCCCAGGTGTTTGCCCTGGCGCTGGCCATTCCCATCGGCGTCATCAGCGCGTACCGATCCCGGTCCGGGCTGAACAAAGTCTTCGGCGCCGCGGCGTTCGCCTGCATGTCGGTCCCCGCGTTTGTCATGGCCCTGGTGTTGATCTACATTTTTGCCCTGACGTTCGGGTGGTTTCCGGCCACTGGTTTTGCCCCTTTTTCGGAAGGTTTGCTCACGAACCTGCGGTCGCTGATGCTGCCGGCGGCAAGCCTGGCATTGATGGAATGGGCGCCCCTGATGCGGGTCTTGCGAAGCGACATGATCGCAACCCTTCAGGAGGACTTTATTTTGTCGGCCAAGGCCAAGGGGCTTCCGGCACGCAAAATTCTGCTCCATCATGCGCTCAAACCGTCTTCGTTCACCTTGATCACCATCCTTGGCATTCAAATCGGCCATCTGGTCGGAGGCGCCGTGATCGTGGAGACCATTTTCGCCTTGCCGGGGATCGGGCGTCTTCTGGTCGGCGCGATTTACAGCAGGGATTTGAACATGGTGCAGGGCTGCATTCTGTTGATCACGCTGGGTTATGTGACCGCCAACTTTCTGGTGGATGCCCTGTATGCGGTTCTGGATCCCCGCGTAAGGGTGCAGACGGATCGATAAAGCGACATCTTTCAACAGCCAACGAGGGCAAATGACATATCCCCTCCAGAGCGGCGCATCCGCCATTATCAGGCCGATGCCCCTATCTGAAAAGCTCGGCATCGGGTTCTGGCTTTCAGTGGGCTGGATCGCCCTGGTCCTCACCTGCGCGGTTTTTGCCGATGCCTTTCCGCTACCCGGATACGATGATATGGACTGGGGAAATCAGGCATCACCGCCGGGCGCCCGCACGGCCACCATCATTGCCGACAGCTCGACAGTGCCTGCGCACGCTCACCTGTTCGGCACAGATACCATGGGCCGCGATATCCTGGCCCGCTTGATACACGGCAGTCGAATTTCCCTGGCCGTGGGATTGATCGCGCCACTGATCGGGCTGGTGATCGGCGGCATCATCGGCATGCTGGCCGGTTTTTACAGGGGGCGCACGGAGACGATCGTCATGTCGGTCATGGATGTGATTCTGGCCTTTCCGGGCCTTGTGCTTCTGCTCGCCGTCTATTTCCATCTCGGACCAGGGCTCGACCATATGATCTACGCCCTCGGCTTTTTGACGATTCCCGCATTCGCCAGGGTGGCCAGGGCCAACACCTTGAATTTTTCCCAGCGTGAATTCGTAACGGCCGCCCGGGCACTCGGGCAAAACGATGTCCATATCCTTGCAAGGGAGATCCTCCCCAACATCATGATGCCCATGGTGGTCTATGCCCTGCTGATCGTATCGTACATGATTGTGGCGGAAGGATCGCTGAGCTTTCTCTCCCTCGGTGTGCCGCCCCCCATACCGAGTTGGGGCGGCATGATTGCCGAGGGCAAGGAGATGCTGGACGAGGCCGTCCATATCAGCCTCATTCCCGCCCTGGTCATGTTTCTGACGGTTCTTGCGTTCAACCTGGTCGGCGATGCGATCAGGTCCCTGATCGACGCCAGGGACGGACAGCTTTGAATTCACCGGGCGGAAAGGACGGGCCGATGCTACTGTGGGTCAATCGTTTGGGGGTCCGGATACCAACCCCTCGCGGGCCGCTCAACCCGGTCGAGGATGTCTCGTTTATCCTTGAAAGAGGAGAAACGTTGGGGCTGGTGGGAGAATCCGGCTGCGGCAAGACCGTTCTTTGTCGCGCCCTGCTGGGATTGCTGCCCACTGCCGCGACGTTGTCGAAGGATGCCGAAATCATCTTTGATGGACAGGCTCTGAATCGGCTGCCGGATCGCACGCTCAATCGAATCAGGGGCCGTGAAATCGCCATGATTTTTCAAGATCCCATGACCGCCCTGAATCCGGTCATGTCCGTGGGCCGACAGGTGGCCGAGCCGTTGGTTCACCATTTCGGCATGCCGGCAAAGGAAGCCATGGGAAAAGCGATCCGACTGATGGCGTCGGTCGGAATCCCCAACCCGGACCACCGGGCGCGTCAGTATCCTCACCAGTTATCCGGCGGGCTCAGGCAGCGGGCCGCCATCGCCATGGCCCTTGCCTGCGAACCCAAACTGCTCATCGCCGATGAGCCCACGACCGCGCTGGACGCGACGATTCAGGCGGACATATTGGATCTGCTGAATGATCTTCAAGGAGAAAAACATATGGCCATGATTCTGGTTACCCATGATCTTGGCATGGCAGCCGGAAGAACCCGGAACATTGCCGTCATGTATGCGGGTAAAATTGTGGAAACGGCAACCACCGGCGAGCTCTTGGCGAACATGCGGATGCCGTACACCCGGGCCCTGTTCGACGCCATTCCCCGGCTGGAAAACCCGACGCATACGGTCCTGAACACCATCGACGGGCAACCGCCCAACTTGATCGATCCGCCCACAGGATGCCGGTTTGCGCCGCGCTGTTGGCGTGCGAGCGCGAAATGTCGCGTCGAGGCGCCGTTGCTGTTGCCGGACGACCCGGCCGCCCATAGGACCGCGTGCTGGCATCCTTTGGCGTGATCGCCGGATGCCAGCATGTCTAAAGATGAATTTGGAGCCCCTGTTTTGGCATTGGAGACACATCCCCCATCATTCCGTCTGCGGATCGATGCAGCGCCGATTCTGGATGTGCGACATCTCCGGGTCGAATACCGCATCGGCAGGAGAAGAAAACTGCCAGCGGTTTCCGGCGTCAGCTTCGACATCCGGAGAGGAGAAATCCTGGGGCTGATCGGTGAATCCGGGTGTGGAAAGTCTTCTATCGCCAGGGCCGTCATGCAGCTTCCGCCGCCCACATCCGGCAAGGTCCTGCTGGAAGGAGAAGACCTGACGACCTTGCCCCAAAAACGCCTCCTTCGACTCAGGCCGAAGTTTCAAATCATTTTTCAGGACTCTGTTTCGGCCTTGAATCCCCGTCGCCGAATCGGCGAGGCCATTGCGATGCCCCTGCATATCACAAACAGCGGCCGCCCATCCGAAAGAAGGCAGCGGGCGCGGGAAATGATGCGTCAGGTGGGCATCGACCCGGAGAATGATTCTCTTCGGCCCTTTGAACTGTCCGGCGGACAGTGCCAACGAGTTCAGATCGCACGGGCCTTGATCACCCATCCGCGGCTGTTGATCTGCGACGAACCGGTGTCATCTCTCGACGTGTCGGTGCAGGCCCAGATCATCAACCTGTTGGATGCGTTGCGTTGCCGATACGGCCTGGCGATGCTGTTTATCTCCCATGATCTGGCCGTGGTGAAAAATATTTGCGATCGTGTTGCCGTCATGTACATGGGCAGACTCTGCGAAATCGCCGCCTCGGAGGATTTGTACCACTCTCCGCGCCACCCCTATACCGCAACCCTCCTGGATGCGGTCTCACGAATCGATAAACCCCAGGCCTTAGCCAGCGGTCGGACCGTGGGGGGAATCATTACACCGCCCGAGAACCCTCCGCAGGGTTGTCGTTTCCAGCAAGAATGCAAAAGGAAGCAAAGGCTTTGCAGTGAAACCGAGCCAGAAATGAAAGAGGTTCAACCCGGCAGGCGGGTCGCCTGCCATTATACCTTATAAGCCCTTGAGGATATGTTTGCGGATCGATTCTCTTTAATTTCCAATCCCCAGAAAACCCTGAACACCGGTCATGATCATCTGGGCCGCCAAGGCCGACAGCACCAACCCGGTCAATTTGCTCAGGATGGCGATGCCCCGGATGCCCAGGCCGCGCTGGATCAGAGAGCCAGCGAGCAGCACCGCGCCGATGCAGGCCACCGAGGCCAGAAGCGCCAGCACGCCCATGACCTTCTCCGGCAAAGCGGTCAACTCCGCACCCAGGACGAGCAGTGTGCCCGTGGTAGCCGGCCCCACGATGATGGGAATGGCCAGCGGTACCACCGTCACGTCGCCATCGGGGGTCGTCTTGGATGCCGGGGTTTTGCCCTGAACCAGCCCGATGCCCGAAAGCAGAAGCAGCACGCCGGCGCCGATGCGGAAGGCGTCCAGGGTGATGCCGAAGAGGGAGAAGATCTGCCGGCCGGCGAAAAACAGTATGAGACAAATGGCGGCCACGGCCACTGTTGCGGTCAGGGCCAGCTTCCGGCGGCGGGGCTCGTCATACTCCTCGGTCAGACTGAGGAACATGGTGAGTGCGAAAAAGGGCGTGAGTACAAAAAACAGCTTGATCCACAGGCTCAAAAAAAGCGCCATATCGATTCATCCATTCTCATGAATTTACGGGGGTAAATTGTTACGTTGCCTGTTCACTCGGGCGGCCCGCCGACGTCTCCGCGATCGCCGCCCGGATGCGAGCGGCATAGCGCTCCAATTTTTCCCGCGGCGGATGCTTGGCCGGCCAGGTGAGCCCCACACCGTCGTCCGCATGCCGCGGCAGGACATGGATATGGAAGTGGGACACCGTCTGCCACCCAGCCGCCTCGTTGGCCTGAAGCAGCGTCATCCCGGCGGGCTGCATGGCCTTTTTCAGCGCCTGGGCGATGCGCGTGGCCGTGATGAAGGCGGCAGCCGCCTGGGCGTCGTCTATATTATAGATATGGGCAACGTGGGATTTCAGGGCCACGATGGTATGCCCGGGATTGACTTGGCCGATATCCATGAAAGCCAGCGTCAGCTCGTCCTCATAGACGACGTTGGCCGGCACCTCCCCTTTGACAATCCTGCAAAAAATACACTCGTCCACGCTTCCCTCCCAACGCCTGGCTTTCGTCTTCCATTTTAACCGGCTATCCCGCTGCAACTGCGTTTTCCTGCGATAGTCCCAATTGCCGTCAACGTTCCCCGACTTCCCTCCCGAGCTCCGTTGGATAATACCGTTGGACAATTTCCTCGACCTCGCAGAGCCAGGCAGTTCGTTGTCGTTCGTTGCTGGTCACGATGATGCTGAAGGTTCTTCTGAAAACCTCCGAAACGCCGCAAAGACCGAAAATGCAGTTCCGCCAGAGGGTTTCGAGCGGGTCTTTGAATACGTCGCGCTCCCTGGTGGATTCGGTGTTGGCCGTGTTGAACACCAGGGCGGATGTTGCCCGGAGTAATCCAACGGGTACGCCCTCGCCGGCGTCGCCTTCGAGGAACGCATAGGCCACACCGGGTCTGATGACCCGATCGATCCAACCTTTTAAAATCGCAGGCGGCTGCCCCCACCAATTGGGATGCACGATGATGATGCCGTCTGCCGTCGCGATCTCGTCGCAATGCATTTGGATTGCCGCCGGTAGTTGAGCAGCTCGCGGGATTTCATCCGCCGGGAGTATCGGGTCGAATTTCTCGGCGCACAGATCGTGGAAAAAGACGGTGTGCCCAGTTGCAGCGAGGACATCGCGGCATCGCCTGGCAATGGCTGCGTTGAAACTGTCTGGATCCGGATGGGCCAAAATGAGTAAGATTTTCATCAAGAACCTGCGCAAAGGGGGTATACGTGTCGCTCTTGTTTCTATTGCTCTGTCAGGGCCAGTTTTACGCCCAGGGCAGCGAAAATGGCAGCAAACGATCTTTGCAGCCAAGTGGCGACGTTCGTGGAGTTAACGATATAGGTGCGGACATAATGAGCCGAAATTCCGTATAGAATAAATACGACCAGGGTCATCGCCATGAATGCGGCACTCAGGATCAACATCTGGATCATGGGGGATGATACATCCGGTGAGACGAACAGCGGTAGGAACGCCAGGAAAAATATGGATAATTTCGGGTTGAGGATATTGATCAAGAAGCCCTTTACAACGATTTGCCACAGAGTTCTGGTCGATTCGGGTGAGTTGACCTGCAGCGACCCCGTTTCACGCCACATGGACCAGGACAGATACAGGAGATAGGTTACGCCCGCATATTTAACGACCTGAAAGGCCAAGGCGCTCATGTGGAGGATGGCGGACAGCCCCAGAATACTTGCCGCCAAATGGGGGAGAATGCCGGTCGTGCAGCCGAATGCGGCGGCGATGCTCGATCGCCAACCGCTGAAAAGCCCGGTGGAAACCGTATAGATCACACCCGTACCGGGTATTAAAACGACCACTAGTGAAGTCAGCAAAAACTCTGTGCTGAACATGTAGCTACCCCTTTCTGTTGTCAGAATTTCTGAGATGCATCTTTCAGTATTCTCTGGGTCGACTCACTGAACCAGCAATCCAGGAAAATCTCATTCCGGGATTTATAATTCTTTTCATATTTTTCCCTTATTGCCTCGGTACGAGAAGATTTGATGGCGGCAAATGCGCGCGTACCGGATGCAGACAAACCGGCTGCTTTTTCCCATGCTGCACGAGTGGCTTTTAAAAGACTTCGCCAAGCTCCCTGGCACTTACTGTGAGAATTTCATTCCCGTGCCTTCCGACCAGTACCGTATCCTCCAGTTTCATGGCGCCCGCCTCTTCATCCAACAGGTGCATCTCGATGCCCAGTATGTAATTTTCCAGGATCTTTGCGCTGCTGCCGGCGGAAATGATCGGGGGCTCGTTGATTTCCAGGCCGAGTCCGTGACCGATCATATGACTTCGCTTTCCATTTCCGAAGCTCAGGAATTCTGCAGCGACCTTCAGCTTCTCGGCCTTCTCCATCGCTGTGCGGTAAATATCGTCCCCGCTCATTCCGGGACGGATACCTTCGATGACGGATTCATGAATCTCCTTCAGTGTTTCATATCTATCCCTGAGCCTTGAGCCGCATCGGCCAAGGAAATAGGTTCTGGTCTGATCGGCATGGTATCCATTGACGAACGTAGGGATATCGACCACTGCCATATCCCCGACTTCGATCCTTCTCATTGAAGGCCCCACAGGAACGGACGGACTGAGCCCTGCGCCGGTGACGGAATAAACAACGCCGCTGAATTTCCTCAGGTTCGGGCCAGATCCGATCGGGCCTCGACTCATGAAAAAATCAGGAAGCCTCATAAAAAAGACCCCTTCATGCCCGGCAAGCCTGTGGGCATTTTCGACGGCGGCGGCCAGCTCGAGTTCCGTGACGCCCTCCCGCAGCGTGGAAAGCACTGCCCTGTGTCCGGCGTCAATAGCCATGCAGGCTTTTCTAATCTGTTCAATCTCATATGGATCTTTTGTCATCCGCTGTTCGAGGACCATCGGCGAAATATCCGAAAACTCCCATCCTTCAAAGATTTTCTTGTACCCGAAATACTGCTTTGTCGGCAGGATATCCAGTTCCGTCGCAATCTTTCTGTTTTTCAAACCCGAACAGATTTTCGCATAGATGGTTTCGAGGCGCCGTTCTTCGTAAATATGTTCTGTGCTGATAAATACGTCTTTTATTGCGAAATCATATCCGCTTCTGACGAACAGAAAATATTGGTCCGGCAAAACAAGCAGAAATGATGGTTGAGCGGTCCCGGTGTAGTAATAAATATCCCTTGAATAGAATAGCAGCGCGCAGCCCAGTCCTTCACCGTCTATTTTGCCTTGCAACTGTCGGATCCTGTCCTGGCTAAGCATGAGGCCCTTTCTTTTACGCATAACCGACTTGTTTGCAGTCTTTCAGATTTCTGTGGGTAATCGTCCTGGCAACACCCTGCAAATCGGCTCCTTGTGTTGTTCTCTCAGTTCTTATCCACGTAGCGAGTATCATCTGGTTCTGGGAATCACTCTCAAAGCCTGATGACGAGCTGTGGGGGGCAATGATCCTCGCCGTCCCGACCAGCGACATGTTGGCCGTTCAGCTTGGATTATTCTAAATTCTCCGCATCGGCCAAGTCTTGCGGACGACCAGTAGCCCGTTTATTATGCTTCAGATTTTGAAGATCAATAAAATTTATTTTGAGACCTTTGATATCAACCTCAACCCTTGCTTTATAGCAGTCCTCAAATTTTATTTCTTTTAAGGACGTCAAAATATCGATTCTGTTCGGAGGATAACCAAGTTGGATAATCTGGTCGCTTTCAAGGAAATCTTCGGGGTTGAGCCCCAATGATCCAAAACCAAATTCTTCGAGCGCCTTAATAACCTTATCGGCATTTTCCGGTGAGAGCTCAATCCATACATCAAGATTTGAGGTGG
Source organism: Desulfatitalea sp. UBA4791 (assembly GCA_002402905.1). GTDB lineage: Bacteria > Desulfobacterota > Desulfobacteria > Desulfobacterales > Desulfosarcinaceae > Desulfatitalea. The sequence goes on along the minus strand of DHGT01000152.1, from coordinate 24,566 downwards.
CCTACTTCAATGCTTTGGGAAAGCTGACATAGCTTTCGTCCACGGGCGGCATAGGCACATCCTCGGCGCTCACCAGGCGGCCGTAGGTGGGGTCGTCCTGCCAGCCGTCGATGTGGGCGGCGCGCTTGGCGGCAGCCTTGAGTTTGTTCCAGTCGGCGCTTCCGTATAGGTGCATCTGTTGGGCGGCCATGGAGCCTTCGCCGTGGATGGTGTCGATCTGCCAGTAGTTGCAGGTTACGTCCTTGATCAGGCGCATGAGGCGCAAGCGGTGCTCGGTGGGCACCCCGTCCACGGCGCTGAGATACTTTTCGATGTAGGGCTGGATGTCGCTGTTCTGCCAGTCGCGGTAGGCCGGCACGGTGGTGCACAGGCCGCCGGCGATGTCCTGCAGATGCTGGCACATCTGGTGGAAGTTGCTGGCGAAGGTGAACTTGGCGGCATTGATGGACATGGGGTTGGGCATGGCCACCTCCATGCCGAACTCCTTGACCGGGTCGATGCAGGCGGCCTTGCCCAGCTCGGCGGTCATGTGAGTGATCATGGCCATCCAGGCCAGCTTCTTGCGCACATGGTCGACCTGGGCCACACCGTTGTAGTCGGCCACCAGGGCCGCGGCACCGGTGATGGCCTCGAGCTTGCCGATCATCTTGCAGGTGCCGAAAAGGCGGTGGTAGCTGCCGAAGGCGTAAGCCAGTGTGCGCGAGAACTGCCACTCACCGCACATGAAGACCCGCTCCCAGGGCACGAAGACGTCGTCGAAGACGATCAGGCACTCGGTGGGCTGCAGGGCGCTGGTCTTGGGGTAGTCGAAGAGCCCTTCGGCGCCATAGGTGCGGGTGACCGGCTCCACGGCCAGCATCTTGACCCCCTTGGCGTTGCACGGCACGGCAAAGGCCAGGGCGTAGTCCTTGTCCGCCTCCCCGTGCGTGCGGCACGGCGAGCAGAGCAGTTCGTTGGCGCAGGGCGAAGCGCTGATGTGCACCTTGGCGCCGCGCACCACGATGCCCTCCTTCTGGCGGTCGACCACGCGCAGGTAATAATCGGGGTGCTGCTTCTGCTGGGAGGGGTGCAGGCTGCGGTCGCCTTTGACGTCGGTGATGGCGCCGGTGATGCCCAGGTCCTGCTTCATGAGTATCCGTCGGTAGTTCTCCACGCGCGCCGAATAGTCGGTGCCCAGGGCCTTGTCCATGGCATTGGCCGTCACGGTGAAGGCGGCCAGGGCGTCGGCGCCCATGCAGTGGAGCAGCACCCCGCCCCCGGCGCGCATGGCCGTGGCGAAGCACTCCCTTCGGCGCAGAAGATCTTCGGAATTCCTGGGGGCGGTCAGCAGGTAGTTAACGTCTTCGCCGTCCTCGTCCTGGGTGACGAAGAGGTGTCGGTAGTCCGGATGGTGGGGCAGCACGTAGTCCAGGGCCGCGATGCGGATGATGCCGCTGAGGGTGGGGTGTGTGCGTACATCCTTGACCTTTTCCCCCATGCACCACATTTCGCGGCCGTCGTCCAGGCTCTCCAGGTATTGTTCGACTGTTCTGATCATGGCGGTCTTTCCTTTCTTTGGGTCGATCGGGCAGGGTGGATTTCTACAGCGTTCGGGTTTCCACAGGGCGGAGATAGACCCCACCCCATCACTCTCGGAGCCCAAAAAGCCAACACAAAAAAATTCCGAACGCTCGCTCGGAAAACAATAGCAGGTTGCCGCCGGAAATCAACCTCAAAAATTGAACCACCATCGAAAATCCAATGTCCTTTCCGGACGGCGCCGTCAAAATTGGTCTTGCATGCCGGGGTGCTTTTTGAGATGGCTTAGTAGTCGCAAGCATAAATACAGCGGCATTCGATGGCCGATGCATCCCGTCCCGACTGCGTTGCTCGGCGCTCAAATAGGCCCGCTATTCTCGCTTCTCGCGCCTTACGGGACGGGCGCCTCGACCATCTCGTTGCGTCACTGTATTTTTGCCCGCGACCACTTGGAAAAAGGAGCCCCATGAAACCCGCTTTCGACATCCCGGGCAGCGATTACTACGAGCAGCTTTTCGAGCATGCTCCCATCGGCATCCTGCAGACCCGGCTGGATGGCACGATCATCAATGCCAATCCGGCCATGGCCCGCATGCTGGGCTATGGGTCGGCCGCAGAATACATCGAGGCGGCCGGCCATTTTGTCGGCAACTCCTATGCGATCCCCCAGAGCCGCCAGGCCTTCGTCGAGACGATTCTGTCCCAAAATCAACCCTACATGTTCGAAAACCGTTTCCGCCGCAAGGACGGCACGGCCCTGCCCTGCCGCGTGCATGTGCGCACGGCCCGGCGGCCAGACGGCAGCATCGATTACCTGGACAGCTTCGTGCAGGACATGTCCCAGGAGATCGACATTGCCCGAACCCTGGAAAAACGGGAGGCGCAATACCGCAGCGTCTTTGAAAATACGGGCGCCGGCACCATCATCATCGAGCAGGACACGACCATTTCCATGGCCAACGCGGGATTTGCCCAGATGCTGGGTTTCACCAAGGAGGAGATCGAGGGTAAGATGACCTGGACGTCGGTGATCGCCGACGAGGAGGACCGCGACCGGATGCTGCGCTATCACCGTATGCGCCGCCACCACCCGGAACAGGTTCCGGTCGAGTATGAGTTCAAGTTGCGGGACAATTTCGGCAATATCAAAAATATCTGGCTGCGGGTGGGCATGATCACGGGCACCGACCGCAGCGTGGCATCGCTCGTCGACATCACCTCACTGAAGCAGGCCGAGCGCAACCTGCGTTCCAGCGAATCGAAACTCAGTGGCATCCTCGAGGCGTTCGGCGGGTTCGCCTATGCCTGTTCGCGGGATCGGCGCCTGACCTTTGCCAACAAGACCCTGCGCGCGGTCATCGGCCAGGAGTGTCTCGGCCTTTTGTGCCACGAGGCCATTTTCCGTCTGGACGCACCTTGCCCCTGGTGCGGCCAGGAAGAGGTGTTCAGGGGTGAAACGGTGCATCGCGAGTTCCTCAACCCCATCGACGGCCGCTGGTATTTTGCCGTGGGGTCACCGATTTTCGGTGCCAACGACGCGGTGGCCGAGCGCCAGACCGTGATCGTGGATATTCACAAGCGCAAGCAGGCCGAACTCGACCTCAAGGAAAAGGAGGCGCGCCTGCAGCAGGAGAACATCCGCCTGCGGGCCGCCATCAAGGAGCGCTACCGGTTCGGCGACATCGTGGGCAAAAGCGCGGCCATGCAGAAGGTCTACGAGTTGATTCTCAGGGCCGCGGCCACCGACGCCAACGTGATCATCTACGGCGAATCGGGCACCGGCAAAGAGCTGGTGGCGCGGGCCATTCACGATCTGAGCGAACGCGGCGGCCGTCGTTTCGTGCCGGTCAACTGCGGCGCCATCCCGCCCCATCTGATGGAGAGCGAATTTTTCGGATATAAAAAGGGGGCGTTTACCGGAGCGGATCAGACCAAACCGGGCCTGTTCGACTACGCGGACGACGGCACGCTCTTTCTCGACGAACTGGGCGAAATCAAGGAAGAGATGCAGGTCAAGCTGCTGCGGGTGCTCGAAGGCGGCGGCTATACCCCCATAGGCGGACTCGAGACCCAAAAAAGCCGCGCGCGCATCATCAGCGCCACCAACAAAGGCCTGGTGCAACTGCTGGAAAAGGGACGCATGCGCGAGGATTTTTTTTATCGCATCCACATCTTCCCCATCCAGCTGCCGCCGCTTCGCGAGCGCCGCGAAGACATCCCCCTGCTGGTGGATCACTTTCTGGCCAAGTACGGCAAGGAGCAGGGGGTCAACACCCTGCGCGGCCATGAGCTGGAGACGCTCATCAACTATGGTTGGCCGGGCAATGTCCGCCAGCTGGAAAATACGATCCAGCGCTACATGAGCTTTAACTCTTTAGATTTTATGGATTTCCAGGGCCAATCGGGCAGTGGGGGCACGGAAAATGTGCCGGTGACGGTGCGCCCGGGAGAAGGGCCGCTGCGCGATGCGGTTCAGGAGTTTGAACGGGCCTACCTCTTTTCCCTGCTCAATCGCCACCAGTGGAACCGCACGCGGGTGGCGTCGATTCTCGGTATCGAGCGCAAAACCCTCTATTTGAAACTGCGGAAACTCGGGATTCAAAACGAATGAACCCAGTGCGAGTTATTTATGACTCGTTTTGGGAAATTTTACGAAAAATTGCCTATTGCGTTTAATTTCAATAAATTATCGTTTAAATCGTTGGGCCGCCGAGTCATACGTGCCACACCCGCTCAACAAACTCATTTTGGGTCTCCATCGGCCTCTATCCAAACCTTCTGAAATATAAATAAAAAGCCATTCAAGAAACCGTTTCCGCCGTGCTGGCACTTTCCTTGCTGCACATCGTCCAACAGTATCACCCAATCCAATCAGACCAATAAACGCAACACACAACCAACCCATCTACCCAAGGAGGACGTATGCCCGCTAAACTGATCCAACCCACCCCTTCCGCTTATGGTTTTCCGCTGCTGATCAAAAATCTGCTGCGCACCCCGCTGATCTATTCGCCCAAGCAGGAAATCGTCTACCGCGACCAGATGCGCTACACCTATGCCGATTTCGGTAAACGGGTGGGAAAATTGGCCAACGCCCTGAAAAAACTCGGTGTCGAACCGGGCCACACCGTGGCCGTGATGGAATGGGACAGCCACCGCTACCTGGAGTGCTTTTTCGCCGTACCCATGATGGGTGCCGTGCTGCACACGATCAACATCCGCCTCTCACCGGAACAATTGATCTACACGATCAACCATGCCGAGGATGACGTCATCCTGGTCCATCATGAGTTTTTGCCCATGCTCGAGGCGGTCAAAGACCAGTTCACCACCGTGAAAAAGATCGTGCTGATCGCCGACGGCAAGCCAGTGCCGGCCACCAAGCTGACCCTGGACGGCGAATACGAGGACCTGCTTGAAGCCGCGGACAGCGAATACGACTTCCCGGATCTGGATGAAAACACCATGGCCACCACGTTCTACACCACCGGCACCACCGGACTGCCCAAGGGGGTGTTTTTCAGCCACCGCCAACTGGTGCTGCATACCTACGCCCTGCTGACGGCTTCCGGATCCTACGCCGCCCAGGCCAATATCAACTCCAACGATGTCTACATGCCCATCACCCCCATGTTCCATGTACACGCCTGGGGCATGCCCTATGCCATGACCTTGATCGGCGCCAAGCAGGTCTACCCCGGCCGCTACGAACCAGAGATGCTGATCCGACTCAAGCTGACCGAAAAGGTGACCTTCTCCCACTGCGTGCCGACCATTCTGCACATGCTGGTCTCCAGCCCCGCGGTGCAAAAACTCGATCTGAGCGGTTGGAAGGTGATCATCGGCGGATCGGCCCTGCCACGCGGTTTGTGCGAGGCTGCCTTGAAACTGGGCATCAACGTCTACGCGGCGTATGGCATGTCGGAAACCTGCCCGCTGCTGACCATCGCAATCATCAAGCCCCACATGAACGCCTGGAGCCAGGAAGAGCAGGTCAAGGTCCGCTGCCGCACCGGATTGCCGGTGACCAACGTGGTGCTGGAAGTCATCGACGCCAACGGCAAACCCATGCCCCACGACGGCAAGAGTACCGGCGAGGTGGTGGTGCGCTCGCCCTGGCTGACCCAGGGCTATTTGAAGGACAAAGAGCGCAGTGAGGAGCTGTGGGCCAACGGCTGGCTGCACACCGGCGATATCGGGTACATCGACGAGGAGGGCTACCTGCAGATCACCGACCGCCTCAAGGACGTCATCAAGACCGGCGGCGAGTGGATCTCCTCCCTCGAACTGGAAGACATCATCAGCCGGCATCCGGGGGTCAGTGAAGTGGCGGTCATCGGCGTGCCCGACGAAAAATGGGGCGAACGGCCAATGGCCCTGGTGGTTCCCAAGCCCGACCAGAAGGCCACCACCACCGATGAGTCAATCAGGAGCTTTGTGGCAAAATTCGCCGAGGATGGCACCATTCCCAAATTCGGCGTGCCCGACCGCATCGTGATCACCGATGCATTGCCCAAGACCAGCGTCGGCAAGCTCAACAAAAAAGAGATGCGGCAACAGTTCAAGTAGGCTGTCCGCAGGTTCAGCAAAGGTGCGCGCACGGGGTGGTCGTTTCGAGTTGACGCCAGTAGTAATACACACCACAAAAAAACTCAGCTTTTATTGTCGGTATTTGCCTACTGCAGATTCTCTGTCACCCCTGCCGTACTTTATTTGTTGGAATTGCGGCCGAATGCAATCCCCAGCTTTTTCATCCGCTTGCGCAGTGTCGAGGGGTGAATCCGCAGCAGTTGGGCCGCCCCCTGCTCGCCTTCGACCCGCCCGTTACACAGGTCCAGAACCTTGCGGATATGCTGAGCCGCCACAGTATCCAGCGATTGAACGACTTCACGAGGGAAGTATGCGTTTTTCTGAGGCCTCGCGGACATGACGCCGGTACCGACATCCTTGAACGCCAGGGGCTCGCCCCGGCTGACGATCAGGGCGCGCTCCACCGCGTTTTCCAACTCGCGGGCATTGCCCGGCCAGCTGTAGCCGATCAGGCGTTCCAAAGCGCCTGGCGCCACACCGGGAACCACCGAAAGCTTCATCTCACGCGCCTTTTTCTGAATGAAATGCTGAACCAGGGCCGGTATGTCCTCGCTGCGCTGACGCAGCGGGGGGATGACGATGGGAAACACGCGCAAGCGGAAGTAGAGGTCTTCGCGGAACTGGCCGTCGGTCAGCATCTGTTCGAGGTTGCGATGGGTGGCGGCGATCACCCGGATATCGATGTGGACGGTTTCACTGCCGCCCACCCGCTCGATGGCCTTGTCCTGCAGAACCCGCAACAGGCGCACCTGGGCCTCGGCCGAAAGCTCACCGATCTCGTCCAGGAAGATCGTGCCGCCGTCAGCACGCTCGAATCGACCCCGCTTTCGAGCGAGAGCCCCGGTGAAGGCCCCCTTTTCGTGGCCGAAGAGCTCGCTGTCCATGAGGGTGCCCGGAATGGCGCCGCAGTTGACCCGGATAAAAGGTCCGTTGCGGCGCGAGGAGAGACGGTGAATGGCGTTGGCCAGCACCTCCTTGCCCACGCCGGTTTCACCCAGCAGCAGGACGGGGCTGTCCAGCGGCGCCACCTGGTGCACCATCTCCATGATGTCCCTGAGGCCGTATGCGGCACCGACCACCTCTTCACCGGCGATCTGGCGCAGTTCGTCCTGCAGATAGCGGTTGTCATCGGCCAGCATGTCGCGCAGCTTGCGCAGTTCACGATATCGCAGGCTGTTGGCCAGGGCGATGGCGAACGGCATGTTCAAGAGGGAGAGCAGGCTCACGTGCTCGGCATTGAATCGCCGTCCCGGCTCCCCGAAAACGGAAACCGTGCCGATGAACTTGCGCTCCAGGGCCAGATCGAGCAACAGGCCGGAAAGATCCTCGGCGCCGAAATGGCGTACCACCGGCCCAGCCACGGCATCGTCGCCCATGCGCTCGACCAGCTTGGTACGCGATGCGCGCTGTTCCTCGACCTGCCGGCGGCCCCGGGCCGACAGCGGCGTACGCTGGGCCATGGCTTCGCAAGTGTTGGCCGTGGCCATGGCCACGGTCTCCACGATGCCCAGCTCGCGGTCGTAGACATGGAAGCACATGCGACTGGCCGGAATAATCTCCACCAGAAACTGCAGGCAGCGCTGCATGGCTTTTTCAATATCCAGGCTGCTGCAAATCCGCAGGGTGGATTCGCGGAAAAAGTTGTTCTCGTCGATGGTCATATTGTCTCCTGATCTGGAATATGGCGCAGTTTAGAACCCAACTGTTAAATAGTCCAGTATTTTCTGCGCCATGAGACGGATATTGGATTCCAAAAATTTTCAACTATCTGTTATCAAAACATAAAGTTGAATGGTACGATCTTTGCGTATTATTTGTTGACGGCACCCCGGTACAGGGGGAAGATAACGGGCAGATGCTTGTCAATTTCAACCCGCCCCCCGCCAGGGGACGCGCACAAGGAGGAAAAAATGGAGTTTGAACTTACCAAGGAACAGATCCAGATCCAGAAAGCGGTCAGAGACTTCGTCAAAGGCCAATTTAAAAAGGACGAGATCCAGGATCTGATCGAACGCCACGCCTACCCCGAGCGGTTGTGGAAAAAGGCGGCTGAATTGGGTTTCATCGGCATTCACTTTCCGGAAAAATATTCCGGACAGGGCCTGGGCGTTATGGAAAACATCCTGGTGGCCGAAGAGCTGGCCCGTGGCGACAGCACCATCGGCACCTGCCTGCTGATCGCCGATTTCGCTTCGGAGCTGGTCCTGCATTTCGGTACGGATGAACAGAAGGAAAAATGGTTGCCCAAGGTGGCCGAAGGCCAATGCCTCTCCTGCGGTGCCTTTACCGAACCGGATCATGGGTCGGATATCACCACCGTGGAAACCACGGCGGTCAAGGACGGGAACGAGTGGGTCATCAACGGTTCCAAAATTTTTATCACCAACAGCGGCCCGCTGGCCGGTTTTTACAACGTGCTGTGCAAGACCGATCCGGATGCCGCCAAATCCCACAGGGGACTGAGCATGATCCTGGTCGAGGCGGACCGGCCGGGCGTGGGCTATCAGGATGTGGGCAAGAAGATGGGCATCACCCTGAGTTATACGGCCGAAGTGACCTTCAAGGATGTCCGCGTTCCGATTAAAAATCTGGTCGGCCAGGAGAACAAAGGTTTCTACCACCTGCTCGAGTTCTTCGACGAAAGCCGAATCCTGGTCGCGGCCCAGGGCCTGGGGATCGCCCAGGGCGGTTTCGACCGCGCCCTGGCCTATGTCAAGCAGCGTGAGCAGTTCGGCAAGAAAATCGCCCAATACCAGGCGACCCAGCACAAGCTGGCCGACATGGCCACCAAGATCGAGTGCGCCCGCCTGCTCGTATACAAGGCGGCCTGGAATTTCGACCAGGGACGTATCGATCCCAAGCTGACCTCCATGGCCAAGATGTATGCGGCGCGCACCGCCGTCGAGGTGTGCGACGAGGCGATCCAGTTGCTGGGCGGTTACGGATACATGGAAGAGTACGAAGTGGAACGTTTCTACCGGGATGCCAAGATCACCGAAATCTATGAAGGCACCAAGGAGATCCAGAAAAACACGATTGCCAGCGCCATTCTGGGCAAACTCAAGTAGCCTCAAGCCTTCTTGAGAAGCCCTTACCTTCCTCCCCGCCTCCTAGCCTAGCCCGCCTGTTTGCCGGAGGAAGGTTCTTATCGGCCTCTTGCGATGTCGCAGCATGCTGACGATATCGAAAGAGGCCGATCTTTTTTCAATCGCTTCAGGTTGTCAAAAGCCGCTTGAGCTGCCCCAGATTCTGCAAATGCACCTCGGCTTCCAGGGCGGGGTTGCCGAACGCGACGAAAGGAACGCCCGCATCTTGGGCGGCCATGGCGTCGAGCTCGGAATCGCCGATGAAGAGCATCTGCAACGGTTCGATTTGAAAATGGTCCAGAAGCACCAGAAGCTGCTCCGGGTCGGGCTTGGCATTGTGGACATCGCTGGCCGTCACCACTTTATCGAAATAATCGGTCAACCCGTGCACTTCGAGCACACGGGCCATGGTGTTGGTCCGATTGGTGGCGATGCCGGTCCCATAAGCAGGACGCAAAAATGCGAGCAACTCCTTGAGATGGGGTTCAATCACCATGTGCGGGATGAAGGGCATGTAGCTCAACTCGCGGCAGTAAGCGCGCACCTCGACGAGAAGGTCGGAGTCTTCGAACAGGTGGGCCAGGGCACCGCTGACCGTATGCATGTGGGCATAGGCGAACTGGGCATCGGTCATGGGCGGCCGGCAGAAGTGTTGCAGAATATGGTCGTAATAGGCCCGATTGGCCCGGGATGAATCAAACATCACGCCGTCGCAATCGAAGGCCACCACTTTCAGATCATTCGGTTTCAATGTAATATGGCTCACTTTTCAGGGGGTTGCTTTGCATAGAGCCGACCACTCACGGGAATGCCGATGGTCGGCTTCTCCTTGAGGTCGGTTTGGATCAGGATATAGTCTCCGAAGCTGCCGGCTTCACGCCGGGTGCTGGTCACGGTCAGCACAAATCCCTGCCCGGCCGGCGGTTGGCCAGCAGGTTCGATGGAAATGCGGATATCCGCGCCGTTGCTGGCCTTGGCCTCCCGAATGGCAAACGGATAACCCTGGGGTACGATGCGCACCTGCTGGGAAAGCGTTTCGCCCAACCGGCCGACCAGTCGCACACGGGCCGGCGAAACCATGATATAGGCGTTCACTTGCCCGCTCACCGCGAGCACGGTCTGCCGCTCCCGGCGATCATTGGTGTAAACACGAAATCTTTTGGTCAAGAGCTGGCCGCCCCGATTGGCGGTATCGACCACCACACTGATTTTTCCCTTGCCGCCGGCAGGAATCTGGCCCGAATGGGAGGCCACCGAGCAGCCTCAATCGGGTTGCACTTTGTGGATCTCCAGGGGGGCGTCGCCCTGATTTTCGACGATAAAGTCGTGCTTGATGACGGCGCCTTCCATGACCGTCGCAAACTTGTGGATGGGGTCGGGAAAATACACTTTGGGTGTCTTGGCGGTTTGGGCCGGCTCCTGGGATTGAGCGGCCGGTCGTGTATCGCACAGGCCGTTGTCCACGAACCCGATCAGGCCAAACAAAGAGACGGCCAGCATGATCGTAAGATGGGTGAATTTGTGTAACATCGGGCAGTTCCTTCTCCTTTGCATTCCGTTGATCGACTCACTATCGGCTTTCCATGCCAAATCTATAGGCCGAGCGCTATTGATTGTCAAGCCGGACAAAATTTATTCCAAATGATATCAATCGGTAATCAACATCTCCGGTACGGCCGTGCCGGATTCGTTCACATGAGAAAAACGGGATCGACATCCACGCCGACGTGGATGCGACCCCTGTTCGCCTGAACCTCCTTGTGGGCGAGCAGCTCGCGTACGAACCGATGCAGCGGAACGACAGCCGGCCCCTTGAGCAACATCTGCCAGCGGAATTGATTGGCGATCCGGTGCAGCGGCGCCTCGATGGGGCCCATGATCTCCACCCGGCCATCGACCGGACGTTGGGCCAGCATCTGCCGACCCGCTTCGCCCAGCCGCTCCGCAAAAGCGGCCAGACGCTGCGCGTCCGGCCCGGTCATGCGGATCTGCACCATGCGGGTAAAGGGCGGATACCCCAAGACTTTTCGGAATTCGATCTCCTGCCGGAAAAATTCGTCGTAATCCTGGTCACGGGCCGTGGTAATACTGAAGTGCGCCGGGTTATAGGTTTGCAGGATTACATGGCCCGGCACCTTGCCGCGTCCTGCGCGACCGGCCACCTGGGCCAGCAGTTGAAAGGTGCGCTCTCCGGCCCGGAAATCGGGCAAGCTCAGCGACAGGTCGGCGCAGATGATGCCCACCAGGGTGATGTTGGGGTAGTCGTGGCCCTTGGCCACCATCTGGGTGCCGATCAGGATATCGATGCGTCGGTCGCGCAAATCCTTGAGGATCTTGATCAGGGCCCCCTTGCGCCGGGTGGTGTCACGGTCCATGCGGGCCACGCGGGCCGTGGGAAAAATCTTCTGGATCTCCATTTCCAGACGCTCGGTACCGATCCCCAGGCCGATGATCCGCGCCGATCCGCACCGTTCGCAGCGGGAGACCGCGGACCGGCTGAAGCCGCAGTAGTGACACTGATAGACGTTGGCCTGCTGATGGTGGGTCAACGAAATATCGCAGTGTTTGCAGCGTACGGCCTGGCCGCAATCGGCGCAGATCAGGCTGCCGGCGAACCCGCGGCGGTTCAAAAAGAGCAGTACCTGTTCCTTGCGCTCCAGGGTGGTGCGCATGGCTGCCAACAGTTCGGTGGTCAGAAAACGCCGGATGCCGCGCTCTTCGCGAATCGCCGTGAGGTCCTGGATCACGATCCGGGGCAGCATCTGGCGGTCTACCCGTTCATAGAGGCTGATCTTGGAAAATTTGCCATTAAGTGCGTTATAGGCGGATTGCAGCGACGGCGTGGCCGAACCGAGGACTGCCACCGCACCGTGCTGGCGGGCGCGCACCACGGCCAGATCGCGCGCATTGTAGCGCAAGGCCCCTTCCTGCTTGTATGAATCGTCGTGCTCTTCGTCGACGATAATCAATCCGATGGTGCCGGCAAACGGCGCGAAGATGGCCGAGCGGGCACCCACGGCAATGGTGGCCTCACCCGCCATGATCCTTCGCCACTGATCGTACCTCTCGCCGCTGGACAATCCGCTGTGCAACAGAGCCACGCACTCGCCGAAGCGGGCCCGGAAGGCGCGCTCGGTCTGGGAGATGAGGGCAATCTCAGGGACCAGCACGAGGACGGCAAGTCCTTGTTCGAGGGCCATGGCCGCAAGTTGCAGGTAGACCTCGGTTTTGCCCGATCCGGTTACGCCGGCCAGCAGAAAGGTGTGAAACCCCTTTCCCAGGGCCGCCCCCATGGAAGTGACGGCCTGATGCTGCTCGGCGGTCAATTTCGGGGGTTGGTCCGGGGTAATCGGATCTCCCAGCGGGTCTCGGTAGACGACCCGCTCCTCGATCCTGAGTTGCCCGTCTCTGGCCATGGCGCGGACCAGATGGGCCGCTGTGGGCAGAACGCTCTTGAGATCACTCAACGCCACTGGCCCATGAGTCATCAACACCTCCATGATCGTACGCCGTGCGGAGGATAACCGCCCCATATCCAGGGAAGGAGTTGCGGTCAGACTCGCGAAGCGAACGGTCTTGGGTCGCGTCCGACCGCCCGAAAGGGCCTGCTGTCGAACGATCCAACCCTGCTTTTCCCATGCGTCAAGACGTGACTGGGAAAAGGCGTCGCCGGCCAGGCGCCTGAGAAAGGCCGGCCGGCAGGGGCCCTCTAAAAGGTGGTCGCATAAGATGCGTTCCCATGGGGCCAGAGGCTGACCGCCCAGTTCCCGGCGTCCGTGGTCGCTGATGGTGTAGCGCACCTGTTCGGCCAGGTTGATACCGGTGGGCAAAGCCGTTTGAATCACCTCGCCCAGCGGATGCATGTAGTAATCGGCCGTCCATCGAAAAAAGGATATCATTCCAGGCGGGAAAAGCGGCTGGTCGTCAAGCACGGAGACGATGTTCTTAACCGCCGCATCGGGGATCTGGTCCGTGAATTGGAGCATATAACCGGTCACCCGGCGCCTGCCGAAAGGCACCAGCACCCGTTTGCCGACCGCCAGATCCGGCAATAGATCGACCGGCACCCGATAGGTATAGGAATCGAAAACGGGCAAGGCGACGGCCACGTCGATCAGGTGAATCGTTGGTCCGTTGGGGGTGGCTTCATGCACAAAAAAGCCCTTTCCGATAGGGTCGTGTCAAACGGTCAGAGATTGCAACCGAAAACAAGAACTGCTATGGTCATACGTAATTAATATTAAAGGCAGAGCGGTTCGCCGCTTTACCACTTCTTCCAGCAAAGGAGCCGACATGCATCAGCTACCCAATAAATTAATCGCGCTGCTTCTAGTTTTGGCGGTCATGGGCCTGCCCTGCGGGGCCATGGCGACCAATAATTCGGGACTTAACGATCCACAAATCGACGCCGGCGCGATGGCGGCAGATGCCGTCGTGGTCAGGCCCGTCGGAATCGTCGCGACCGCCGCCGGATTTGTTTTGTTCGTGGTCGGCGTACCGTTTGCGGCCCTCGGCGGCAATGTGGGTGATGCCTGGAATGCCATGGTGGTCTATCCGGCCAAGTTCACGTTCGCCCGGCCCTTGGGCGATTTCGAATAACCATCGCGGCCTTTAAACCATCGCCATCGCAAGCGTTCTCAAATCCCCTTGCGCTTGGCCATCGGCACATAATGGGTTTCAGATGGACCGGTATAGATCTGGCGCGGGCGGCTGATACGCCATTGGGGATCGTCCATGCTCTCTTTCCATTGGGCGATCCAACCGGGCAGTCGACCGATGGCGAACATGACGGTAAACATATTGGTAGGAATACCGATGGCGCGTAAAACGATACCACTGTAAAAATCCACATTGGGATAGAGGTTGTGGTCGATGAAATAGGCATCGTTAACCGCCACCTCCTCCAGCTCCTTGGCGATGTCCAGGAGCGGGTCCTTCAGCTTCAGGGCCGACAACAGATCGTCACACATCTTCTTCATGATCTTGGCCCGCGGGTCATAGGTCTTGTATACCCGGTGTCCGAAACCCATGAGGCGGAAAGGGTCATCTTTGTCTTTGGCACGTTCCACCGCCTTGCGGTAGTCTCCCCCGCTGCGATAAATGTCGCTGAGCATTTCGACCACGGCCTGGTTGGCGCCGCCGTGCAGAGGGCCCCAGAGGGCCGACATACCCGCGGATATGGCCGCGTAAAGATTGACGCGCCCGCTGCCCACAACGCGCACCGCAGTGGTCGAACAATTCTGCTCGTGATCGGCATGCAAAATCCAGAAAACCTCCAGGGCACGCACCACCTCGCGCACGAATTCGTAGGGTTTGACCGGCGTGTTGAACATCATGTTGAGAAAATTCTCGCAGTAAGCCAGATCCGGACGGGGATAGACCACGGTGTGGCCCCGGGAAATCTTGTAGGACATGGCGGCCATGGTCCTCACCTTGGCTAGGAGTCGGGTCACGGTGAAGTTGATCTCCTCCTCGGTGGTCTGCAGCTCCGGATAAAAACTGCGCAGGGCGTTGACCATGGCGGAGAGAATGCCCATGGGATGGGATGCCCTGGGGAAATTCTGGAAAAAAGTCTTCATGTCCTCGTGGACCAGGGAATGGTCGTTGAGCATGATGGAAAAATGGCGCAGCTCCTCCGCCGTGGGCAAGCGGCCGTTAATCAACAGGTAAGACGTCTCTTTGAAGGTGGAGTGTTCGGCCAGTTCTTCGACCGGTATGCCGCGGTAGCGCAGGATGCCTTTCTCACCATCCATATAGGTAATGCTGCTTTTGCAGGCGCCGGTATTGGCGAAGCCCGGATCGAACGTAATCAGACCGGTATCGCGTCGTAATGCGAGGATATCGATGCCGCACTCATTCTCAGTCCCTATGATCACCGGCAATCGATACGTTTCCCCTTTGTAATTCAATGTGACATACTCATCCATCATTGTTTCCTTCATTTTTGGCATACGATTGCGCAGCGACTTGCCGGACAAAACGATTTGCTGAAAGGCTGCGAATCATATACAAAATATCTACCATCCGGTCAAGGAGAGGAGGAATTATGGGATTCAAAGAAAACCTGCTGAAAAAGATAGAAATCAATCGGTTGTCAGACCAGGTGCGCGCCTCCTGGAAACCCGCGGATCCACCTGGCCGTATCGACAAAGAGGCCATGAAGGCTCTGCTGGACATGACCCCGCTGACCTACAGGCGGGAGAGGGACCTGGATCTCTATTGCGAAGCAGACACCGCCGAAAAGCAGCGCATTCTCGTGTTCGACAACGAACTGAAGCTCTACCACACCACCATCGAGGATGTGGCGATGCGCAAGAGCCCGACGGTCAAGGAGATGGTCAGCATCCGCAACGCCATCAAAATCCTCAGCGACAAGGACGTGGTGGTCAGCATGAAAACCGATACCCTGGCTTGGGTTCAAAACCAACTGATCGATGGGTTGGACCTTTCCTACGAAGATGCAGACATCGACGCCCTTGCCCGGGATGGCCGCGAATCGCTGCGCAACGCCTATACCGACGGTATTGTCGAAGTGATGACCCTCTTTGGCGAACTGCTCGGCTACACCAAAGCGCCCAAGGTTTTCCAACTGCCCCACACCCATATCTGGGGGGGCGTGGATCGCACCGGCGCGGCGGCGGAGCGCATCGCCCCAGCGATTGTCTACAGCCTCGTTCGCAACACCCTGAACCTGCTCAATGGCCCGATCAACGCCAAAGATCCTGACGACCTGCGCAAGCTTCAGCAGGTAGCCGCTGGAAATGACAAGGCGGATATCGAGGGCGAAGCCGTGTTCGATGCATTGCGCGACAAGGTGTCGAAGGAACGACCCGATACCTTCACTTCAAACTTTACACTTTAAACTTAACACTTCTAAGCCACCATGGTCTTCATCCGGCGGCTTCGGCTTTCGTAATATCGGATGTGGCTGGCGTAACTTCTCAAGTCCACCTGAAGGGTCGTTTTGTATGGCGCCAGATGCCAGGTCAACGATAGATGGTCATCCGGCGCCTCCTCGATCTGAAAGTCGCCCTTGAAGGCCGGATACGTGCTGCGAAACTCCATCAGGCGCAGTAAGCGCTGAACGACCGGCTTCTGGATATCGGCGGCGATTTCGTCGAGGGTGTAATTGTGGCGGTTGATATCGCGTCCGTTTTTGGTGCGTTCGACCAGCTCGACGTCATTTTCTCCTGCCAACAATCCCACGTAGTAGACCTGGGGAATGCCAGGGGAGAAAAACTGGATGGCCCGTGCGGCGATATACGAGTCGTCGTTGCATTCGAGCGCAGAGTAATAGGTGCAGTTCACCTGGTAGACATCCAGATTCTGATACTCGGGCCCGGAATAGATCTTGCGCGTGTTAGCGCCCTTTTCGAACATGCCATGCACGGTTCGCTCGATTTCATCGGTCGTGAGCAAATCCTCCACATCCACCACGCCGATGCCATCGTGGGTATCCAGGGTGGTCACCTGGTTGCGCGGGCAGATTTCCAGCCAGTGTCGCAGGCGCGCACTGGTATGATGATACAGCGTGTGCAATACCAGCATGGGCAGGGCGAAGTCGTAGGTCCAGTAGCCGTGTTCGGCTATTTTGTGGTGGTAACGGTAGTGTTCATGGACCTCCGGCAGAATTTCGACCCCGAAAGGCGATACGTATTCATTTAACCATTCGAGCGTTTCCCAAACTTGGGGTTCGAGGAAAAAACAGTTGGTACCGATCTTGATGGTGGTATATGCAAAGGCGTCCATGCGGATCATTTTGGCCCGGGAACGCGCCAGCCGGATGAGAAAATTCCGGAAGACCTCCTTGGTCTTGGGCGAGGTGACATCCACATCGATCTGCTCGTAGTCGAACGTGCACCACAACTTCTCCCTGGATCCGTCGGCCCGTTCGATGACGGTATAGGGAGGACGCGGCTTACGGGTGTATACTTTGGCCAACTCCTCTTCGCTGATTTCACCGTCGGGACTCAGCTTGTCGAAATAGAGAAACATGTCCGCATATTCGGAGCGTGTGCCTTTTTCGATGTAATCCTGGAAAAATACCGATTGCCGTGAGATATGGTTGACCATGAAATCGATGATCAGGTCAAAATCTTCTCCGATTTTCTCGATATCCTCCCAGCTCCCGAAGATTGGATCGACTTCATGATAGGTCAATGGTGCAAAACCCCGGTCAGCGGATGACGGATAGAACGGTAGAATATGTACGCCGCCGACGGCGCCGGCCAGATACCGGCGCAGCACGTAGTGCAACTCCATCATGTTGCCGCCGAGGCTGTCGGGATAAGTAATGAGCTGGACCCTGTTCTGCATCGTCACTGTGCCGCCCCCCTGTTTTCCTCGCAAAATCGGTAGTAGTTCATGCCTTCCAGAATACCCCCGGCACAGGGCGCTTTGGCAAAGTAGATATGGCGCATTCCTTTCAGGGCTTCCAGCTCGGCGCTGTAGTTGCCGACCACGACACCGCGGGGTTCGCCCCGCAACATCTCCTCGTCGTTTCCCGAATCCCCGCTGACCAGAAAATTTCTCAGGGGGATGACCCATTTGTAGCTCAAATAGCGGATAGCCTTGCCCTTGGAGGCACGATATGGCAATATATCCAAATACTTACCATGGGAATAAATCAAATTGTATCGACACCGGTTGCTCAACAGCCGGTCGTGCACCAGGGCCAGCCGCTCTTCATCCGGATCCATGTAGTAGCTGATTTTGAATGTTCTTTGGGTCTCTTCCTCCTGGTACCTCAGAAAATCGAAATGCTTCAACAAGGAGACGATTTTATCGCGCTGCCATTGATGGGAGATGTGGGTCGCCCAGCCTTGTCCGAAACGGCGATTGGCGCCGTAATAGATTTCACTGCCCACCGAACAGATCATCACATCAGGCTGCGGCACTTCGTGCTTTTTGAGTATCCTCGTTGCGGAATCCACGGTTCTTCCGGTGGCGATGCCGAACCCGATACGTTCGCGATGCTCTGCAAGCACGGCCAGCAGATCCTTGAGCCGACTGTTGTCTTCGCCGATCAACGTGTTGTCGATGTCGGTAATCAAAAAATAGCGCAGCGACATCAAGCGCCGACCGATGGCATCCGATGGAACGGCGGTATCCATGTCGGAGGCCTGGTTGGCCGTGATCAACTTTCGGATGGCAGCGGCATAAGTGCCGGCATGGCTCTGCCAGGTATAGTATGTATTGACATTCATGATACCGTTTTTGGAGAATTTCTCCCAGAGCGGCGCATCGGAGATGATCTTGCGCAGTGCGGCGGAAATCTCCCTGGGCCGGGTCGGATCGATGAGAATGCCGTTTTCACAATTCCGGACGATGTCGTTGGGGCCGCCGTCATTGGTGGCCACGATGGGAAGCCCGGAGGCCGAGGCTTCGAGCAGTGTCAAGCCGAACGGCTCGGTCAAGGCCGGGTTGATAAACACGCCCCTTTTCTCGGCCGCGATGCGGTAAAGAGCAGGCACCTCGTAATCGAAATCGTGCTTCTTGGGGATCGCCATTTTGCCGTAAAGATCATATTTGTCCATCATCAGCAGCATGCGCGTCAGCACGTCGCGCTCATTTTCTTCCATGGCGTCGATATCTTTGCGCAGGCCCGCAAAGATTGCCAGATTGGCCATGGTCTGAAGCTCCAGATCCTCACCGTAGGCCTGAACGAGTCCGGAAATGTTCTTGCGTTTGTCCGGTCGACACAGCGCCAGGATTATAGGTTTGTCCGGATGGGGGAAAAAACGGTTTAGTTCCCGCAATATCGATGCCTGGGCATATTTGATATTTTCGGACTTGCTGTTTTCTTCAATCAAATCGTGATAGAAGGGATAAAAACGGTCGATGTCGATCCCCGGCGGAATAACCTTGTACTCGGGCACCTTCTTGTTGCGATAAAGCCCATACTGTTCTTCGATCTCGTGCTGGGTGCTGGTCACCACCAGGTCCGCGTTTGCCAGTATCTGCTCCTCGGCTTCGATACGGCGGTGGATTTTGTATTTCTTGTCGATATCGGCATCGGTCATGCCATCGGCCAGCAGCTTGCTGAGTTTTGTGCGCCCGAGGGAATGGCCGGTGTAGACAAACGGGATACCGAAGAACTCGGAAAGCTCCATGGCCACGTAACCGGCGTCCGGATAGTGCCCGTGAACGATGTCGGCAACGGCGTCCTGCCGCTTGATGAATTTGATGGTCTTGTCGACATACTCGTCCAGATGCGGCCAGAGCAGTTCCTTGCGCATATATTGCCGACCGCCGCACTGAATGCGGACGATGCGAAACTTGTCCGTGACCTGCTCGATGGGCTCGGCATAATCGGGTGATACCCGTTTGTCGGCGATCAAGCGGGTAAACAGATCGACCCGACCGATATCGTCCCGGGCACTGAGATGCCGTGCGAGTTCCAAGACATACGTGATTTGTCCGCCGGTATCCGAATCGCGCCCGAGTTCCAGGTTCTGCGAGCGTATCAGACCGTGAATGCTGAACAGTTGAACATAGGGAAGACGATCAGTCATGCATTAATCCTTCCATCTTTTTCCGCAAACGGGCATATATGGAGGAGTCATCGGGGATGGCGCCCGGCAATTCACAGATCTGCCCTGCGAAGTAGGTTGCGGCCGTCAAGGCGCTCTCAAGAGCCATACCTGAAAGGTAGCCGGCCGCGATAACGGACGCAAAGGCGTCGCCGGCACCGACGGTATCCAGAACCTTCCCGGTGGGCGGCGGCGATGCGTCGAATCGCTGCGTCGCTGTGAAAAGGGTGCTTCCGCTGGAACCCCTTGTCAGAATGACCATTTCAATCTCATGCGTTCTCATGAGATGGGCAACCAGCGCCTCTTCCTGGCTCGGCCCGCCCGACAACCCACCGACATGGTGCAATTCGTCGGTGTTGAGCTTCAGAATGTCGGCATAGTCCAACGAGGCCTCGATGACGTCGGCCCGGACATGGGGCGGCCGCAGATTGAGATCACAAAATGCTTTGGTGGATGCGCCCTTGCGCGACAGCAATCGGTCGAAACGCTCAAAGGCCAAGTCCGAACGCTGTGCCAGCGTGCCGAAGTAGATCATTCGTGTGTCCGGACCATGGATAGGCGTAAGTGCCTCAAAATCGATGTAATCGTATGCGACATCCTCACGGATGTCAAACCGGGGCACGCCATGATCGTCCAGGGTAACTTGAACGGTTCCGGTCGGATAGACGTCATCGACCTGGACATCATTGAGATCGAAATGGTGACGGGAAAGCAGCTTGCCGATCTCGCGGCCATGGGGATCATCTCCGATCCGGGTCAGGAACCGTACCGATAACCCGAGCTGTTTGAGATGAAAAGCAAAATTAAAGGGCGCACCGCCGATGCGCTGGTAGTTTTCAAACAGGTCCACCAATATTTCTCCGAGCACGGCAATCATCTTTCCTCCTTGAGAATGGGGGCGGTTGCTGACGACGGAAGGTGCAGTATCGTTGAACATCGGAGCGCAGCAGATAGAGACCAACACAGCAGCATAGGTAGCATGGTGATGGGCGCCACGAGAGCTCTAACAGACAATCCGCCGGACTGTCAAACCGACACAGCCGCCGTCAGCGATTCTAACTGAATGGAATTCACAGAACAGGAATATCGTTATGGAAACTGAAATCTTTTTCAATCAGCAAGCCAACACGCTGCAAGGACGCCTGGCGATCCGCTCCAGACAACGGGCGGCCATCATCACCCATCCGCTTCAAAGGTTCCTGCCCTACTGGCAACCCACTGCCCGTTTGCATGTGATTGAAAGTGCCGATCATTTTTTTGGTGCCGAGTTAACGTCCCTTCAAACCGAAATCACGACCGCTCTCATGGGATGAGATCGTCCTGACCCCAACGGGATAAGGGGTTGACATACGCTTGGTTGCGTTTGACTTTTCAAAAGATCGCCTCACTTTTCTGCCATAAAGGTCAATTCAGAGGAGGTGCCCATGCCATGCATCGACACAAAAACCAAGGGTAAAAGGACGCTGGCTCGGCTGTCCACGGCCTTGCTCGTGGCGGGCATTCTCATGATGCTCGGCTGCGCGTCCGGAGGTTATGGACGTTTATACCTGGATACGGAGGTCACTTTGTGGTTCAGGCAAAACAGCGTTCCCGACTATTATCGCTACTATACCAACGGCCGATCGGATATGCCCTACGCCATTATCGGAATCGATCCAAGATACCGCATCAATACAAACATATGGGAACCGGTGGCCCCCAACACCCCCAACTTCGCCGACAAGATCGCGTTCGTATGGCGCCCGGATATTTGGGAGCAGTTGGATCCGGCCCAAGGTGCATGGATCGAAAGCCCGGGCGGAGAAAAAATCGGTATCTGGTTCTCCATGTATCCCTTCACGACAATCGAACTTCAGGAGGACAACCGGGTGGTGATCCTGTCGCCTCATAATCCAGGCAGGGAATAGGATGGCGAGCCTTTTCCGGCAACAGGTCATTCACCTCGATCATAGGATTCATTCCCTTTTTAGACACGGATGGCCGGGCCATGCAGATCCAGCCGCTATTGTCCCGAAACCCCAATCTTGACAACTGGTTGAAAGAATGGTTTTAGTTGAAAGACTTTGATGGGACAACATCCAACCCAATGCAATTCATCCAACCATAAAACACATTATGAATGACATCCCAACGAAGCAACGGCTGGCTTGGGCCGGCGACAAGGACGGGAGTCGGGAGCGGTTCAACCAAATCGGCCTTAAAACAAAGGAGTGCTCATGGCGCGTCTAATCTTGACCTTCAACAATAAGGTGCTCGGCAACCACCAAATCTCACCTGGGCAGCAACTCACCATCGGCCGCCATCCCGACAACAAAATCGTCATCGACAACCTGGCCGTCTCGGCCCATCACGCCACGGTTCGCGCCGAAGGTCAAAACCTCATCCTGACCGACATGGGCAGCCGCAACGGCACTTATGTCAATAATGAACGGGTCGAAGAGAGCCGGCTGGCCCACCAGGATTGGGTGAGTATCGGCAAACACATTCTCATCGTGGACCTGTACGAAACCCTCTCCATGGAAGCCACCGCCGATGAGCTGATGGGTGTCCCGGGGAGTGCCGCCAATGCCGATCAAACCATGGTTCTCGACCGAAAAGAGGCCCAGTCGAGCTGGGTGGGATTCGACTATCTTTCGTTCCTCTCCTCGGTGCGCGAAGATTACGAGTTGACCGCCAAGGGGGTCTCCATAGGTAAAAATGCGGATGCGGACATCAAAATCACTGGTTTATGGTCCCTGTTTGCGGGTCAACCGAGCGCAACCATCACCAAACGAGGAAACGATTACGTTCTCAGCTACGTTCAGGGACGAATCACGCCCAAGGTGAACGACAAGGCGGTCAAAGGATCGGTCAAGCTGTCTCACGAAGATATCATCGCCATCGGCCCTTTGAAGGTCCAACTCCGATTTGTCCGCAGGCCGGTCAAATAGTGCCCAGCCACAAATGGCCGCTTTCCCTGGGCGCTGCAGGTCGCAATTCTGTCCGGCCTTCGCCCCACCCCCTCTGTCTGTGGAGACATACCTTACGGTTGAACATCCTTCCAAAAACAGCTAATTTAGGTTTTTTTGATATCTCAGACCGGAGAAGACTGTGAACCCAACCCACATCTTGATTCTGCGCGCCATACTGGGCGTCGTTTTCGGCGTCGTCCTGACCCGGCTCTTTTACCCCAATGCATCGGTCGTCTTCATGATCGGCCTTTGTGCCGTCCTGGTGGCCTTGTCCTATCTGACCGAATACCTGCGGCGGAAAAAAAAGTGAGACGGGCCAATGGTGGCATTGAGGATGAATGATAACGAGCATAAAGGAGTACATCGGTCGTGAAGCCAATCATCTTAGGCACTGCCGGACATATCGATCATGGCAAAACCACACTGATCAAAGCCCTGACCGGTATCAACACGGATCGGCTCAAAGAGGAGAAGCTGCGCGGCATCACGATCGAGCTGGGTTTTGCACACCTCGAGCTGCCCAGCGGCCAACGCCTGGGCATCGTGGATGTCCCAGGCCATGAAAAGTTCGTCAAAAATATGGTCGCCGGCGCAACGGGTATCGATCTGGTCGCGCTGGTCATCGCGGCCGATGAAGGCATCATGCCGCAAACCCGGGAACACATGGAAATCTGTACCCTGCTCGGCATCCGCCACGGCGTGGTCGTCATCACCAAGCGTGACATGGTGGACGAAGAGTGGCTGGCCATGGTGCAGGAGGAGATCGCCGACTTCACCCGGGGAACTTTTCTCGATGAGGCACCGGTGGTGCCGGTGTCGGCCATTACCGGACAAGGCCTGCCCGAATTCATCGCCACGCTCGACCGCATTTGCGAACAAATCCCTGCCAAGACGGCTACCGGCCTGTTCCGCCTGCCCGTCGACCGCGTCTTCAGCATGAAAGGATTCGGCACGGTGATCACCGGAACGCTCATATCGGGCAAGGTGGCCGTTGGGGATCGGGTCATGCTCTATCCCTCGGGGGTGGTTTCCAAAGTCAGGGGGCTTCAAGTTCACAACCAGAGCCTGACCCAGGCCGAAGCGGGCATGCGCACGGCCATTAACTTTCAGGGGCTGGAAAAGGCGGCGGTCAACCGGGGGGATGTCCTCGCCAAACCCGAAGAGCTAATCCCCAGCTACATGGTGGATGCCGATCTGCTCTATCTGGCCAGTAACGCCAAACCGCTCAAAAACAGAACCCGGGTGCGATTTCACAGCGGCACCAATGAAATCATGGCAGTGGTCGTGCTGCTCGATCGGGAAGAGGCCCGACCCGGAGAGCATGCCCCGATCCAAATCAGAATGGATGTACCGGTGACCCTCGTCAAAGACGACCGTTACGTGCTACGCAGCTATTCCCCAATCCGGACCATCGGTGGCGGTGCCATTCTCGATCCGATTCCGCCCAAACACAAACGCCATCGGCCCGACATCATCGAGGCACTGCGGCTTCTGACGGAAGCCCCTCCCGAGGAGGTGGTCCGCCTGCATATTGAAAACAGTGGATTCAAAGGCTGTGCCTTCGGCGAGCTGTTGATCATGACCAACCTGCCGGAGAAACAGCTGGAACGGATCCTCCAGGACATTACCTCCAAACGAACGGCCATCCTGGTCGACAAAGAAAAGAGGCGCTACGTTCACCAGAAGGCCGTTTCCGACCTCCAAAAGGCGGTCACCGACCTGCTCGAAGCATACCACCAGAAAAACCCGCTCAAACCGGGTATGTCCAAAGAGGAACTCAAATCCAAACTGCCCCTCGGCGTGGACAACAAATTGGCGCTGCTCGTGCTTCAGCAACTCATGAAAGCCCAGGCCATCGTGCAGGAAGAAGACATGGTGCGCCTGGCCGG
>DHGT01000132.1 GCA_002402905.1 Desulfatitalea sp. UBA4791 | reverse complement strand
TCCGGAGAAAACAGAGAATCAGGGGGGGTGCGTCGACCTGGCGCAAAACAGTCTCCACCCTCGACTTGCCCCATAACCTATTGATGTGAAATGAAAAAATCAACTCGCCGACATCCGGCGACGGTTCATGTCAAAGGAAGAGATTTTCTCCCCCGATTTCCCTGCACCGGACGAGGGTAACGGGTTTGCAGTCCGGCCGGACACCGAAAATCGCCCTCCAACTTCCCCGTCTTATTGCCTCCCAGCGACATCGTTTCGTTGTATTTTCACCCGATCCGTGGCATGGATTGTCGGCCTCTTTCCGGTCGAATTCACCGGGAGGCTGAAACCGGGTCTTTCCTATGGGTGCGGAAACATATGCACCGCTTAGAAACTATTGAAATCAACAGGATATGCGTCCTGTGCAGGATCGTGGGTTGGGCATGAAATTCAATCTTTTCTTCGTACTTTTCACCTTTCTGGCGCATCGGTTCCTGCCGAAATACGACGTCCGGATGCAGCTGCTGATGTTTCAGATCAAGATGCTGCGCGACCGGATCGACGACCGGCGCATTGTTCCCACCCCGGAGGAGCGGGCGGAGCTGCTGCGGCTGGGAAATGAGATCAACCACGACGTCGCCGACGTCATGCTAGTGGTCAAGCCCCAGACCTACCGTCGCTGGCTGAGTCCGAAGGCCATGACCCGCAGTCCGAACCCGGCTGGCCGCCCCGGCACCGCCGAGGATATCGTGGCGCTGATCCTGCGCATGGCGACCGAGAACCTCTCCTGGGGCTACAAGCGCATCTTCGGCGAGCTGAAAAAGCTCGGCATTTCCGTGGGGCTCTCTACCATCCGCGACATCCTGAAACGATCCGATTGCCCGCCGCCTCCCGAGAAGACCAAGAGCAGGCCCAACCTTCCCTGGTCGAAGTTCGTCAGCGCCCACATGGAGTCGCTGGTGGCCTGCGATTTCTTCACCAAGCCGGTCTACACCCTGCGCGGCAGGTTCGACGCCTATGTGCTGGTCTTCCTGCATCTGGGCAGCCGCCGGGTCTACCTGAGCCAGCCGACCTTTCACCCCGATGAAGCCTGGGTGATGCAGCAGGCGCGGAATGTGACCATGTGGCTCGACGACCACAGCATCGAGACCAAGTACCTGATCCGCGACCGCGACACCAAGTTCACCCGGCAGTTCGACGCCTTCTGGAAACAGGTCGGGGTGCGCTGCATCCGCATTCCGCCGAAAGCGCCGCAGGCCAACGCCTTTTGCGAATCCTTCATCGGCACCTGCAAGCACCAGTGTCTGAACCACTTCGTCTGCTTCGGTTTGGGCCAGTTAGCCCACATCAACCGTGTCTGGCTCGATTACTACCACACCCAGCGCCCCCACCAGGGCACCGGAAATAACGTCATCTCCGCCGATTTCCGGCGCACATCCAAAGGTCCGGTCAAGCGGCAGGAGCGTCTCGGCGGCATCGTCGCCTGGTACGAGCGGGAAGCGGCGTAAACCACACTTCCTCTATGTAACATCCACGCCCGTTTTCGGCAAAGCGGGATTGTTCCCGGCAATGATTTCGGACGCCGGTTCGGTTCCCGAAAACGGAATCGAATGGAATAGTCTGCTGTTTCGACAAACCACTTGCTTATTCCGGCACGCCAAGCATGAATGACACCGGTTGCCAACACGAACAGGGAGCACCGGACCATGTCATGATCGAATGCCTGAAACGAATCATCACCGAATATCAAAACCTTGAGCCACCGGGCGGTCTGCTGCCCCGGCGTGTCGCCATTGGCAGTCTGCCGGGCAAGGTTTCGGTGGTCACCGGCGTCAGGGGGAGCGGCAAGACCACCTTGCTGCGCCAGCGTATCCGGCAGTTGATCGAGGGCGGCGTCCAGCGCGAGAACATCCTTTTTCTCAACTTGGCCGACGACCGGCTTTACTGGCTGCGGCATGAAAACCCGGACCTGATCCTGGAGGACTACTTCGAGCTCCATCCGCAGAAACGCGGCAGCGTGACGGTACATTGCTTCCTTGACGAAGTGCATGCGCTCCCGCACTGGCAGCTCTTCATCGACCGCTTGGTGCGCTCGGAAAAGTGCGAGATCACCGTGGCCGGTTCCTTGCTGCCCGCACTGGAGGAGGAGACCGCCCGCCCTCTGACCGGCCGGATCGTCTCCTGGGGGATCTTCCCGCTTTCGTTCCGGGAGTTCCTCGACGGCAAGAGCATCGAAAACAACGGCTCGCTATCCACCAAGCAGCGGCTGACCATCCAGAAGGCGTTCGAGGACTATTGGCAGGTCGGCGGCTTCCCCGGCGTGAACGGCCTCGACCCGCACCAGCGCATCGAAGCCCAGCAGTCGAACTGGAGCACCATCCTCGCCAGCATCATCGGCCGCCACAACATTTCCCACCCTCGGGCGGTGATCGATCTGGCCCACTGGCTGGTCGATAACACCGGCTCTCTCTATTCCGTCAGTCACCTGACCGATTACCTGAAATCCCTCGGCCACCGGGTGCGCAAAAGCTCGGTGGTCGATTGGCTCGTCACATTCGAGGATGCCGGGCTGCTGTTCGGCGTGAACATCTATTCCAGCTCGCCGACTCGGATCAGCGTCAATCCCCGCAAGGTCTACTGCATCGACCATGTCCTGGCGGCCTCGGT
Source organism: Desulfatitalea sp. UBA4791 (assembly GCA_002402905.1). Taxonomy (GTDB): domain Bacteria; phylum Desulfobacterota; class Desulfobacteria; order Desulfobacterales; family Desulfosarcinaceae; genus Desulfatitalea. The sequence continues at coordinate 1,700 of DHGT01000132.1, read as the reverse complement.
CAGCTCCGGCATCCTCACCAACCGCGACAGCCTGCTGGAGAATCTGGTGTTCAACGCCCTGCGCCGGGTGACGCCGGAGATCTTCTACCACAAGACCAAAACGGGCCGGGAGGTGGACCTTGTCGCGCTGCTGCCGACAGTGCCGGGACACGAACGAGCAGTCATGTTGTTCCAGGTCTGCGCCTCGCTGGCCGATCCCCGCGTCAAGCAGAGCGAGGTACGTTCCCTCTCCGAGGCTATGGTCGAGCTGGCGGTGGCGGAGGGGATCATCGTCACCTGGCGCACCGATGAAACCATCCCCGTGGGTTTTGGCATTATCCAGGTCGTGCCGGTCTGGCGGTTTCTGCTGGAGATGGAGCCGTAAACTACTTGATCGGTTACTTGGTCGGTACTTGATCGCTGAGCCAGGGCATGTCGCAAGCCGTGTCGCGAGTTTGTCGCAAGCTCACCCCCCAAGTCACCCCTCAAGTCAGCCCCCAAGTGGACCGTCTTATTCTTCCTCCGGTTTTTCATCTCCGACCGATTCGATCTGCTTCACCATCCGGTCGAAATCGCTTTCAAACAACCGGTCCTGCACGATGCGGTATTTTTCGTATTCGCTCTCGGCATGGGTCTTGGCCAGCTCGGCCGAGACCTTTCCAGCGTCCTGCAGAATCTCCCGATCCCAGAGTTTCAGGAAGCCCGCCAGCCGTTTTTCCCAGTCTTCCATGGTCATGGGGATTTTGCGCATGGCCTGAAGCTCGGCCATGTCGAGGTAGGCGGAGACGATGCGCTGCATCTGCGCCAGTTCGAACTCGGAGAGATAGTTCTTGGCGATGGCGACATCGTATCGATGGATTTTCCCGTGGGGCGCACCTTCCCAATGGGTCAGCCCCATGTTGTCCTTACGGTGATCGGCGCGGTCCACAATCACCTCCGCCGCTGTCTGACCGTGGATGGCGTAGTGCATCTTGTTCTGCACGGCGGCGAAAAACCGCTTGGTGGCCGTGGCGGTGGGGTCGTAATCGAGCGCGGTGGCGTAGATGTCGGTGATTTTCTGGTAGAACTTGCGCTCGGAAAGCCGGATCTCCCGGATTTTTTCCAGTTGGCGCTCAAAAAACTCATCGGTCAGGTTACCGCCGCGTTTGAGGCGTTCCACATCCATGGTCCAGCCCTGGATGGTGTAATCCTTGACGATCTGGTTGGCCCATTTGCGAAACTGCACCGCCCGCTCGTTCTCGATCTTGAAGCCGACGGCGATGATGGCCTGGAGGTTGTAGTGTTCAACCTCGCGCCGGACTTCCCGGCTGCCCTCGGTTTGAACTATTAAGTATTGCTTAACAGTTGCCTCCCTCGTCAGTTCGTTGTCGGCAAAAATACGCTTCAGGTGCTGATTGATGGCGGGCACCGAGACGTCGTAGAGGGTCGCCATCATCTTCTGGGTCAGCCAGATATTTTCATCCTCGTAGCGCATTTCCACGCTGGCTTCAGAACCGCCTCCAGCGGCGACAAAGGTCAGATATTCGGCTGCAGAAGAGCGAACAATGGCCGTCTCTTTTTTATGAGCCTTCTGTATTTCTTTATCCTTATCCTTCTTCATTCAACTCCTCCCCAGCTTTGATACCTGTCCCGGGACCAGCGGAGGTATTTCATCAGCTCCCAGTTGATCGATTCGGGATCAAATCGCTCACTGTCAAAGTTACCACAAGACCATTCCGTAT
>DHGT01000101.1:9144-12413 GCA_002402905.1 Desulfatitalea sp. UBA4791 | reverse complement strand
ACAACGCAGATATTGGGCTTTTTACTGTGGCGTCAATTTTGCTTCAAGGCGCTTCAGTCCCGGGTAAACCCGAGACGGATTCCTGAATATGGATACTAAACCATACTTGGCGGACGCATATACGCCGCGCGAGATTGCCCGTTTGGTCCAACACCTGGGGGTCTCGAAAGCGCAGACCGACACCATTACCCTGTCCGTACTGGCTGTGCTCGCCGGTGCGTTTATTTCGCTGGGTGCGTTTTTTTACACCGTAGTGGTGACAGGGTCGAGTCTCGGTTTCGGGGCGACCCGCCTGCTCGGCGGCTTGAGCTTTTCTCTTGGTCTGGTGCTGGTAATCGTTGCCGGCGCCGAGCTCTTTACCGGAAACAACCTTCTGGCAATGGCCTGGGCCAGCCGTTTGATCGGCACCCGCGATGTGATGCGCAACTGGGTGATCGTTTATATCGGGAACGTCATCGGTTGCATGGGAACCGTTCTCTTTGTCGTGTGGGCCGATGTCGGTACGCTCGGCGGAGGCGCCGTGGCCGAAACGGCCGTTCAGATTGCCCGCAGCAAAGCTGGCCTTTCTATTGGACAGGCATTTGCCCGCGGGGTGTTGTGCAACGCGCTCGTCTGTCTGGCCATCTGGCTGACCATGGGCGGGCACAGCGTGGCAGACAAGATCGTGGCGATTCTTTTCCCCATTACCGCTTTCGTGACCATCGGTTTCGAGCACTCGATTGCCAACTGGTTCTTTTTGCCTTTCGGTTTGGCGATAGACATGCAAGCAACGATTCCGATCGCCGGCGCCGCCTGGAACCTGCTTTTTGTCACGGCGGGCAATATTGTGGGCGGGACCCTCCTGGTCGCCGGCGTTTACTGGATCGCCTATCTGCGCGGTGAGCCCAAGCAAGACGGTTGATGCCCATTCAAATCATTGGAGGAGATCGCGTGACCCATAGAACACTTCAAGATAAACGGATTCTCGTCACCCAGGCCGATGCTTTCATGGGGCCGGCCATTTGCGACGTGCTGGCCGAACAGGGCGCCACGGTCATCGCCAGCACGGCTTCGCTTGTCCCTCCCGAAGCACCGGGAGCCGTTGTCGCCGACGCCGGTCGTATAGATGTGCTCGTTGCCAACCTGTCAATCCCGGCGCCCTCAACACCGGTGACCGATGTGACCGAAACGGAGTGGCGCGACACCTTCGCCGCCCTGGTCGATCCCCTGCCCCGCCTCGTGCGTGCCGTTCTGCCGCAGATGATCGAGCGTCGCAGGGGCAAGATCGTGGTCATGGGAAGTGCATCGGCTTTGCGGGGCATGAAGCGGGCATCGACCTACAGCGCGGCCCGGGGCGCCCAGGTGGCCTATGTGCAGGCGGTGGGGATCGAGGTGGCCCCGCACAACGTTCAAATCAACCTCATCGCCCAGAACTTTGTCGACAACCCCACCTATTTTCCTCCGGAGATTCAGGAGAATCCACGTTTCCAGGAGCGGCTCAAGCGGGAGGTGCCGCTGGGGCGCCTGGTTTCGGCCCGGGAAGACGCGCAATTTGCCGCATACCTGTGCAGCGACTGCGCGGACTGCTTCGTAGGCCAGGTTTTTCCGGTTTGCGGGGGGTGGGTGGCGAGGTAGATGTCGAGAATAGTTCTTAGATGAACCCTTATTCTAATACTTTCAAAAAGGCTTTTCGCCCTCTGTCTGCGAGGAGAAAATATCATGACCCAATCGTTTCAGCCGCTCCTCGTGGGAGGGCTCACCCTGCTGTTGTTCAGTCTCAACACCATCTGGTGGTGTGGCATTTTATACCTGTTTGTCCTCATCAAATTGCTAGTTCCCCACAAAGGCTTCCGGCGCCATATTTCACGCATACTGGTCGTCATCGCCAACGTGTGGATTGAATGCAACAGTTTTATTTTCTCCATCATCCACAAGGTCCGGTGGGATGTCCGGGGAGTGGAAAATCTTTCTCTCGCCCACTCCTACCTGGTGGTGAGCAATCATATTTCCTGGTCGGACATCTTCGTTCTGCAGCACGTTTTCAAGCGGCGCATTCCTTTCCTCAAGTTCTTCCTGAAACAGGAGCTGATCTGGGTGCCTCTGCTGGGGATCGCTTGGTGGGCGCTGGATTTTCCGTTCCTGAAGCGGCATTCGCGCCACTTTCTCGAGAAGCATCCGGAGATGCGCGGCAAAGATGTGGCCGCGACGCGCAAATCGTGCGAAAAGTTTAAGGATTACCCGGTTTCCGTCATGAATTTTCTGGAGGGGACCCGTTTTACTTATCAAAAACATGCGAAGCAAAACTCGCCATACGAGTATCTGCTCGTGCCCCGCGCCGGGGGCGTGGCCCTGGTCTTCTCCAGCATGGTAGACTATCTGTCGAGCGTTCTGGACGTGACGATCGTCTATCCGGAAAACGTCCCGCCGGTGCACTTCTGGGATTTGCTCAGCGGGAAAGTGCCTCACATCACGGTGCATGTGGCGGTTGTACCTATCCCCGAGAATGTGGTCGGCCGAAGTTATGAAGAAGATGCAGGCTTCCGGAGCGAGATTCAGAAATGGGTCAATGGACTCTGGCAGGCAAAGGATCGGCGCATCGCGGCGATCAAGGCGGGTCGTGAGGTTTCGGCCGATGCGAACGCAGCGCCGTAGCACGGACGGTCGGGTAAGATTCATTTCAGCCGGTGATCGCCTGGATGAAAGCGTTCTCCATCTGACGGCGTAACTGCTTGATGTGCTGCAGGCAGGTTTGCGTCTGGTGCCATGGCGCAGGGTGTTCCCGCAGGATTCGGGTCTGGGCCGGGCAGAGATACCAGGTGCACACGAAGGGGCGCTGCAGGCGGCCGAGGCTGCAGCCGTGCGGGGCGGCATAGCGACAGCGATCGCCGCGGTTTTCGCGCAGTTGGCGTTCGGGCAGCGGGACGGCGGCCAGGTGCAAAAAAAGCAGATCCTTGAAATCGATCCAGACACAGGCGTGTTGACAGCAGATATCAGAGCAGGTAGGGCATGTGGCATGGCACAGATCCACCATGAGCGGAAACAGCGATGCGAGCCGCCCGCGAATCTGATCGGCCAGCCGGCGGGCGGCTTGGAGCGCCGGCCTGCGGTGATCGAGTAGATGGGCGAGCGCGGCATTGGCCTCGTTCCAGAGGGACGGGGTGTGCCAGGGGATGACGGCCTCGGGTGTCTGCATGGCGTCGTCATATACCTTTGGCGCGGATTTTTCAAAGGGTGCCGGTTTTGACCATCGATTCTAACTGAATGCCATTCATTAAACCCGGCCCGGGTGG
>DHGT01000101.1:0-9061 GCA_002402905.1 Desulfatitalea sp. UBA4791 | reverse complement strand
CGTGGCCCTGGCCACCTGCCCCACCTGGGCCTGCCATAACCGTTGCCATGCGATTTTTTTTGTCAAACACCTTCTGGAATGCAGGCCCTTCAGGGTGAATCACATTCAGTTAGAACTGCTGGGTTTTGACCACGGATTTGGAAGCGAGCGCATGGACCATGACGACGGGTGATAGCGGAATGAGAAATTGGTCGGTTGGACTGCTGTGGCTGGGCACCGGTTTGCTCTCGTGGTGCCTGACGATCTACTTGTTTCATTTTTTCGTATCGCCGCTGTTCATCGAGTCGTTCAGGACGATCAACGCCGGTGGCCATCCCATGCTGATCAAGCATGTGGCCAATATGCTCTATTCTCATATGGCGGCATTTCTGTTGAGTTTTCTGTTCGCTTTTCTTCTGGGCCTCTATTCGGACGCCACGCCCCCCAGAGTGCTTTTGTTCGTGATCGGCGCGGTCGCCGTCGCCGTGTATCTCCAGGTGGGCAGCCTCTTTGCCTACTGGCGCCAGTATGACGAAATTCCCGGCTGGGCCGCGGCTTCCATTGTGCAGGGATTCATTTCATCGTTGTTGATCGTGCCGCTGCTTTCCGTTTGCGGCAGCCGGATCGGCAGTCTATTGAGGTCCCGAAGGAAAAAATAGCCGCGCGTGCCGGCCGCATGCAATCAACCGGCGGTATGGGGAGAGCCCCTGTTGGCGCATATCACCTTACATGACGATCTGCGGATTTACTACGAGTTCATCGACGGCGATGGAGATCTGCCCTGCCTGGTGTTTCTGCACGAAGGCCTGGGGTGCGCGGCTATGTGGAAGCATTTTCCCCGGCGGCTCTGCCGGCTCACCGGTTGCGCCGGTCTGGTCTACGACCGCCTGGGGTATGGCGGATCCTCACCGGCGGCCGCGCCGCGCACGGTTCACTACCTGCACGCCTATGCCTTGCAGGAGTTGCCTCGGGTAATCGCGGCGCTCATACCGGAACGGCCTATTGTTCTGGTGGGGCACTCGGATGGGGGGACCATCGCCCTCTTGCATGGCGCCGAAAGGCCGCCGCATTTGGCCGGGATCATTACCGAGGCGGCCCACGTGTTCGTGGAATCGGTCACTCTGGACGGCATCCGGGCGGCGGTGACGGCTTTTGAAAACGGCCGGCTGAGCGGACTGGCCAAGTACCACGGCGAAAGGAGCCAAGCGGTCTTTCGCGCCTGGAGCGCTACCTGGCTCAGCGACTGGTTCGCAGACTGGAATATCGAATACGCCCTGCCGGCCATCAGCGCACCTCTGCTGGTGATCCAGGGGCGAGAGGATCAATACGCCACCGAACGGCAGGTACAGGCCATCGTCACCAGGTCGGGCGGGCCGGCAACTCCGGCTTTGATCGACCGCTGCGGCCACGTCCCCCACCTGGAACAGCCGGAGGCCGTGCTTCAGTTGATGTCCAGGTTCATCAAAGCCGCTTCGAGCCCATCGAGCACCATGCCGCCCAATCGTCCCCAGGCCGCCGGTCCCTGCTGATAGTGATACTGGTTCAACTCCAGTTCGATGCCCATATAGTCGCGGGTGAAAAGGTTTCGAAAGAAGGTGGCCAGGCCGTCCGAGACGCCTTTGTAGGGGGCGTTGCAGCGGACCGAACATTCCGGGCTGCGCGCCTGTATCTCTCTTTTCCATGTTCGACAAAAGCCTCGTTCGCCGTGTCGTGCCGGGTCGTAAAGCAGGCCCACGTCCATATTTCGGCTGCGGCCCATCAGGACCGGTGTGAAGCTGTGAACGGCGATGTGCAGCACCGCCCGACCGCTGCAAATGGATTCGGAGACGCTCTTTTGAATCGGGTCGCGATGGGGGGTGTAGTACTTTCGAAGAATATCTTCTTTTTCTGTGGCCGCCAGGGTGCGCGTGATGGTTGAGAAGAGATTGGGATGGCCGATGCTGCGGTTCAGGTCCACCAGCAGGCGTGAGCGCGTGGCGGCGAAAAGGGGCGCGCCGAACCGTTTGGCCATGCGGCGCGCCATGGCCAGGGCCCCCAGATCGTAGCCGCTGTGAGAGTCGAGCAGGTTGCGCCGGCCCTTGAAAAGGTCGCGATACGGTCGGGGGATGGCATTTCCCCCGTGTTCACAGGTGATGATCAGGGTCCGCGTCTTCACTGGAACAGCTCTCCTTCGGCCAGACAGTCGCACAGGGCACCATAAATTTCCTGCAGCTTTTCCCGGCTTGGAGCGGGGCCTGTGGCCTTGCTGATACGCCGGGCCAGGCACCCTTTGGCCAAGATGCTTTCGAGGGCCTGGTTCAGGTCCGGATCGATCGTTGCCGTGGACAGGGCCGTTTCGGCCAGGTGTTGCCAGACCTCCCTGGCCTGGATCTTTGAGGGGGGCATGCCCACGGCCTGTAAGAAGTCTTTTTGCTCGATGACGGTCTGGTCGGCATCGCGGATGACGCGGAGAAAGAGGTCGGCCAGCGGCTGGGTTGCCATCGCCTTGAGACGTTCCAGCGATACCCAGCGCTCGTTGCACAGATCTTTGAGGGCGGCCGTGATCAGGGCGGCGGCGGCCAGGTCGGCCCGGGGGCACTCCTGGATGTCGAGGACCCGGATCTCGATGGCGCCGCGGTCGAAGCGGGAGATGGCGCCCCGGGAGTTGAGAAATTCATGTTGCAGGGTGCCGTCGGGATCGAAGGGGGCGATATCGGCGTACATGCGCCGGAAGATCTGGCGTTCGTAATCCTCCCGGGTGTAGACCGGTTCGGGCACGATCCTGCCGGCGATCGAGGGAATGCGCTCGGCGTTGTGGCGGTAGACTTCCATGCGGGCGTCCATGAATCCGGTCGGGCGGCCGTCGAGGATCGGCGAGGCGGCGGTCAGGGCCGGCATGACGGGCAGCAGCAGGCGGATGGCGGCGTGCAGCCGGGCGAATTCATCGTCGCCGTGAAAGGGCAGGTTGATGTGCATGCTCTGCAGGTTGGACCAGCCGTGCCCCTTGCAGCCGAAGATACGGTCGTACGCTTCGTAGACCGGGCTGTACTCGTGGGGCCACAGAACGGTTTCGCGCAGGGGATCCATCCAGGGATGGCAGGCCGTGGGCATGAGCCTGGCGTCCATGGGAAGCAACATGCCATTGATCCGATCGAGGTGCTGGTCGAAGGTGCGACGCAGGCCGGTCAGGGCGTGGACCGGGCCGTTGGTCTTGAGTTCGATCACGTGCAGTACCAATTCGTTGGACCAGGCCAGCGGCCCCATTTCGATCTCCGAGACGATGTCGCCGGCCGCGGCCATCAAGACCCGATCGGCCACGGGCCGCACGCAAAGGTCCCGGCGATCCACGATCATGTATTCGAGTTCGATGCCCATGGCGTCGAACAGGTGCAGGGGGGTATCGCTCATGCGTTGCGGCTGCCCGATGTGCGCATCTCGATGCGTTTCAAGAAGACCTCCATGATGCGCGTGTAGAGCTCATCCTGGAGTACATCGTCCTCGTAGCCGGCATCGATGTTGGGGTTGTCGTTGACTTCGATGACCATGGCCGTTTTACCCACCTGTTTGAGATCCACGCCGTAGAGGCCATCGCCAATGAGGTTGGCGGCCTTGAGGGCGGTCTTGACCACCACGGACGGTGCTTTGGCCACGGGCAGGGTTTCCACCTTGCCGTAAATTTCCCGGCCGCCCTTGTCCTTGCGTACGATCTGCCAGTGGTTGCCGGCCATGTAATATTTACAGGCGAACAGGGGCTTGCGGTCCAGGATGCCGATGCGCCAGTCGAATTGCGAGGGCAGGTAGGCCTGGGCGATGACCAGTTCCGATTTCTTGAGCAGCTGACGGGTCTGTTCCAGCATGGCCGCCTCGTTCTCGGCCCGCACCACCCCCTGGGAAAAGGCGCTGTCCGGCTGTTTGAGAATGCACGGGTAACTGATTTCCGGCAGGACCTGTTCGAGGTTCTTGCTGTGTACGATGTGGGTCTGGGGCGTGGGGATTTTCGAGCGCCGCAGCAATTCGGCCAGGTACACCTTGTTCGAGCAGCGCAGGATCGATTCCGGGTCGTCGATGACCACCAGTCCTTCGGCCACGGCCTTGCGGGCCAATCGGTAGGTGTGGTGATCCACGTTGGTGGTCTCGCGAATAAAGAGGGCATCGAACTCGGAGAGCCGGTTGGAGTCCTCCTTGGTGATCAGCTCGGTGCCGATGCCCAGCTCGTCGGCGGCTTTGATGAAGCGCTTGAGTGCCCGGGCATCGGACGGCGGACGCTGCTCGGCCGGATCGTATAAGATGGCCATGTCGTAGCGGGAGATGGAACGCTTGGGGATATAGAGCTTCTTGCCGGCGAAATACTCCGAGGCCACCGATTCGGCAAAGGTGCGCTCTTCGACCGGGATCTCCTTGACGGTCAACGGCGAGACGTTGGAAAGCTGCCAGTTGTTGTAAAACCCGAAGTCGGCCCTTAAAAACGGCGCCGGAAAGTATTTGAAAAGCCGCGATGCCATCTGCTCGAAGCGTTTGTCCGTGGACTTGCCGAAGTAGATATTGATCGATAGCTTTTGCGGGTCTTCGGGTGTGAAAATCTTTTGAAGGAGCTCGCTCTGTTCTTCGGATACCAGCCGGATGATGCCCATGGATTTGATGTCCTGGATGGTGGTGATGTTGGGCACCGGCTTGTGGTTTCGCGCCTCGGCCAGCAGGCTGACATAGTAGCCGATGCTCTGGTAGCGATAGGAGCGACAGATGTTGAAGACCTTGACGCCTTTCAATGCGGCATAAGATGAGTCGGACAGATAGGTGCGGGCGGCGACGGGTTCCACATCACTGAAATTGAGAGGGCACTCTTCCGGGTTTTCGATGACCACGAGAACGGTCACTTTGACTTCCTCCTTGGGCTTACCCCTTTTTGGGGGTGACGACCAGCAGATTGGCGTCGTAGGTGAGGATGCCCAACATGATGGCGCACACCAGCCGGTTCAAGCGCACCGGGTAGATTTGGCTGTCGCTGATGGGGTTGGGCAACAAGGGGTCGGCTACCAGGGCCGTACGGGTGTTCATGCTATAGCCGCACAGAACGACAAAATGGCCGGTCGGCTCCCCTTTGATATCGTCATAGACCATTTTACGGCCCACCGCGACCTCCCGAGCCGTGCGATACAGGTAGGTGGCGGACAGGCCGGTCAAAATCGGCACACCGCGCTTGAGCAAGCCGCGGATGAGGCTGGCGGTCATGTCCTCGAAGCGGATCGTTCCGCCCAGGCGCAGAAAATCGAGGTAGGCTTTACTGGCCGACCTGATTTTAGGGTGGACTTTGGCGCGCATCTGGCGTTGGAGCCGTTCGCCCATCTCCCTGGGACTCATTTTGAACCAGGTGGGATCGAACACCTCCAGGTTGTAAGTGTAGAGCTTGGCCCGGTACCCGCGTTGCAGGGCGTGGCAACCCATGAGTACGGCCAGGGTACCGCCGCCTTTGAGCTGCTTGACTTCGCGGATGACCTGCTTGAGCGGGATGTCGTCCTCGTAGTAGTTGTAGACGGCCTGGAGGCAGGTGGGACCGCAGGTGGTGTCGTCGGGTTGAGCCAAAATTTCAAATTGCAGCTGGGTGTCCATGTCGGCACGGGCAGGCGATGGTAATCCATGTTTTCAAGTTGTTTCGGCGGCATAACCCCTTTTTCAATGTCACAAGCGACCATAATCTTGCCAGACCCTAAAATCAATCGAATAATCGAGTGATCAGGGCGTTCAGTTAGAATTGCTGTCGGGTGATGACAAACATCCCCACATGGGCCATCAGGTTGGTCACCGTGACGGGCAGCCGGTGCATCCATTTGCCGGCGATGAGATAGCGCTCCTGCACGATCCGGATGTTCTGGGCGCGGCAGTAATCGAAAAAGTCGCGGATGGAGAGCACGCGGATGTTGGGGGTGTCGTACCATTCAAAAGGCAGGGCCGGGGATTTGGGAGCCCGCCCGCCGAAAAACAGCCCGCGCCGCAGCTGCCACTGGGCGAAATTGGGAAAGCCCACGATGCCGTAGCGGCCGATGCGCAGCATTTCGTTGAAGACCAGCAGGGGATGCTTGACCACCTGCAGGGTCTGGTTCAGGATCACGTAGTCGTAGGCATCGTCGGGAAAGTCGGCCAACCCCTCGTCCAGGTCGCCATGGTAGACGTTGAGGCCGAAGGCGAGGCCGTCGATCAGTTGGTCGCCGCTGATGTCCACACCTGTTCCGCGGATGCTGCGCTTGGCGACCAGCTCGTTAAGCAGGCTGCAATCGCCGCAACCCAGGTCCAGCACGGAGACACCCTCGGGCACCAGGGTGAGAATCACATCCCGGTCGGTGCGGCTGAGGCGGTCCACGTATTGGGCGTTCATGCGGTCACCTCCTTCTCCACGCCGGTGAGGAACCCGGAGACGATACGGGTCAACTTCTCCTCCTCCACCAGGAAGGCGTCGTGGCCGTAGGGCGAGTCGATGTCGATGAAAGACACCGGTTTGCCGCAGGAAAGCATGGCGCGGACCATCTCCTTGGTCTGACTGGTGGGAAAGAGCCAGTCGGTGCTGTAGGAGACGAACAGGCAGCGCGCCTGGATCCGCGCGAAGGCCGCTTTCAGCGGCCCGTGGGATCGTTCGATATCGAAGTAATCCATGGCCTTGGTGATGTAAAGATAGCTGTTGGCGTCGAACCGCTCGGTAAACGCGCTGCCCTTGTGGTTGAGGTAGCTTTCGATGGCGAATTCACTGGAGAAGTTGTAGCTCAGCCGGTTGGCTGACTGGAGCCGGCGGCCGAACTTGGCGTCCAGCAGCATTTCGGACAGGTAGGTGATGTGGCCGATCATGCGGGCTGTGGCCAAGCCCTGTTCCGGCCCCCTGCCGGTGTAGCGCCCCTCTTTCCACTCCGGATCGCGGGTGATGGCACTTCGGCCGATGCTGTTGAATGCGATGGCCTGGGCCGAGAGGCGCGGGGCCGATGCGATACAGATGGCCGAACGCACCATTTCGGGATACCGCAGGGTCCACTCCAGCACCTGAAACCCGCCCATGGAACCGCCGGCCATACTGTAGAGGCGTTGGATACCCAAGTGATCCAGGAGGCGCTTCTGAGCCGCTACCATGTCGCCGATGGTCACCACCGGAAAGGTGAGGCCGTAAGGCTCGCCGGTGCGCGGATCGATGCTGGTCGGACCGGTCGATCCCTTGCAGCCGCCGATGATATTGGAGCAGATGACCCAGTAGCGGCGGGTGTCGAACGCCTTGCCCGGGCCGATCATGCTGTCCCACCAGCCGGTGCGGCGGTCGTGGGGGTCGTGGTATCCGGCCACATGATGGTCTCCGGACAGGGCGTGGCAGATCAAAATGGCGTTGGAGCGATCCGCGTTGGGTTCGCCATAGCTCTCGTAGACAAGGTCCACCGGACCCAGTGTATAACCGGATTCGAGGACCAGCGGATCATCCTTGCCGCCGAAGGTGAATGTTTGGGGGGTGACCCGTCCAACCGACTTGCGATCCATATGAATGATACCTTCAATCTCCCTGCAGGGTGCAGCTGACGCCCTGTTTCAGGGCCTGATCCAGGTCTGCAATGATGTCATCAATGTCCTCGATGCCCACGCTGAGACGGATAAAGTCGGGTGTAACCCCGGCGGCTTGCTGCTCCGCCGCGCTCAGCTGTTCGTGGGTGGTGGAGGCGGGGTGAATGACCAGGCTCTTGGCATCGCCGATATTGGCCAGGTGGCTGAAGAGGTTGCAGCTTTCGATGAATTTGACGGCCGCGTCGCGTCCGCCCCGGATGCCGAAGCCGACCAATGCCCCTTGCCCCTTGGGAAGATATTTCGCTTTCAGGTCATGGGTGGGGGACGTGGGCAGACCGGGATAACGCACCCAGGCCACGCAGGGGTGCTTTTCCAGCCATTGGGCCACGGCCAGTCCGTTTTCGCTGTGCCGCTGCATGCGCAGGGCCAGGGTTTCGAGTCCTTGCAGGAAAAGCCAGGCATTGAAGGGGCTGATGGCGGCGCCCATGTCGCGCAACCCGAGCACCCGTGCACGCAGGATGAAGGTCAGGTTGCCGAACGTCTCGTGGAATTTGAGGCCGTGGTAGGCCGGCTCGGGTTCCAGGAAAGCGGCGAACCGGCCCGAAGCGGCCCAGTCGAACCGGCCCGAGTCGACGATGATGCCACCGATGGAGGTGCCGTGGCCACCGATGAATTTGGTGGCTGAATGGACCACGATGGCGGCGCCGTAGGCAATGGGGCGGAGCAGGTAGGGCGTGGTGACCGTGTTGTCCACGACCAGGGGAATACCGTGGGACTGGCCAATTTTGGCGATCTTTTCGATGTCGATGATGTCGAGCTTGGGATTGCCGATGCTCTCCACGAAAAAGGCCTTGGTGCGATCGTTGACCGCCTGCTCCCAGCCGTTCAGATCGCCCGGTGTGACATAACGAACCCGGATGCCGAGTTTGGGCAGGGTGTGGGTGAAGAGGCTGACCGTACCCCCGTACAAATCGGTGGAGGCCACGATTTCGTCGCCGGCTTGAGCCAAAGTGAGAATGGTCAGGGTCGCGGCTGCCTGGCCCGAGGCCACGGCCAGGGCGCCCACACCACCCTCCAGGGCCGCCATGCGCTGTTCGAGCACGTCGGTGGTCGGGTTCATGATGCGTGTGTAGATGTTGCCGAATTTTCGCAGACCGAACAGGTCGGCCGCGTGGGTGGTGTCGTCGAACGTGTAGGAGGTGGTCTGGTAGAGCGGCACGGCGCGCGAATGGGTCTCGCTGTCCGGCGTGTGGCCGCCGTGGATGGCCTGGGTGGAAAAACCTTTATATGTCTCGGTCATGGCAATCCTCCTCGGATCGTCTGTCGGTACTAAAATAGAAAAACCTCTCGCGCCGGAGAGGTCTAACATATCCCATGTTGTCTCGCCGACCTCATGTTTCCCTGTACGGGCTGGATTTGGCACCTTTATGGACAGGTTGCCGGGCGGTCGTCAGGCCAGTTCCCTCGCGCCTCTCAACATGATTATGTATGTGACTGGAATATTTAAGGCCTCCACTTCGAATTGTCAAGCCAGGGATTAGGGCAGCAGCTATTCTAACCCGAAGGAATAAGCCAC
>DHGT01000122.1 GCA_002402905.1 Desulfatitalea sp. UBA4791 | reverse complement strand
CAACGGTTGCCTGTTGCGCGCCTGGCGCCAATCCGAGCGCCGCCTGAAGGTCCCGGTCCAGGGCATTCAGCGAATGGTCGTGCAGGACTATTTCAATGGTGCGCCCCTGGACGCCCATGAAGCCTGGTGGGTGGCCGGCTCCGATGTCATTGGTCCCATGGGGCCTGCCCTGGTGACCCTGGGATCCGAACAGGAGGTGGCCGCGTTCAAGAAGCGCCATGGCGGCCAGCGCGTATTTCGGCTCAGGGATGTTGACGACGAGCTGTGGTCGGATCTTTTCCCACCAAAATTTCAAAATTGAGGTTTCGCTGAACGAGGGGCAGGAGACGATGGAAAAATCGATGCGGCGGGCCCGGTTGCTCGTATGGATCGCTGTAATGCTGCCGCTGGTGACTATTATGACCCTTACCGCCGATCGGTACTTGCGGGCCGGCCGGCAGGATCGCGCGGCCCTGCGCTGGATGGCGGCCCTGGATTTCCCATCGCCGGCATTCTGGCCGGCCGGCACCTTTCAGCGCCACCCGCAATTCCTGCCGCCGGCCGTGGATGTGCGAATGAGTCCACTCTTTGATTGGGATCGCGACGGACGCCTGGTTCATCCGTCGCCACGATGACCGAGATGCCGCACGCCATGTCACAAGCCACACATCGAAAATTCTGGTCTCCGGCCCTGGCCTCCTGGGCCGCACGCGACCTGATGCGTCAACCCGCCTTTACCCTCGTCCTTTTTGTCGCCCTGGCGGCGGTGACCGCCCTGGCGGCTCTGGTGCTCCTGCTGCAGCAGACCCTGGCCACGGCCAGCACCCGTTTGCTCGAGCAGGCCCCCCATGTGGTGGTACGGCGGGTGGGCGCCGGTGGATGGCTGCCCCTGGATGCCAAGGCGGCGCGGACCCGGGCAGTGTCCGTGGTGGGCGTGCTTCGCCCCCGGGCGCGCATGTGGGGGGTGGTGAGCGGCCCGCAAGGCGCGGTGACCCTGATGGCCGTCGATGGCCGGGATGACATCAACTTGCCGTCCGGCTGCTCGCTGCCGCAACCGGGACAAGCCTTGGCCGGCCCCGGTGTTTCAGGGGATGAAAGGCCGGATCACATCTCCTTGAACGGTTCTGTTTCGCGGGAGCTTACGGTCATCGGGCGGCTGCCCCGCAGCGCCGGTTCGGTTGTTCACGACCTGGTCGTGGCGCACGCGGAGGATGTCCGGGCGCTGTTGGGGCTTGGTCCCGGGCAGGCCAGCGACCTGGCGTTGGATGTGTTTCACCCGGATGAAGCAGGGGCATTGCTGCCGGAATTGGCGGCCGCTTTAGATTGGCCCGTTCAGATCACCACTCGGCAGGAACAGCTGGGTCGTCATCTGGCTCATATTTCCCGCGCCACCGGAATGGCCTGCCTGGGGATCGGGCCGCTGTTGCTGGCGATTCTTTCAGTGGTGGTGGCGGTCGGGATCTGGGGCCGGCGCAACTGGGAAACCGGTGTGCTCAGGGCGGTGGGATGGACCGGCGCCGACATGTTGCGCCTGCATCTGTATCGCGGTCTGCTGGTGGGGCTCCCGGCCATGGCCATCGGCACCTTGACTGCCCATTTGCTGCTTTTTTGGCCCGGCATGACCTGGGTCCCACAATTGCTGTTCGGGTGGAGCGGCCCGCCGCCGGGCTTCTACCTCTCTTCCACGGGCAGTGCCGGCGCGTGGCTGCTGTCGATGGTGATGGTCGGCGTGCCGTTCATGGCGGCCGTTTTCTGGACCGGATGGCGCGCGGCCGGTGCCGACCCCGGCGACATTCTGGAAGGAGGCCGCTGATGCACCTTTCGGGACTGGTCTGCCACCAGTTGGGCTTTGCGCGGCCTGGCCGTAAACCGGTGCTGGATATGCTTCAAGCCCGGTTTGCACCGGGACAGGCCACGCTGATATCCGCGCCCACCGGCACCGGCAAAAGCACGCTGCTGCACTTGCTGGGCGGGTTGTTGCGGCCGACCAGCGGGGAAGTATGGGCCGACGGCCAGCCGGTTTCGCGATGGCCCGCACCTCATCGGGACCGATGGCGGCGGCAGGTGGGCATGGTGTTTCAGCATTTAAACCTGGTGCCGGATCTTTCGGTGATGGAGAACGTGCTGCTCCCCTGCATTCCCACGGCATCATCCTACACGGCGCTGATCCAGCGGGCCGGGGCGCTCTTGAAACAATTGGACCTGCCTGCAGCGGGCCGGGAGTCCTTGCAAACCCTTTCCGGCGGAGAGCGGCAGCGGGTGGCCATTGTTCGGGCCCTGATCACCCGGCCCCGTTTTCTGTTGATGGACGAACCCACCAGCTTTCAGGACGACGACGGCACCGCCAGCCTGCTCATCCTTTTGGCCGAGGCGGCGGCCGATGACGCCTGTGTGGTGGTCTGCTCCCACGATGTGCGTCTGCGCGATGAGACCCGTTTATTCGGGCAAAAATTACGTTTGCACCCATCTCGCCTGGAGCCCGATCCATGACCTGGCATCCGACGGCCCTGGCGATCTGGCTTCTCGATATTACGGCCTGGCTGATCTATATAGGGGCCGCCTGGCGGCTTTTGCGGATCTTGCCGAACTGGCAGCCGTTATCTCTTGATGCCCGGCAACTCTGGTGTGAACGGGCTCTTGAATTGACCCGTTATCAGGGGCGTTGGGTGGTGTTGCTCCTGGCCGCGGCTTTTGTGCTGTTGTTGATCGGCATCAGCAACCTGTGGCCTTCCCTCGTACCTGGCGCCATGTGCGGAACAGGCGTGCTTCAGGCCATGGGTGCGCCCGGTGCCCGGACGCTGCTGTATCGGGCGCTGACCCTGGGAATGCTCTATATTTGGCTCGTGGTGGTACAGATCGACGGCTGCCGACCCGAAGGGTGGCTCTCCTTGTTGCAGGCGAGGTTGCTGTTGATGGCGTCGCCGCTCATGGTACTAGGCACCTGGAGCCTGGCCCAGGCCCTGCCCGCCTTGACAACGGAGGTGCCGGTCAGTTGCTGCGCGGTGCTTTACGATCAGGTTGGCGGCCAGGGGTGGGTCACCGCCTGGACGACGGACCTCCTGTCGTCCAGGGCGTGGTTCTGGTCCTGCATGGCAGCCAGCGGCGCCATGACGACCTGGGGTGGTCTGCAAGGGTGGTGTGGGCGCATCGGAAAGGGCGTTCTTGCCATCTCGTCCGGTTTGCTGCTGCTATGGCTCGTGGCCGCATTGAACGGATTGAAATTCGGTATCGCACCCTATGTCTATGAAGTGCTCGGCCATCCGTGCCCGTGGTGCTTCTTCCTCACGGCGCATCATGCCGTGGGCTTTGTTTTTTACGGCCTGATGGCCGCAGTGACGTGTGAAGCCCTGGCCGGTCTGGTCGCCGTTTCGGTCGGCCGACACTATCCTGTCCTGTCCCAGGACGCACGCCAACGCTCACAACGCGCCGGCCGACATGTCATGTGGTCTTCACTTCTCTTTTGGGCGAGCACCGCTGCACCCGTGGTCGTCTGGCGGATGCGTTTCGGCGGCTGGATCGACTGATGCCGATCACTCCTCCAGCCGTTCAAAAAATTCCTTTTCCGCGCCGCATTTTGGACAGACCCAGTCATCGGGCAGGTCTTCGAATGCGGTTCCGATCTGGATGTTGTGTTCGGCGTCGCCTTCCGCTGGATCGTAAACGTAGCCGCACGGACATTCATATCTTGCCATCGTTGTTCTCCTTTTAGTTTCATTATGGTCAGGGTTGCGGAACCTCCAACCGTCAATTCAACGAACATGCCAACTCCGGAGATTGTTTTGGCGCAAAAGATTATTTAACAAAAACAAGATAATTTTGCCTTCCGACGGATTCATGCCCATGGATTCGTACCAGTGTATCGTTGCTTTTCGATCCATTAGTGTCTCATATGTCTCATTAATTTTTCAAAATTCCGGTTGACAGCGAGAGACGCGTAAGATACTGACTGAGCACTCAGTTAAATTTACGGGATCGCCGCGATGTCCAAAAAGGCCGAAATTTTGCTCACCGCTACCCACCTGTTGGCGGTCAAAGGATACAAAGACGCCTCCATGGCCGAACTGGCCAAATCCACCGGCGTGGCCCAGGGCACCATTTTCTATCATTATAAAAACAAAGAAGAGCTCTTCCTGGCGATCTTGAAGGCATTCCAGGAGGATATCGTCGAAGAGTTCTCCCGCTACCGACGGGAACACCACTTTGCCAGCGGCCTGGAGATGGTCGAGGCGGTGATCGGCTTTTATCTGCAGATGGCCTCCCAGATGGAAGATCGTTTCATGCTGCTGCACCGCCATGACGCCTATGAGCTGGCAAGGGTCAACCCCACCTGCCATCATTATTTGGAGGCGATATACAACTGCCTGATCGATATTTTTGAAAGGGCCGTCGCGACCGGCCAACAGGATGGCTCCATTCGCAAGGGGCCGGCGCGCCGCATGGCCATGATCGTTTTCACCATGGTGGACGGATTGGTCCGCTTTCATACCCACAACCTGTATGATGCCGGTGTGCTCTACGATGATGTGGTTCAATCGTGTCGCACCATTTTACAAAATCACGTGTCGCCAACCAGGAGCTGAAGATGCTTGCCAAAGTTTTCCCCTTTATCGAATGGTTCAAGGACTACAAATTCGGTGCGTTCAAGATCGACGCGATCGCGGGGCTGACCGTGGCCCTCGTGTTGATCCCCCAATCCATGGCGTATGCCCAGCTGGCGGGCATGCCGGCCTATTACGGGCTCTACGCCTCGTTTTTGCCGCCCATGATCGCCGCCCTGTTCGGCTCCAGCCGTCAACTGGCCACCGGACCGGTGGCCATCGTGTCGTTGATGACCGCGGCGTCGCTGGAACCCCTGGCCACGGCCGGCAGCGAAGGGTATATCGCCTATGCCATCATCTTGGCGCTTATGGTCGGTATATTCCAGTTGGCGCTGGGGGTGCTCAAACTCGGGCTGGTGGTCAATTTTCTCTCCCACCCGGTGGTCAACGGTTTCACCAACGCGGCCGCCATTATCATCGCTTCCTCCCAGCTTTCCAAGATGTTCGGTGTCTATGTGGACCAGGCCGAGCATCATTACGAAACCATCTGGCGGGTGATCCAGGCGGCCGGTCATTACACGCATTGGCCGACCCTTTTCATGGGCGTATTGGCCTTTGGCATCATGTACGGGCTCAAGATGCTCAATCCCCGCATACCCAATGTGCTCGTGGCAGTGGTGGTGACCACCCTGATCTCCTGGGCCATCGGTTTCCAGCACGACATCAAGGTGGATCGCAGCCAAATCGAGTCCCAGGAGGTCCAGGGGCTGATAGATTCATTCAATGCCGCCACGTCTGACATCGCGGCGCTCGCCAAACAGCGCACCGAGGTAAGCGCCGTGTTGACCGAGGCGGCCAAGTCTGGCGATACCTTGGGCACCATCGATGCCCAGCACGACATGGACATCATCAACGCAAAGATCAACCGCCTCAAGGAGGAGTCCCATGTCGCACGGGAACGGATGCGCTACATTATTTTCAGGGGCGTGCCTCAGGGCGATCAGGGGTTGCGGTTCTATCCATCGGAAGCCGTGCCGGCCGGGGCCGAAACCGACGGCCGCCGTTGGCACATCAAGGTGGGTAATGCCTCTATACCGACGGATGCCGTCGCCATGATGGGCGGCGGCGCGGTGGTCGGCACCATTCCCAAAGGGGTGCCCACCCTCTCCATTCCCAAGATCGATTGGACGGCTGTGGGACACCTGTTCCCCTTCGCGGTCATCATTTCACTGCTCGGTTTCATGGAAGCCATCTCCATTGCCAAGGCCATGGCCGCCAAGACCGGACAGCGCCTCGACCCCAACCAGGAATTGATCGGACAGGGACTGGCCAACATCCTGGGCGCTATCGGAAAGAGCTACCCGACCTCCGGATCGTTTTCGCGTTCGGCGGTCAACCTGCAGGCCGGCGCGGTAACAGGGCTCTCCAGCGTGTTTACCAGTATGACCGTGGTGATCGTGCTGTTATTTTTCACCCCGTTATTGTATCATCTGCCCCAGTCCGTGCTGGCCGCCGTCATCATGATGGCGGTGATCGGCCTGGTGAACGTTTCCGGTTTCGTGCATGCCTGGCATGCCAAATGGTATGACGGCGTGATTTCCATTATTTCGTTTCTGGCGACCCTGGTGTTTGCCCCCCATCTGGACAAAGGCATCATGATCGGTGTGGTCTTGTCGCTGGGTGTCTTCTTGTACAACAGCATGCGTCCCAAGGTGGTATCCCTCGCGCGGGCGGCGGACGATGCATTGCGCTGCGCCAGCACCCATGGCTTGAAAGAGTGTGAATACATTGCAATGGTGCGCTTCGACGGCCCGCTCTTTTTCGCCAATTCCAGCTACCTGGAAGACAAGATGATGGAAATCCTGCGGAACAAGAAGAAGTTGCGGCATATTATCCTCGTGGCCAACGGCATCAACGATATCGATGCCTCCGGGGAGGAGACGCTTTCGTTGTTGATCGACCGTTTGCGCAGTGCAGGTGTGGACATCTCGTTGAGCGGTGTGAACGAAGCCGTGCTCAGAGTGCTGCGCAACACCCATTTGCCCGAAAAGATAGGTGAGGATCATTTGTTCCCGACCATGGAAAAGGCCATTGCCGCGGTGCATCCCCAAGCCCATAAAGAGAGTAGTGAGCCGACTTGTCCTTTGTTGACTGTTTGTCATCTCGTAGAAAATTAATGACTGTGAATGGGAGAAGACCATGTCCATCATTTCATTATTCAGCGGCAGTTTCTGTGACGAAGAGATCGTTTTGCGTGCCATGGCCGAACAGACCGGCTATCGCCTGGTCGGTGATGTCGATTTGATCGCCCGGGCAGGGCAGCTTGCCGGCATGTCCGAAGCCAAGGTCGAGCGGGCCTTTGCAGCCCAACCCTCGGTGTTCAATAAATTTACCCATGATCGTGAACGGGCCATTGCCTATCTACGACTGGTGACCGCCCAGGCCATCGGCGAAGACGAGTTGATCGTCAACGGATTCGCCAGTCATCTGATCCCCTCCAGAATCAGTCATGTTTTGCGCGTCTGTCTCATCGCCGATCTGAAATCCCGGCTGGTCAAGGCCATGACGACCATGAACGTGCCGGAACCGGAGGCCGTCAAACTGATCCATAAACAGGATGAAGATCGGGCCGCATGGGTTCAAAGCCTGCGCGAGATTTCCGATCCCTGGGCACCGGATCTGTATGACATGGTGCTGCCTACGGACAAACTGGCCCCTGAGGAGATTGCCCGCGACATCGCCAAAAACGCGGCTTCGGATGTCGTTCGTCGTACGGGGCGGAGTGATGCGGCCTTAGCCGATTTTCAGCTGGCCGCCGAAGTGGAGGTGGCTCTGGTCAACCAGGGACATCAGGTGATCGTAAGCGCCAAGGATGGTGTCGTGACTTTGACCATCAACAAGCACGTGTTGATGCTCAGCCGTCTGGAAAACGAATTGAAAACCATTGCCGGCAAGGTGCCCAATGTAAAGGAAGTGACCACCAAGGTCGGTCCTGGCTTTTACCAGGCCGACATCTATCGAAAACAGGATTTTAATATGCCTTCGAGAATTCTTCTGGTCGATGATGAGCGTGAATTCGTGCAAACTCTGTCCGAGCGCCTGCTCATGCGTGATTTGGGGTCCGCAGTGGCCTATGATGGCGAGTCGGCCCTGGAGGTGGTGCGCGAAGATGAACCGGACGTGATGATCCTGGACTTAAAAATGCCGGGCATCGATGGTATAGAGGTATTGCGCCGGGTCAAGGAGACGCAGCCCGAGATCGAGGTGATCATCCTGACCGGCCACGGTTCCGACGCGGACCGGGAAACCTGCATGCAACTGGGGGCTTTCGCCTATCTGCAGAAACCGGTGGATGTGGAAGAACTCAGCGCGACCATCAAACGGGCCAACGAGAAGATTCAAAACAAGCATATGAAGTAACCGGCGGTAATCTGTCCTCAGGCGTCCTGTGGTGTCATTACGGTCGGCCAAAATGAGAAGAACCCCATGCCGGTACGCAACTTAATACCAAGTTTCTGGAACATTCCCGACCACTTACCGGGTCCGCCCAGATACCTGTTCAACTATCGCCGCATCTGGAAATGGTCGGTCCTGCTGACCAGTGTGGTGGCCTTGCTGCCGTTGATATTCATCACCCTGGTCGATTACAAGATGACCGAACAGGCCTTCGAATCTGAGTTCCGGTCCACCACGGCCCGGGTGGTGGCCAACACCCAGCGGGCCATCGGCTTTTTCCTCATCGAGCGACGTGCGGCCCTCGATTTCATTGTGCGGGACAATCCTGCGGATGACCTCAGCGATCCGATTCGTCTGGCGTTCATACTCGATGCGCTCCAAAAGAGCTTCGGGGGCGGATTCGTCGATTTGGGCGTTATCGGGTCCAACGGCGAGCAGGAGGCCTATGTGGGGGATTTCGAGTTGTATGACAAGGATTACCACGAGCAACCCTGGTTTCGGCAGGTGGTCGAGCGCGGTGTCTATGTCAGCGATATTTTCCTAGGCTTTCGGCAGGTGCCGCATCTGGTCATTGCCGTCAAGCAAACCATGCCCGATGGGGACTTTCAGATTTTACGGGCGTCTGTCGGCATCGCGCCGTTCGAGGACCTGCTTGCCAACCTGGAACTGGGAGGCCTCGGTGATGCCTTTATCATCAACCGAGACGGAATCCTGCAGACCAATTCGCGATATCATGGTCAAGTACTGGACTATTTGGATTTGCCGATTCCGGAATTCAGTTTGGCCACCGAGCTGATCGACGCGGTCAATCCCGATGGCGAAAAGCTGTTGATTGGCTATCGTTTCATTCAAGACACCCCGTTCATCCTGATGATCGTCAAAAAGAAGCAGGACCTGATGCGTTCCTGGCACCGCACGCGCTTGGGGCTGATTCTGTTTCTGGTCATCAGCGTGACCTTGATTCTGGGGGTGATCCTCGGCACGGCCACCTATATGGTCAACAACATGTACGTGGCCGACGAAAAACGTCTCGTCAGTTTGCACCATGTGGAGTATGCCAACAAGATGGCTTCCATCGGGCGCATGGCGGCCAGCGTGGCCCACGAGATCAACAACCCGCTGGCCATTATTGGTGAAAAGGCAGGCCTGATCAAGGACCTCTTTACTTTCAAGAAAAGCTATTCGGCCGATGAGAAGTTGATCGGCCTGGTCGACGCCATCTCAGCCTCGGTCAAACGGGCCGGACGGATCACCAAGCGGCTGTTGACGTTTGCCCGCAACCTGGAGGCTTCGGTCGAAGAGATCAATGTGGGCGAGGTGGCGTATGAGGTGTTCAGTTTCATCGAAAAGCAGGCCCAGGTGCGGGAGGTCCAAATCAGCATAGAGGTGTCTCCGGAAACTGCGAACATCCACAGCGATCGGGGCAAACTGCAGCAGATTTTTCTCAACATCGTCAACAACGCCTGTGCGGCGGTGCCCGACGGTGGCCATATCAACGTGCAGGTGGCTCCCTCGACGGGCCCCGGGGGGGGCGTGAGCGTGCGTATCAGCGACGACGGCTGCGGCATCCCAAAGGAGGATCTGAATCGGATTTTCGAACCGTTTTTCTCTACCAAAACCGGGCAGGGTGGCACGGGGTTGGGGCTCTCGATCACCTATAGCCTGGTGCATGAGATCGGCGGCGAGATCGCGGTGTCCAGTGAGGTCGGCGTGGGCACCACCTTTGAAATTCATCTGCCGATGACCATGCCGCCCCGGAAAGGACAAGATGATGCGTGTACTGCTGGTTGATGACGAGGTGGATTTGGCTTCTGCCCTGGCGGAAAGACTCGATTTGCGCGGTATCCAGGCCGATTGGGTGACTACGGCCCACGCAGCCCTCGATAAAGCCGATGCGGTCGATTACGATCTGGCCATACTGGACGTGAAAATGCCCAAGATCGGCGGGTTGGAACTCAGGGAACGCCTCCACGAACGTCATCCCCGCATGAAGTTTATCTTCGTGACCGGCTATGGATCGGAAATGGACTTCAACAAGGTCAAATGCAAAGCGGGTGAAACCTGCTATATGGTCAAGCCCGTGGCTATCGAGGACCTTTTAAAGCGGATGAAGGAGTTGATCGGGGACATCGGAGGCGATCAATGACCACCACTACGGACCTGACCGGCTGGACCGGACTTCAGTTTTTCGGCCGCACGACGGCATCGGTGTCCCACGAGCTGAAAAACGCGCTGGCAATCATCAAGGAAAATGCCGGCTTGCTGAACGATTATCTGTTGATGGCTGAAAAGGGCACACCGCTTAAACCCGAACGCCTTAAAATTGTGGCTGATCGCATCGATCAACAGACCCGCCGGGCCGACACGCTGATCAAACATCTCAATCGCTTCGGGCACAGCATCGACGAACCGCTGACCACGGTCGACCTGAATGAAATCGTCTCGTTGCTGGCCGCGTTGACCCAACGGGAAGTCTCCATGAAGCAGGCGACGCTGCAGTTGGCGATGGGCGAATCGCCGATGACGGTCAAGACGGCGCCATTTTGGCTGTTGACCTTTTTGGGTCATTGTATGACATTCAGTTTAAAGGTATTGGGTCCGGAGAAGGTATTGCACCTGCAAGCCGAAAAAGTCGAGGATGGGACGCGCATTCTTTTTTCGCCGCTTTCCGGACTGCAGGGGGCGGGTCAAGAGGATTTTCCCGGAGAAGCTGAAATGGCTTTGCTGAAATCCCTGGATGCAGCGTGTCACATCGATCCCGATGCCGGGACGCTTCTCGTGAACCTGACGAATCGTTGATCTCCTGTCTGCCCGCAGTGGGGTCAGATGGGTAGGCGGCCGAAAGGAGGCACCATATGGCAGAAAAGATTTTACTCGTTGATGATGAAACCGATTTCCTGGAAGTCATGTCCGAACGCATGAGTGCCCGGGGCATGGAGGTGACCACGGCAGAATCGGCCCTGGATGCGCTGGAGCAGGTCGAGAAAGGTGGATTTGATGCCATTGTGCTCGATTTGATGATGCCGGGTATGGATGGATTGGAAACCCTGAAGGCGATCAAGCGCAAGAGGCCGGAATTGCAGGTGATCCTGCTTTCCGGGCATGCCACCCTGGAAAAGGGGATCGAGGCGATGAAGCTGGGTGCCATGGATTTCGTGGAAAAGCCTGCGGATATCGATGCGCTGACCGAGAAAATTCACAAGGCCAGGGCCGAGAAAATGGTGTTGGTCGAAAAACAGATGGAAACGAAACTGAAAAACATCATCAATGCCAGGGGATGGTAGGCGCCCTTTAACGACAGCGTCAATTTGAACATCCAGAGTGGTGGGCTCTCCTTTCGTGCCCATCCTGAAACGGCACGGCCGGTTCGGCGCGCGACCTTGGCTCCCGCCGCCATGAGGGGGGCGACCGCCGCAGCGCGGTCATGGGCTCCGTTTGAGGATGGGCACGACTGCGTTGGCCCGGCCCGTTTGCCACGATTCCAGAGTTGAATTCGCCTGCCCTGCCGGCGATATGGGATTGACTTTTTGGGTAAAATGTATTGGGTTAGCTTTTTTGTTTAAATCATGGACGGGAAGCAACGCATGCCTGTGGAGCTCACCATAAAAGAAGTCGCCACGCGCCTGAGCATCCCCATGGAAACGCTTCACCGCTGGGTTCGCCAGGGAAAAATTCCCATGCAGCGCATCCGGGGTGAGTATGTGATCCGGAAAGAGATGTTCGAGCGATGGGCCGACGAGCACAAACTCAACATCCACGCGACAACGGGTGCGGTGCAGCCCAGCGAGGAGGCGGCCTTCGACGGCGTCTTGCCGGCCATGCAACGGGGGGGCATCTTTTATGGCCTGACGGGGGACAGCAAAGAGGCGGCCTTGCAAGCCGCAGTGGCCAACATCCCCAACCTGGAGCGGATCGATCGCAAAATCGTTTTCGAAAAATTGATCGAACGGGAACAACTGGCTTCCACGGGCATCGGTCATGGTATCGCACTGCCCCATCCCAGGGCCAATCCGGGTATCGGCCTGATGCTGCCACAGATCAGCACCTGTTTTTTTGCCAAACCGATCCCATACGATGCCATCGATGGCCAGCCGGTTTCCGTGATGATGGTGCTGCTCAGCGGGTCGACCAAGCTGCATCTGACCCTTTTGTCCAAGATCTCCTTTTACCTTCGCAACCGTCCGTTCCGGGATTATTTGCTGACCGCGCCGCCTGCCCAGGCGCTCTTGGATAAGTTGGCCGAGATGCAATGACCCATCGTTCAAACCGCAGCGTACATAAGGGTGTGTGATTCAACATGAGCGAACGCGGCATGCTGAAAGCGGCCAGGCGCAAATGGGCCGTTTTTAGATCCGATGACCGTTTGATTGTCATCGCCATGGCCGGTCTGGTGGGCGCCTGCAGTGGCCTGGCGGCGGTCGCCTTGAATCGCTCCCTCCACTTCATGGGCACGGCGCTACACACATTCCATCATCACTGGTGGGGCGTCGTTCTGCCGGCCGTTGGCGCCACCCTGTCGGCGATCTTTCTCAATGTCCTGTTGAAAGAACGCGCCGGTCACGGGGTCCCGGAGGTGGTCTATGCGGTATCGCGCTATGGCGGCCTGCTGCGGTTTCGATCCAGCTATTCGCGCCTGGTGTCCAGTTGTCTGACCATCGGGAGCGGCGGTTCGGCAGGACCGGAGGCCCCGGTCGTGATCAGCGGGGCGGCCCTGGGCTCCAATATCGCCAAATTTTTTTCACTCAAAGAGCGGCAACGCATCACGCTGGTGGGATGCGGGGCGGCCGGCGCCATCGCTTCGATTTTCAATGCGCCGATTACCGGCCTGGTCTTCACGGTCGAGGTGATTCTCGGCGAATGGCGGTCGTTCAATATCATTCCCATCGCCATCGCCGCGGTGGCGGGGACCGAAGTGAGCCGGTTGCTCCAGGGGAATCAGATTGTTTTTCCTCGTCAGCACTATACCATCGGGTTGCCCGATATCGCCGCCAGTTTCGGCGTGGTGATAGTGGCCACCGTGGTTTCCGTGGTGCTGGGAAGAATGCTCAAGGGCATGCATGGGGTGGCCATGCGAACGCACATTCCGCCATTGGTCCGTCCGGCTGTCGGCGGGCTGGCCGTGGGCCTGCTCGGGATCTATCTGCCGTTTGTACTGGGCGAGGGCTATCTCTCGGTGCAGCAGATGATCCAAGGCACTTTTTCCCAGGGACTCCTGCTGGCCATCCTGGTCATGGCGGCCAAGATGCTGGCCACGGCCTTGACCCTGGGTTGGGGTGGATCGGGCGGTATTTTTGCCCCGAGTCTGATGATCGGCAGCCTGGTGGGCCTGGTTTACCACCGTTTTCTCAGCTGGATCATGCCCACGGCGATCCTCAGCAACGAAGGCTGTTTCGCCCTGCTGGGAATGGCCGGACTGTTGAGCGGCATGCTGCAGGCCCCGTTAACCGGCATTTTTCTGGTGGTGGAAATCACCGGTGGGTATGATGTGATCCTGCCCCTGATCATCGTTTCGGCATTGACCTCCACCTTTTGCTACTATATCGAACCCGCGTCATACTATCTGCGGGACCTGATCGAGAGGGGCCAGTTTCTCCGTCCGGGCACCGATGCCCGGGTGCTATCCGATCTGGCCGTACGCGAATTGGTTAAAGAGGTGCCGACGCTCCTGCGCGGCGATATGTTGCTGCGTGAATTTCTGACCATTCTCGAGCAGTCAAAGGAACACCTGTTTCCGGTGGTGGACCCGCACAGCGGGGCGTACCAGGGCATGATTTTTGTGGATCGCATCCGGCCATTCCTGTTCGATCGCCAGATGTACGGCGTCCTGATGATCGAACAACTCATGGAGTCGAACGTGCCTACCGTGGCGCCGGATGACGAACTCTCCGAGGTGCTCTCGCTCATGGAGCATGAGGATCTGGAGGCCTTGCCGGTGGTTGAGAATCGCCGTTTTGTCGGGTTGCTGTCCAAGTCCACGCTGCTGGATCATTACCGCAAGGAGCTGATCGTACAGGCCGGAAACTGATGCTCCTGCATGTTCAATATGTTCTGGATGCCGGCGGTCGCCGGCATGACGCCTTTGCAACTTTTTACAGTTTTATCAAGATTGATGGATTCGCAAAAAGTCGTTGCCGGACGGCGGAGTGAAGGATTCTATCGTGACCGAACGCCTGTTGCACGTATTTCAAAACACGCCCCTGGGACGGGAGTCATTGCTGCAGTCCCTTCATTTTTGCAAGACCCTGGGGGTCGATCTTCACATCTATGTACCCGAATCCAAACAGTTTTTGATGTATTTCGATCATGACATGGTGCAGGTGGACCTCAATCGATCCTATCTGTTGTCACCGGAGAGTGCCGTCGACCATGCCCGGCAACTGGCCGACCTTTTCGATGTTCATGTCACCTTTCTCGTACCAAAGAATTATACGGCCGCCCAGTTGCCCGACATTCCCACCCACTATACCTACATGTGCTGCCCGCAAAGCATCAGTGATTTGTCGGCCAAAATCGGTCTGGGCTATGTGGGGCCCAAGGTGTGGCGCATTGCCAAATCCTCGACTTTTCCCGTCTTCATGACTGGCAGGGTCTACAAGCCGTGGACGAGCATTACGGTCTGTTACACCGGCTCGAACAACGCCAACAAGGCGCTGCGATGGGGATTGCATCTCGGGCACAATTCAGGCATGCCCGTCGAACTCTTTACCTTCATGGAAAGACACAATGCGGCCTACTTCGACGAACAGCTGCGCCAGGCCGGGCTGTGGGATGAATTGGGGGACCGGGTAAGCGCGTGGCACAAAATCGATCGGGGCAGTTTCGAGGAGGCCTTCTATGCGGTGGGCCACGATACCCTACTGGTCCTGGGTGCCTACAGCCATGGATTGATCAAGGTGCTGCTTTTCGGAAGCAAAACGGAAAAGATCCAGGCCTGGATGCCCAACAGCATGCTGCTCGTCGGGCCCCACTGCGCCGTGGAGGTGTGACGCCGTCCGGCACTGACCTTTTACATAGCCATCCACGCTTATTTATCCACATGGAGCCCGACGGTATCAAGACGCGTTCCCGTAGATGTCGGCCAGCATTTCCTGCAGGGCGGCTTCCCAGGGACGGCGCGTCACCCCGAAGCTGGCCTCGAAGCTGGTGCAATCGAGGACCGAATATTGGGGCCGTGGCGCCGGAAGGGGATATTGGGAGGTCGGTATGGGCAGGATCTGCCGGACACGCACCCGTTCATAGCGGCCGGCCAGGGTCAGGATGCGGCGCGTAAAGCCATACCACGTGACGGCCCCCTCGTTGCAATAATGATAGGTGCCCCAACCGTCGTTTTTCGCGGTAACATCTTCGGCCGCGTCCAGAAGCGCGCCGGCCAGGTCGCCGGCATAGGTTGGACAACCCGCCTGATCGTCGACCACCCGGAGGATTTCGCGTTCCTTTCCCAGTCGAATCATGGTCTTGACGAAATTGGCGCCATGCCGTCCGAAGAGCCAGGACGTCCTCACGATGACATGCCTTTCCCAGATCTGCCGTATGCGCGCTTCGCCTTCGGCCTTGCTTTTGCCGTAAACCCCCTGGGGGTTGACCGGGTCGGTGGGCCGATAGGGGTGGGTCTGGCGCCCGTCGAACACATAGTCGGTGGAGACGTGGATCAAGGGGATCCGATGATCACGGCAGGCCCGCGCAAGCACATCGGCGCCGTCCCGGTTGACGGCAAACGCGATCTCAGGTTCGCTTTCGGCTTTGTCCACGGCCGTGTAAGCGGCGGCATTGATCAATAGATCGATCGGTTCGTCGGCCGGTACGTCGGCCGACCCCGCGGATTCGATGGCCCTTTCGACGCTTTGCCGATCGGTGATATCGCAAACGGGCATATCCGCGCCGGTGGCAAACCAGCCGCGCTGGCGGGCCTGTGTCATCAGGTCATGGCCGAGTTGGCCGTTGCTGCCCACAATCAGTAGTCGCATTTAACCCTCATACGTTGGCAGGCGTTCGGGATCCACATCCCTGAGCCGCGGGAAGGCGCGGTCGCGGTCGGAGAGCAGCGGCTTGCCGACCGGCCAGGCGATGCCCACATCCGGATCGTTCCAGCAGAGCCCTGCCTCGTGCGCCGGGGCGTAGTAATCGCTGCATTTATACATGAACAGAGCCGTATCGCTCAGCACGCAGAAGCCGTGGGCAAATCCCCTGGGCACATAGAGTTGCCGGGGCTGCCCGGCGCTCAAGTGGACGCCGACCCAGCGGCCGAAGGTGGGCGACCCGCGCCGGACATCCACGGCCACGTCGAAGATGTCGCCGGACAGCACCTGGACCAGCTTGGCCTGTTCCCGGGGATGCTGGAAGTGCAGGCCGCGCAGGGTGTCACGGCGGGAAAAGGAGACATTGTCCTGGACGAACGTGTCGGCCATACCGGCGGCTTCATATCTTTTCCCCTGATAGGTCTCGAGAAAATAGCCGCGCGGGTCACCGAACACCTGGGGTTCGACGATCAGCACCTCGGGAATCTGGGTCGGGATGACGTTCATCGTTTGGCTGTTCCTCCTGTCGCGCCGTAGTGGGTGTCGATCCAGCGCAGGTATTCGCCGCTGCGCACGAAATCGATCCACTGCCGGTGGGCCAGATACCACGCCACAGTTTCGGCCAGGGCCGCTTCGAATTGGAAGCGCGGCCGCCATCCCAATTCCCGTCCGATTTTACCGGCGTCGATGGCGTAGCGTCGGTCGTGTCCCGGCCGGTCGGTGACAAAGCGGATCAACCGCTCGCTACGGGTTGCCCCGCTGCGGCCGAGGCGCTCATCGAGGAGGGTACAGAGCTGTTGAACCACATCGATGTTGGCCCGTTCGGCGCCGCCGCCGATATTATAGGTTTCGCCCGGACTTCCTTTTTCGAGCACCGTGGCCAGGGCCTCGCAATGGTCAATGACATACAGCCAGTCGCGGACATTGCGGCCGTCTCCGTAAACCGGCAGCTCTTTTTCCTCGATGATATTGAGGATCATCAACGGGATGAGTTTTTCCGGGAATTGGTAGGGGCCGTAGTTGTTGGAACAGTTGGTCACGATGGCCGGAAAGCCGTAGGTGCGATGCCAGGCGTGCATCAGGTGGTCGGATGCCGCCTTGGAGGCCGAGTAGGGGCTGGAGGGATCATAGGCCGTCTCTTCGGTAAAATGTCCGGTGGGTCCCAGGCTGCCGTACACTTCGTCGGTGGAGACATGCAGGAAGCGGAAGGCCGCCGGCCGGCCGGCCTCTTCCCACATCTGCTGACAGGCCATCAGCAGGCGGGCCGTGCCGGTCACATTGGTCTGCACAAAGGCCAGCGGCCCGTGGATCGACCGGTCCACATGGGATTCGGCCGCAAAGTGGACGACGCCCGCCGGTTGTTCTTCGGCCAGGAGCCGGCCGACCCGTTCGCTGTCGTTGATGTCGCCATGAACAAATCGATAGCGTTTTTGTCGATCGGTTTCCAGGTCCGTCAGGTTGGCCGCATTGCCCGCGTAAGTCAGGGCGTCGAGGTTGACCACGCGCCATTCGGGCCGGATGGCGAGCATGTGCCGAATGAAGTTGGAGCCGATGAAACCGGCGCCGCCGGTCACCAGAATCGTCTGCATCGTGTTTTCCTCAATCGTTCCCATCGTTGTGACGTCCGTAAACGTCGTCGAGGCGCACCACATCGTCCTCGGCCAGGTAGCTGCCCGACTGGATTTCGATCAGTTCCAGGGGGATCTTGCCGGGGTTTTCCAGGCGGTGCAGGGTTCCCAGGGGAATGTAGGTGGATTCATCTTCTTTGAGGATGAATTGTTCGTCGCCGCGGGTCACCAGGGCCGTCCCCTTGACCACCACCCAGTGCTCGGCACGGTGAAAATGCTTCTGCAGCGAGAGCTTGGCCTTGGGTTTGACGGTAATGCGCTTGACCAGAAAACGTTCGGAGATGTCCACATCCTCATAGGCGCCCCAGGGGCGGTAGACCAATTTCTGGGTGACTGTTTCAGGCCGTTCCATGCGGGTCAACTGGTCGACCAGGGCCTTGACCTGTTGCACCTGGTGGCGGGGGGCCACGAACACCGCATCCTTGGTCTCGACCACCACATGATCGATCAATCCCACGGCCGTCACCAGCCGGCTCGATGCGTGGATGAACGAGCGCTCCACGTTCTGGAGGCAGACGTCCCCGTGAATCACATTCTGGTCGGTGTCCTTTTCGCCGGCCTGCCAGAGCGCTTCCCAGGATCCCAGATCGTTCCACGGGCTGCAAAGGGCGATCATGACGCCCGCCTGGGTTCTTTCCATGACGGCGTAGTCGATGGAATCCGACGGGCACCGGCCGAAGGCCTGCTTGTCCAGACGGAAGAAATCCAGGTCAATGCGGCCTTTCTCCACGGCCTGCCGGCATCCCGACACGATGTCGGGCGCAAAGGATGCCAGCTCCTCAAGCACTTTGCCGGCTTTGAACATGAACATGCCGCTGTTCCAGCA
Source organism: Desulfatitalea sp. UBA4791 (assembly GCA_002402905.1). Lineage (GTDB taxonomy): Bacteria > Desulfobacterota > Desulfobacteria > Desulfobacterales > Desulfosarcinaceae > Desulfatitalea. Next base: position 35,816 of record DHGT01000122.1, on the reverse strand, counting down.
GTATTCACCGGATTCCACATACCGGCGGGCGGTGTCCCGGTCCGGCTTCTCAACGAACCGGTCGATGGCCCAGACGCCGGCACGCGGCCCTTTGGCTGCGGTATCTTCCGTTTCCAAGGATTCGCCTTTGCGGATGTAGCCATAGCCGGTTTCCACTGCGTCCGGTTCGATGCCGAAGGTGACCAGATGGCCGCGATCGGCATAGATGGCTCCTTTTCGGACGGTGGCCAGGAGTCCCTCGGTGTTTTCGATATGGTGGTCGGCCGGCAGGGCCAGCAATGTGCTCTCCTTTTGCCGGGCCTCGGCCATGATCGCGGCCACGGCCAGGGCCGGTGCGGTGTTTCGACCGACGGGTTCCAGGACGATGGCCGCCGGTGTGATGTCGATCTGGCGAAGCTGTTCGGCCACGATGAAGCGATGGGCCTCGTTGCACAGGATGATGGGGGGGCGAACCTCCGCCAGGGCGCTGAGCCGCAGAAGGGTGTTTTGCAGCAGCGTACGATCATCCACCAACTGCATGAACTGTTTGGGGTAGAGCTTGCGGGACAAGGGCCACAAGCGCGTTCCCGAACCGCCGGCCAAGATGACGGGTGTGATCATGGGTACCACTCCTTTACGGTGCGCAACGCTTATAAGGAACGCCTGGCTGAAAGGGAGAAGCTGTTTTTACCACACGGCGGCCGACGTTGTAAACCATGCGCAATGTTTCTGAAATCTATCCATGCGGCCGCTTTTGACCTGTCACGCTATTTGGGCTATATCTCGATTTCCAATCGCCAATCAGCGATTTGCCGGTCGTACCATGGCATCCGACGAAAGGACGATGTTTCGTTTTTGAAAACCCTTGTGATTCGCAGCCGATGTTTGCTTCCCATCACCGCCGGTCTGGCCACGGCCCAGATCATTGCCTTCTTTTTTGTGTGGCACGCCAACCTGGTGCTGGCCGACAGGGTCCAAGCCCTTCAATCCGCGGGTTGGCTGGCCATCCCGTCGGGGTCTGCGGCCGCTGCGCTCAAGACATTCGGCGCCGCCTTCTGGGGTGGGTTGTTTTTTACCCTCAGCGTGGGAACCGGCCTGACCCTGGCCACGGCGGCCTTTTTGTTTCTCGGACGGCGATGCCGTGGCGGCCGCCGTTGGTGGTTGGTGGCAGGGGCTGTGATCTGGACCGCGGCTCTCATTGCCGTCAATCTGGATGGCCCGACGCTCGTACCGACCCTGTTCGTCGCCTGCACACCCCTCGCCACCGCACTGGCCGCCATGCAGTGGCGACATGACGCGGCCGGAGAACCGTCAACTCCCAGGCGGTGGTATCTGCCGCTGATCGCATTGCTGTTGCTGATCCTGCTCTGGTCCACACAGCTGAATCGGGAGCTGTTCACCGCCATTCGAGACCATTTATTGCTTTCCAATACCGCGGGACGACAGGTGAACGATTTTTACTACCGGTACACGCTGTTTGCGGCCGAGGCCTTCAAATCCTTCGAGCAGAAGACGTTGAGAACGTGCCACCTGGATCCTGATCTGGATCCCCATGCAACGGCCGCCTGGGTCGATCTGCTGGCCCGGTACGATGTGCTGCCTGTGCCGGAAGCCGTTCCTGCGGATGTGAGACTTCATTTTCAAGACGGGCAATTGCGGCTCGTCTCGCCCAACGGTGCGGCCGTCGAGGCGGACACAACCGCTTTCCGCCAGGATCCACGCCCGTGGCTGAGACGTCTTTCAGAATCGGCGGACCGCTATAACCCCTTCCGGAGAATGGCCCTCTTGGGCCTTTTGGTCGGATTTCCGATCTTGCTGTATATCATGGTGGACGGGGGAATCGGACGCCTGGCCGGTTTGTTCGTGAGCGCCGACGCCGTGTTGTGGATGCGGTCATCCGTCTGCCTGGCCATCGGCGTGATACTGTTGATACCGCTTCTGATAAGCCGCTCCCAGGAGGTGCCCGAGGATCAGATCGGCCGGGCCCTGACGGCGGACTCGTGGCCAAGGCGGGTGGCCGCCCTCCGGCGCATTGAAGACCAACGCATGGATATCGCCCGCTATTCCGAGTATCGACGCTTGCTGGAAAGCCCCTGGGTGGTCGAACGCTATTGGCTGGCCAGGGCCTTGGGGCCGAGTCGGCATCCGTCCACCTACCCGGATTTATTGCGTTTGACGCAGGATCCGCATCCCAACGTGGTATGTCAGGCCTACTACGCCTTGGGACAGCGCGGCAATCGGACCGCGGTCAAGGCCATTGAGGCGCAAATGGTGCGGTCGGACCACTGGTATACCCAGTGGTACGGGTATCGTGCGATGAGGAGGCTCGGATGGCGTCAGACCCGATCCACATCAGGCCCCTGACCCTGGCCGCCGCCCTGGCGGTCTTGATCGCCACGGAAACGGCGGCGGGATGGCTCATTCGGCAAATGGAGGTCTCTCCCCTGGTGTTGCTCGGCTTGACCCGGCTGTGCCAGATCGTTCTTTTGCTTGTTCTGATTGTGCGCTTGGAAGGCGGGTTGGCGGCCATCGGTTGGGCCCCGGCCACGTGGAGTGCGGGGTTGATAAAGGGAGCCTGGTGGTCCCTGGGGTTTGCGCTAGCGGCGGCTTTGGGCATGGCCGTGATCTTCCTGATCGGAAACGATCCGTTTGCCCTGTTGCACACGCCTTTACCCGCAAGTCGTATGGAAACGGCGCTGTTCTTCCTGGTCGGCGGATGGGTGGCCCCCCTGGCCGAGGAGATCTGTTTCCGGGGCGTGCTGTACACCTTCTTCCGCAGATGGGGCGTCTGGGCGGCCCTGATCGTCAGCACTGCCATCTTCGTGGCCCTGCATTCCGTTCACGGCCTGCCCGTCACCCAGGTGGTCGGGGGCATCGTTTTCGCCCTGGCCTATGAAACCAGTCGCAATCTGATGGTGCCCTTGACCATCCATGTGCTGGGCAACACGGCCATCTTTGCCCTTTCCTTGCTTTAACCCGGGGGACAGGCGGCGCCATGCCCACTTGATTTGTACTTGGCAGCCGTTCAAGAGCATGCTATTAAAACCATTTTTAAAAAACGCACTGAGGAGGTGGTCGAATGGGCAAGGGAGATCGTCGTACGAAACGTGGCAAGGTCTGGCGTGGAACGACCGGCAAGTGCCGCCTGAAAAAATCCAAAAAAGCCAAGGCCGCAAAGTAACGGCGAGTATTTTTCGTCGCCGGAAGTATATGCTCCGCGTGAATTTTTCGTGATATGTCGATTGAAGGAGCAGGAGATGTTTGATTTGAAAGGGAAAAAGGCAGTGATCACCGGCGCCACGCGCGGTATCGGCCGGGCTATCGCCGAGCAGATGGCGCTGCAGGGGGCCGAAGTGGTGGTCTCCAGCCGCAAGTCCGATGTGTGCGCGCAGGTGGCCGACCAGATCAACCAAGCGACCGCCGGCGGGACGGGGCGGGCGTTTCCAGTGGCCTGCAATATCGCTCACAAGGATCAGCTGCAGGCCCTGGTCGATCAAAGCATCGCACTCATGGGGCAGATCGATATCCTGGTCTGCAACGCGGCCAGCAATGTCCATCACGGCCCTTCGGCCACCATCCCCGATGAGGCCTTTTCCAAAATCATCGACACCAACCTGAAATCCACCCACTGGCTTTGCCACATGGTACTGCCGGGCATGGTCCAGCGTCGCGACGGGTCGATCATCGTCGTCTCCTCCATCGCCGGCCTGCGCGGTTCGGAGGCGCTGGGCACTTACGGCATCAGCAAGGCGGGCGAAATCGCCCTGGTGCGCAATATCGCCCTGGAGTACGGTCCCCACAACATCCGGGCCAATGCCATCGCACCGGGCCTGATCAAGACCGACTTCGCGCGGGCATTGTGGGAGAACCCCGAATTTCTCAACAAACGCCTGGCGGCGACCCCCCTCAGGCGCATCGGCGAACCGATCGATATTGCCGGTGTCGCGCTGTTTTTAGCCTCCAAGGCCTCGTCTTTCATGACCGGGCAGGTGCTGGTCGTGGACGGCGGAGTGACGGTGTGATCCTCCCATGTTTCTGGTGAAGAAATGGGTAACGCCCTTTCTGCTGCCACCGGGATTGTTCGTCCTGCTTCTCGCGGTGGTCGGCCTGTGGTGCATTCGCCGCAGATCCTGGGCCGGGGCATGGCTATCTTTGATAATGGGGGGCATGATCTGGGGCCTGTCCGTACCTCCCACCGTGGATCTGCTGGTGGGGGGATTGGAGCAGGAGGCGGCCCTTCCCAAAGAGATCCGGGCGGATGTCATCGTCATGCTGGGCGGCGCCGCCTACCAGAATGTGGCCGACCTTTCCGGCAAGGGCGCCCCGGGGCCCGGTACCATGGAGCGCATGGTCACGGCGGCGCGCCTCTATCGCCGGTTGCAGGTGCCCATCATCGTTTCGGGCGGCCGGGTCTATTCCGAAGCCGATTCGATCGCGCTTTTGACAAAACGGTTCCTGGTGGACCTGGGAGTGCCGGCGGCGCATATTCTGCTGGAAGATCGAAGCCGGGATACCTATGAAAATGCGCTCTACAGCAAGCAGCTTTGCGAGCGGCACGGTTTTCGAAAACCGCTGATGGTCACCAGCGCCTATCATCTGAAGCGCGCTCGGCTCTCCTTCGAAAAGGCCGGTCTGGAGGTCACGCCCTTCCCCTGTGCATTGACCACCTACCCGGGAAAGGTCTACAGCTGGCATCACTGGCTGCCCAGCGCGACCGCATTGGCAGGCACATCGGCCGCCCTGCACGAGTGGCTGGGACTGATGTACTATCGCCTGCGCTATTGAAAACCTTTACATATCGAAATTTTCTATTGCAGCCCTGATTTGTTATCGGACCTTTCCATTAGATTTCTCTCACCCCCTGTGGTAGCTGCTGGCCATTGTTTCGTATACCCCCAGCAAATACATTAAGTTCAACAAAGCCATTATATGAACCGGAGGGCTGCGATGTTGTACAAGTCTTTGAAGACGTTGGTGATTCTCTCTTTTTTGATTTCCTTGTTGTTTTTTGTATCCATGCCGGCAAGCCTTGCGGATCCGTTGGCCGCTTTCGAGGGCATGAAGGGAGAGATCAAGATATCCGGCGGCACGGCCCACATCCCGGTGATGAAAGCGGCGGCCAAGGCGATCATGACCGCGAATCCTGAGGTCCGCATCAGCATTGCCGGCGGCGGTTCGGGGGTGGGGATCAAGCAGGTGGGCGAAGGGTTGGTCGATATCGGCAACTCGGGACGCCAACCCACAGAGGGTGAGGTGAGCAAGTACGGTCTCAAGATGTTCAAATGGGCCATCGATGGGGTCGCAGTGGTGGCGCATCCCCAAAACGGCGTGAAAGCGTTGACCGAGTCGCAACTCAAGGAGATATTCAGCGGGAAGATTTCCAATTGGCAGCGTATCGGCGGACCGGACAAGGCGATAAACCTCTACACCCGCGATGCTGCCAGCGGGACCCGAGAAGTTTTCTGGACGAAGGCGCTCGGCAAGGGAGAAATTTTCGATAAAGCCAATGTCGTGGTCTCCAACGGCGCCATGAAAGCGGCTATTTCCAATGATCCTTATGGCATCGGCTACGTGTCCGTGGGGCATATCGATGATAGCGTGTCGGCGGTGGCGCTGGACGGCGTGGCGCCCACGATGGAGCGTGTCGTGAGCGGCGACTATCCGGTCGCACGTGGACTTTTCAGCAACACCAAGGGCGATCCCGGCCCATTGGCCCAAGCTTTTTTAGATTTTCTCTTCAGCCCCGTGGGACAGGCCATCGTCCGTGACAGAGGATTCATTCCCGTGAAATGACACGTAGCGAATTTCTGACCAAGTACGGCTTCATGGCCGCAGCTATCATCAGCGCGGCTGTGCCGCTGGCCATTTTCATATTCATGGCTCTCTTGGGATACCCTATACTGACCAGCGGCCGGTTGTTCGGCACCCTGCTCGGCGCATGGGATCCGATTCACCAGAGCTACGGCATCCTGCCGATGATCATCGGCACCTTCATCCTCGCCATCTTGGCGGTCGCCGCGGCGTTTCCTGTATGCTTGGGATGTGCCGCCCTGGTCAGCGATGCGGCCCCGGGACCGGTCGGGCGGTTCCTGCACGGCGTGGTTCGCATGATGACGGGGATTCCCACGGTCGTTTATGGTTTCGTGGGCATCTTTCTGCTCGTTCCCCTGATTCGCGAGGCTTTCGGAGGCGGATCCGGCTTTTCGCTGTTGACGGCCGCCCTCATGCTGGCGCTGTTGGTGTCCCCCACCATGATCCTGCTTTTTTGCGACAGTTTTGGACGTGTGACCCACACCTATCGACAGGCGGCCGCCGCGTTGGGGGCCACCACCGCCCAGCAATTTCTTTTTGTCGTGCTGCCTCAGGCCCGGAACGGTATTCTGGCCGGTGTGCTTCTCGGTCTGGGTCGCGCCCTCGGCGACACCCTGATCGCCTTGATGCTGGCCGGCAATGCAGTCGCCTTCCCAGATCATGTGTTCGATTCGGCACGCACGCTTACGGCGCACATCGCCTTGATCATCGCCGCCGATTTTGACAGTCCCGAATTCAGGACCCTTTTTCTATGCGGGTTGACCCTTTATGTCCTGACCACGTTGCTGGTCCTGGGCGTACGCCTCACCATGCGGCTGCCGGGGAGGCGGCCATGATGCGGCATGCTTTTAAACTGTTTCATGTATGGGTTTGGGGCAGTACACTCCTTCTCTTGGCTGCAACCGGTACGGTCATCGGATTTTTGTTGGTACGGGGGTGGGCAGGTATCGGCCGGGAGCTCGTTTTTGGCGAGACACCGGTGCTGGCCGCGCTGATGCTTCAACGCCCGGTCTTCGACGGCCTTTTCCCGGCCATGGTTGGCACCCTGGCGCTGGTATTGCTTTCGGTGGGTATGGCCCTGCCGGTGGGACTGGCGACCGGGATCTATCTGGCAGAATACGCCACGGGCCGCTTATATTCCCTCCTGAGCCTGTTTTTCGACATCCTGGCCGGCATGCCTTCCATTGTTGTGGGCCTGTTCGGTTTTTCCATCACCATTTTCCTGCACCATCGCTTTTCAGGTAAAATTTACCCCTGTCTGTTCATATCGGCGTTGTCGCTGGCGGTGCTGGTACTGCCTTATCTCATCCGAACCACCCAGGCTGCCTTGGAGGCGATTCCCGCCGATTTGCGATTGATCGGCCCCTCGCTGGGGGCGACACGATTTCAAAATATATTTCATGTCCTGGTGCCCCATTCCTTGAAAAGCATTTTATCGGGGATTCTTCTGGCTATCGGTCGCTGCGCAGAAGATACCGCCGTGATCATGCTCACCGGTGTGGTGGTTTCGGCCGGTATCCCGAAATCGATCTGGGGCAATTTCGAAGCCTTGCCTTTTTACATCTACTATATCTCAGCACAATACGCCGACGCCGACGAACTGACCCGCGGATACGGGGCCGCCATTATTTTGCTGTTGTTGTGCGCCTTCTTATTCGGTATCGCTTTTTGGCTGCAACGCAGATTGTCCCAACGATGGTTCGAGCGAGTATGAAGATGAACGAAGCGCCTGCTCCCAAAGTCGAATTGAGAAACGTGCGGTTCGATTATGGCGGCGCACCGATTCTGAACGGTGTGACTGCCGTTTTTCCCACGCACTGCATTACTGCGGTCGTCGGGCCATCCGGCCAGGGCAAGACGACCCTCTTGATGACGCTCAATCGTTTGTGGCAGGAGGAGCGCCCAACCGTTGGACGATTGGCCGGAACGGTCCGCATTCATTTGAATGGTGGATTGGTGGACATCTATGAGGATCGATACGACCTGACCTGGCTGCGTCGCCGCGTGGCCATGGTGTTTCAAAGCCCGAATCCGCTGCCGATGAGCATTTACAAGAACGTGGCCTTTCCCTTGAAGCTGGCCGGCGAAAAACGGGATCATCGGATGGAAGAGCGGGTGCAGGCGGCGTTACGGCAGGCCTTCTTGTGGGACGAAGTCAAAGATCGTCTGCACAAGGACGCCCGTGAGCTTTCCGGGGGCCAGCAACAACGTCTGTGCATTGCCCGGGCGCTAATTTTGAAACCCGAGGTGCTGCTGCTCGATGAGCCGACCTCTTCCCTGGACCTGCGGGCGTGTGAAGTGATTGAGGCGCTGCTGGCCCACCAGAAAGAATCGTGTACGATGGTAATGGTTTCGCACTACCTGGAGCAGGTGCGGCGGATCGCCGATCGGGTGATGGTTATGGAAAACGGACGGCTGCTGCCCCGAGACGCCGCATGACGGCGTACATGCCACCTATTCGTCGCCGGCCGTGATCACGAGGTTGTTCCGGTGGATCACCTCGTCGTAAGGCTTTCCGCCGAGGCGGGCCTTGATCTGTTGGGTCTTCATGCCCTGGATGGCCCGGATGTCGGCTGCACTATAATTGACCAATCCGACGCCGATGGTCTGATCGCTTGAATTCCTGATGGCCACCGGCGCACCCTCCCGGAAATCCCCCGTCACCGAGACGATGCCGCTGGGCAGCAGGCTCTTGCCGCGATGGTGCACGGCCTGTTCGGCCCCGCTGTCGATGGTGAGCGCACCCTTGGGCGTGAGGGTGTAGGCGATCCAGCATTTGCGGCGGTTCAGCTTTTTCCGGCGCGGTTCGAAATAGGTGCCGTGCGCCTCGCCCGAAAAGAGTTTCATCAGGATATCGGGTTTGTCGCCCTTGGCGATGATCATGGGCACCCCGGCCGCGTTGACCTTTTTGGCTGCTTTGATTTTGCTCAGCATGCCGCCTCGGCCCAAAGCGCCGGGGATGTCGCTGGCATACAACTCGATCTCCTTGTTGTAGACCGACACATGCGGGATGAGGCGGGCATCGGGTTGGGTGCGCGGGTCCTTGGTGTAAAGACCGTCGATATCGGTGAGGCTGATGAGAAAATCGGCGTCCATCAACAGGGTGATCATGGCGGCCAGGTTGTCGTTGTCCCCCAGCTTGATCTCCTCGACCATGATGGTGTCGTTTTCGTTGATGATGGGGACCACCTTCCATTCGAGCAGGGTGTTGAGGGTGTTGCGCGCATTAAGATAACGCTTGCGATTGCTCAGGTCGTCGCTGGTCAGCAGGATCTGGGCCACGCGTTTGGCGTGTTTGGCGAAGGCGTTCTCATAGGCGTTCATCAGGCCGCTCTGTCCCACTGCGGCGATGGCCTGGCGCTTGGGGATCTCGTCGGGCCGTTTGGCGAGCCCCAGTTTGCGCAGCCCCGAGGCCATGGCGCCGGAGGAGACAAACAGCACCTCCAAGCCCCGGTCGATGAGGGCGCTGATTTGAGAGGAAAGGGATGCGACGGCCGCCATGTTGAGGCCGTCGGCGGCCGTCAGGACATTGCTGCCCACTTTGACGACCACCCTTCGGGCGGATTTGAGGCGTTGGATCGGCATAGGCGTATGGTGTTTCTCCCCGGTCGGCGGCGTTGAACAAAGAGTTGGCGATGGCGCGCCGGTCGACGGATGTCTCAACGGTTGAACCGTTTCTGCAATTTCCTGTGGGTGAAGGGTTTCGGGTTGTCGCCGGCATAATCGGCGACGATGTGACCGTCGCCCATGAGCCGCCACTGATAGATCAGCAGGCCCTCCATGCCCATAGGGCCGCGGGCATGAATCTTGTTGGTGCTGATGCCCACCTCGGCGCCCAGGCCGAAGCGGTAGCCGTCGCTGAAACGACTGCTGGCGTTCCAGAAGACATCGGCCGAGTCTACGTGGTCCATGAACCACACCGCACGTTGGCGGTCGCGGGTGACGATGACATCCGTGTGGCCCGATCCATAGCGGTTGATGTGTTCGACCCCTGCGTTCAGACTGGGCACAATCCGGACGGAGACGATCAGGTCCAGGTATTCCGTGGCCCAGTCGGCCTCGTTGGCCGCTTTGACATCGATGATGCGGCGGGTCGCGTCGCAACCCCGGATTTCGACATCTTTAGCCGCCAGGGCTTTTTGAAGATCCGGGAGCACCTGTTCGGCCGCGGCCTCGTGGACCAGGATCGTTTCGGCCGCATTGCAGACGGCCACATATTGGCATTTGCTGTCCACGGTGATGCGGATCGCCTGCTGCAGGTCAGCCTCCCGGTCGATGTAGACATGGCAGATGCCGTCCGCATGTCCGAGCACCGGGATATGCGTGTTGTCCATGATGTGGCGCACGAAGGCGTTGCTGCCGCGGGGGATGATCAGGTCGATAAAATCATCCAGGGCCAGCATGTCGGTGACATCCGCGCGGGTTTCCAGCAGACCCAGCCAACCGGCCGGCAGACCGGCCCGTGCGGCGGCTTCGCCGATGATGTCGGCCAGGATGCGGTTGGTGCGGGCCGCTTCGCTGCCGCCTTTGAGCAGCACGGCGTTGCCGCTCTTGAGGCAGAGGGACGAGATCTGCACCAGGGCATCGGGTCGCGATTCGAAGATGACACCGATGACGCCGATGGGCCGGCTGACCTTGTAGAGTTCCAGCCCTTCATCCAGTTCGAGGGCGCTGAGCGTGACGCCCACCGGATCCTCCAGTTGGATCAGGCTCTCCAGACCGGTGCAGGCCTCCTTGATTTTATCTTCACCAAATCGCAATCGCTTGAGCAGCGGTGCGGCCAGCCCCTCTTTCTCGGCCTGGGCCACATCTTCCTGGTTGGCGGCGACAATGGCGGCGCCATGTGCCGCCAACGCCTCGACAATGGCCTTGAGCGCATTGTTCTTGACCGTTCCGTCGAGCGCCGCCATACCGATGGCCGCAGCCTTGGCTTGCCGGGCGACTTCCTGAATATCCATGTGCATGACCTTTGCGTAGCTTATTGTGATTAACAGGCCGGATACATACAACGAAACAGGCGAAATTTCAAAGTCAATGGTTCGCGGCGCCGACCTCTTTGAAGGCCGACTGGGGGAAGAAGCAGTAGGGGCATGCTTCCGGCGCTTCATCCCCGTAGTGGACATACCCGCACATGCGGCAGCGCCAGACCTTCTGGCCCTCTTCGGCATCCAGTGGATTCTGCTCGCGATGAATGGGCAGGTCTTCCAGGGCCGGCATGATCGGTTCATAGCTTCCGAGCAGGTACCCGGCCAATACTACCCGCTGGACCTCGCTGGTGCCTTCGTAAATGCGCAGCAGGCGGACGTCCCGGAGGATTTTTTCCACCGGAAACATCTTGGTGTAGCCGTAGCCGGCAAACACCTGCAGGGCTTCGTCGGCCACTTCCAGGGCCGATTCGGTGGCGTACATTTTTGCGATCGATGCGCTGATATTGGCGTCCAGCCCCTGGTCCGACTCCCAGGCCGATCGCCAGGTGAGCAACCGGGCGGTTTCGACTTTCTGGTACATCTCGGCCAGCTTGAACTGGATGCCCTGAAAACCGCTGATGGGCATGCCGAAGGCTTGGCGCCGCTTGGCATAGTCGATGGCGTACTCCATGGCCGACCGGGCCGCGCCGACGCCGAAGGCACCGATGGTGGGCCGGGTGCGGGCAAAGGTCTTCATGGCCAGCACGAACCCCTTGCCCGGGGGGGCCAACACGTTGGCTTTGGGAACGCGCACGTCTTTGAAATGGATGCCCACGGTGTTGGAACAGCGTTGTCCCATTTTGGGAATGGGGCGGCCCACCGTCACCCCGGGCCAGTCCATCTCCACCAGGAAGGCGCAGATGCCTTTGTGTTCGGATTTGGGATCGATCGTTGCGAACACCGATGCGTAGTCGGCCAGGCCGCCGTTGGTGATCCAGTATTTGGTGCCGTTGAGAATATAGTCGTCGCCATCTTTTTCGGCCCGGCAGCGGATACCGGAGACGTCCGATCCCATGGTGGGCTCGGAGGTGGCAAAACAGATTTTCTTGAATTCATGGGCCACCCGGGGCAGGTATTTTCCCTTGAGGGCCTCGTTGTCCGAGAGCACCAGCGGCTCCATGCCCAGGGAGTTGTCGAAGAGCGACGTGGCCGTACCGGCGCAGGCGGCGGCGATCTCTTCGACCACCAGGGTGGCCTCCAGTAATCCCAGTCCCTGCCCACCGTACTGCTTGGGGATGTTCAGATTGATGATCCCGGCGTCATAGGCTTTTTGAATCACCGGCAAGGGGGTCTGGTCGATGTCGTCATAATAGGCGGCCGCCGGCAGCACCGTTTCTCGGGCAAACCGACGGGCCTTCTCGCGAAGTTCTTCCTGTTCGGGGGTCAGGCGAAAGTCGAGCATTTCGGATGTCCTTCCTTTGGGTCTTGGGTTGAATCCTTTGGTATCGGTATGGACGGCTGCCAATGGAGCCTTTCGATCATGGCGGCCAGGTAGCGGGACCGGAGTTGTCGGCCGGCCAGGAGGCGCTTGGCCGGCGGTAGACTGAAGATGGCGCCCAGAAATGCAGCCAGGGATCGATAGCTTCGCATCACCTGGTTGCTGATCAGGACATGGGGCAGGGTGTTGCGTTCGATGGCCATGAGCAGCACCCGGTGGGCGGTGTTGACCGGCGTCACCACGCGCCGGGCCCGGGCCGTCATCGTGATGGCCTCGGACGGGCAGGCCCGGGCGCAGACACCGCATCCGAGACAGATGTCGCTGTTGAGCACCGCTATGCGTCGTTTGCGGTTGCCGGTCCCATCCGGACTCAGGACGATGGCCTCCACCGGGCACCATTGGGCGCATTGGCCGCAGCCGGTGCATTGCCCCGTATCGATGGCGGGCAGGTAGTTGGTCGTTTGGACCGGATGAAACATGGCGAAGCGGCGTGCCGCGATCATGCCTTCACAGCAGCATTTGCAGCAGTTGCAGACGAAGCAGACGTTTTCACGGACGTTTTCGCCGAACTGAACGAGGTGGTGGGCCTGGGCGCGCTGCACCAGATCCTTCGCCTCGATTGCGTCCACCGGTCGCGCGTTGCCGTGCCGGATGAGGGATGCGGCCACCAGATTGAAGGTCAGGCAGATCTCCCTGGGGGCATCGCACGCATGGCCGAGGCAGGCCATTTTATGCCGGCAGTAGCACAAACTCACGCCGATGTGCGATGCCGTGTCGATCACGCGCGACAAGCGTTCGTAATCGAACACTTCGAGAGTGAAGGCATCGGCGAGTTGACCTTCATCGACAAATACGCGACCTAACTGCGTTTGTCCCCGGGCAAACAGGGCCTTGGCAAAGTCCTCCTCGACGTTGATGTAGCGATAGAGCAGTTCGGCCAGGGCTTTCTGGTCGATATCGCCGCGTACCCGCATCATCGAGAATTCAAAGAAGCCGGCCATGGGTGGCGGCAGGCAGTAGGTGGTTCGCCCCGCCTCCTCGAAATCCACGAGCAGGGCCCGATCGCACAGGTCGTCGAGTTTTTCCCGGGTGGTGGCATCATCCAGGCCCCAGGCGCGCGCAGCCTTCTCGGCCGTGAAGACCCGGATGGGCAACAGGGCGACCAACCGTGCCTCTTCTTCGCTGAAGAGCAGTTTGAGGATACGGAAAAGCTGTTCGGAAGGCGGAGCGCCCTGGGGGAACCGGTTCAGTCGTTCCACCAAGTGTTGGTAGCCTGAAAAGGAAGCCTCCAATGCCATGGCATCCTCGCGTCGGTGTTTGCGGAGTGAAATCTTGTTGCTTGCGTTTCGGGTAGACCCTGGAGAGTTGATTTCGTAGATAAAGTATAACAGGGCGAGGCAGGCGTGGCAAGCATCCTGTCGTGTCGTCTATCCGAATCACTGACATCGAGCGGATGAAATTGACAAGCAACCCGCTCGGCTCTATGGTGCCTGCTGATGCAAATCGAGCACGGATGCCGCATTTGCGAGCCACTGCGGGCGATGCGGACATGTGATCCATCATGGCGCCGTAAAATACCAGCGATGAAAGGGCGAACATCATGGCAACGATTGAACGGGTATCCATACACGGGGGGCATAGCGGCGAGTTCTGCAACCACGCCCAAGACCGCCTGGAGGATGTGGTCCAGGCCTATGCCGACAAGGGGTTCGCGTGGGTGGGGTTGACCGAGCACATGCCGCCGAGCGCCGATGCCTATCTTTATCCCGAGGAGCGGCAGGCCGGGTTGACGGCGGCGGCCATGAGCGAGCGCTTTGGACGATATATGGACGAGGCCCGGCGCCTGCAGCGGCTTTATGCCGATCGCATCGAAGTTCTGGTCGGTTTTGAGACCGAGGCCACCCCCGGCGCCATCACACTGGCCGAGCAACTGATCGGGCAGTATGCGCCGGATTACATCGTGGGCAGCGTTCACCACGTGGAGGGCATTCCCTTCGATTACAGCGAAGCCGAATACCGGCGGGCCGTCGAGGCGCTCGGCGGAATGGAAGCCCTTTACTGCGCCTACTTCGATCGGCAACACGAACTCATCGAACGGCTGAAACCCCAGGTGGTGGGGCACTTTGATCTGATTCGTCTATTCGATCCGATTTATCGGCGCAACCTGATGTATCCGGAAGTGCTGAAGCGCATCAAGCGCAACCTGGAATTGATCCGCGACCTGGGGCTGATTCTCGATTACAATGTCGCGGCCTTGAAAAAAGGTGCGTTCGAACCCTACCTCAGCCGTCCGATTCTCAACCAGGCGTTCTACCTGCGGATCCCGGTGGTGCCGGGCGACGACTCCCATGGGGTGGCCACCGTGGGATTGCATCTGGAGGAAGGTGTTCGGGTATTGATAGAGATGGGCTTCAATACCCGCTGGCGCAAACCGATGCGCGCATCCGGATGATGGCATCCACGGCTCACCGTCCGAATCTTTTTCCCGGTGCCAGGTTGACATTCTCATAGCGTCGGGCCAGTTGCTCTGTATCCTGGGTCGTGATCAATTCGCCGAAGCGTTCCCCGCGCCGGGATCTGGCTTTGTAAATGTCGATGCAGTCGGCGACGATGTCGATGACGGCCGTTTCGGGGTAGATGCCGGGCAACTCGATGGCCAACTGGGGATGGCGGCCCAGTTTGCCGCCCAGTTGCACACGGTACCCCCTGGCGGCCTCGATCAGCGTGCCGGTGGGGCAGACCGCGATGCATTGGCCGCAGGCCACGCAGCGATCGACCGACAGGAGGGGTTGGGCGCCGTCCGGCCCCAGGCGAATGGCCGCCTCGCGGCATGTGGTGACGCATGCTTCGCATCCGCTGCACGCCTCGTCTCCGATGGCGGGCAGGGCGGCCGCGATGATGCCGATATCCTTGATCTGGGGTTGGGAACAGGCGTTGGGACAGTGGGTCATGGTCACGCGCAGTTCATGGTGGAACTTGAGATCCGCGATGCCTTTGGATTTCAAGAAGGCGAGCAGATCGGCCGATGTCAGCACCTGCTCGATGCGCTCGGCCAGGGACTCGGACGACCCGATCTGGTGCGGGCACCCCGACGGTCCGAAGCAGACGTCGAACTGGTAGCCTTTGACTTCGGCGGCCATGCCGGACAGAAAACGCTTCTGGCTGGCCTTCACGTCGGCCAGAGTGACCATGGATTTGCCGGTTTGGCGCGCCTCTTCCGCCACACGCGCACGAACGCGTTTCCTTACGAAGAAGGGCACTTTCTGAATGGCCGCTTCGGCATCGGGATTCCACTTCATTTTTCTATATCCTTTGTTTTCCCTTGGAACACGGGACTAATCTAAGCGTCGTGGCGTCGTTGTCCACTTTCTTTACGCTTCAGGTTGGATCCGTGTCCAATAAAAATGTAGTTTTAACTCCAGGAATAATTCGCTATGGTGAAGCGACGGCAAAAAAAGAGTACCTCTTCGGGCGGTCTGCCCCGTGATCAATCATAAGGAGCTTGTCATGAGTAACGTTCGCGTCACATTCTTGCCCAACGACATCACCATCGAAGTCCCACAGGGAGAAATTTTGCTGCGGGCCGCCATGGCTGCCGGTGTCCATATCAATGCCTCATGCGGCGGTGAAGGCATATGCGGGAAATGTCGGGTGATCATCGAAGAAGGATCGACCGAGAGCGAGCCCACGGAGAAGATCTCCCCGGAAGATCGTGCCCGCGGCTATCGGCTGGCGTGTAAGACCCGTGTCACCGGCGATGTTCGGGTGCGGATACCGGTGGAATCGGCCGTCGACATATCGGCCTTGTTGCGCAAGTCGCCGCGTCAAACCGCAACGGTTCGGCAGATTGGATTCAGTGAGATCAAGGAGCAGGGCCTTTTCGTGCCGGCCGTCGAAAAACGCTACCTGGAGCTGACCCCGCCGGATGCACAGGATCATCTGCCCGACGTCACCCGCCTGGTCAACCATCTGCGGATCCATCATGACGAGCATGGCCTCGAAGTGGAGCTGCCGGTGATCCGCAAGATACCGTCGGTGTTCCGGGAGCAGGATTTCAAGGTGACCGTGACCCTGGCCCGGCCGGTGCGTGAATCGGGAAAGACCCAGATCATCAATGTACAGGCCGGTGACACCACCGGCCAGCATTATGCCGTGGCCATGGATATCGGCACGACGACGATCTATGGCCAACTGGTGGATCTGAACACCGGCGAGGTCCTGGCCGAGCATGGTGAGTTCAACGGCCAGATCAGCTATGGCGAGGATGTGATCACGCGCATCATGTTTGCCGAAAAGGGGCCGGACGGTTTGCAGACCCTTCACCGTGTGGTCATCGAAACCGTCAACAAGGTGATCGCTAAGATCATCAAGCAGTCCAAGGTGACGCGCGAGAACATCTCCCTGATCACCCTGGCCGGCAACACCACCATGACCCAGTTGCTCCTGGCCGTGGAGCCGCGTTATATCCGGCGATCACCCTATGTCCCCACCGCCACCATCTATCCGCCCATCCGCGCCACCGATCTGGACATCGATCTGGATTCGCATGTGACTGCCCTGGTCTATCCCCAGGTGTCGAGTTACGTGGGCGGCGACATCGTGGCCGGCGTGATGGGCTGCGGCATGTATCGCACCGAAAAACTGACCCTGTTCATGGATATCGGCACCAATGCCGAAGTGGTCATCGGTAACAAGGATTGGATGGCCTGCGCGGCCTGCAGCGCCGGTCCGGCCTTCGAAGGAGGCGGCATCGAATTCGGCATGCGGGCCGCCAAGGGCGCCATCGAAGATTTTTCCATCAACCCCGAGACCCTCGAACCCATGATCGCCACCATCGGCAACGTCCGGCCCAAGGGCATCTGCGGATCGGGCCTGATTACCATCGTGGCCACCTTGTTCGAAAACGGCGTGATCGACAACCAGGGTAAGTTCGATCGTGATCTGAAGACCGATCGTATCCGCGAGAACAACAATGTCTATGAATATGTGCTGGCCTACCGGGAGAGCACCCAGATCGATCGCGACATCGTGATCAACGAGATCGATATCGAAAACCTGATTCGCGCCAAGGGCGCCATCTTCAGTGGCTGCATGACGCTGCTGAGCGAAGTCGGCATGGAGTGCGACAACGTGGAGCAGATCATTCTGGCCGGCGGATTCGGCAGCTATGTGGACCTTGGGCGCGCCATGGTGATCGGCCTGCTGCCCGAGGTCGAACCCGAGAAGGTGGTCTATGTGGGCAACAGTTCGCTGCTCGGTGCGCGCATGAGCGCGCTGACCAACAGTGTGCGTCAGGAGGTGGTCAGCGTGACCAACATGATGACCAGCTTCGAACTTTCGGAGACCCACTCTTACATGGACCATTACTACGCGGCGCTGTTTTTGCCTCACACGGATTTGAACCGGTTCCCGAAACTTACCAAACGCCTGCAGGAGCAGCGTGAAATGATCGCCCGGATACGCGCAGGGGAAAACAAATAACTAGCTGCGGAACTTGATCAGTTTGACCGCCTCATCCACCCACTCGGTGATGTGACGCACCTGGGCGCGGTGCTGGCGGTCATTTTTCAGCCGTCCGAAGGTCTCTTCCTGGGTCTTGATCGATTCTATCAGCGGTACATCCTCCATGGTGCCCAGGCTGCCCACACCCCGCAACGCGACCCGCAGGTTTTGCAACAGGGGCCCCATGCAATTGGGGCTCTCCTTGTGCCCGAAGATTTCGGACCGGGGGTCGCCGTACTCGAAGGCGGCCGAGCGCAGGATCGCCGTGCTGGTGTCGCCGCCCACCAATGAGAGAAAGATATAGAGCTCTCTTTCCAGATTGAGCAGCATGGCGGCCGGTATGCGCTGGCCGCTGGTCTCGCCGAGCTGAAGCGCTTCCATCAATTTTTTGTGGATCGTTTGAATTTTGGTGGAAAACGCTTCATGGTCTTTCTCGATCCGCCAGGCGGCGTATTCGGCCATCAGGGTGTCGATCTTGTGGCGGCTCAGCACAATATCCTCGGGGGTGATGTCGTAGTCGGTCAGGGACTTGTCGCTGTGCACGATGAGGTTGGCCAGCATGATCGCCTTGTTGTCCGAGAACTGTACCGTGGCCGGATCGCTGCTCAGGTCTTCCAGGAGAATCTTCAAGGCGCGTTTGGGTTGGTTCATCTGGGTGGTCAGACCCTGCAATGCGTTGAGAAAGGCACTTCGATCCTGGGGTACGACCACGTCTTTCATATGGTGCCACAGGAATTGAAAGATTTTCTGTTCGTATTGGCGGAACAGGGGCACCGCCTCGGCAAAAGCGCTCTTTTTGAAGCGCCCCTCGATGCTGAAGCACCCCTTCAATTTTACCACCAGCGCCTCGGCTTCCTCCCGGGCGATGCGGAAATCCTTGGCCAGAATCTGGTAATCCTGGTCCGTGAACTGGATCGGGTGGTGCACCATGCCGACCATTTTTTTGCGCGTGGCCGAACGCCCCTTGTAAAAGGAGACCATGCGATAGATCCGGCTGTCCACCGCCTCCCGGGGCGGTGTCTTGCCGGCCGAGCGCTCGGTCCCCGTGTCCTCGACCACATGGATGTCGTCGATGACATGGTCCTTGACCTGATCGAGGCGCACCTGAAGATTTCCGAGAAGCTCCTGGGTCAGTTGGGGCTCCTTGTTTGCCTGCCCGGCAGCATGGAGCAGATCCGACGACAGGTGGAGACGCTCTCCCAGCAGGAAGGTGTTGATCTTGGCGAAATCGTCGGCATAGACGCTTTTGATCATCTTGGCCACTTTTTGCGGCGACGCACCGGCCAGTTCCAGGGCCAACTGGGCGATGCGGAGTTTTTCCGGTGAAACGATCTGGCTCTCGGATTCGCCGAGCAGCCATTTGATATTGTTCAGCTCGACGGGCGGTGATTTGACCTGGGCCCGTACTTTGGGCAGCTCCAGGGCCGCGTTGTAGACACCGGTATAGCGCCTGACTTTGGCAGAGGCGACCTGTTGCCGCATCCATTGATCCACCTTGTCCACCAGACGCTCCATGGATTTGGCGCTGAGGCGGTTCAGGCCGGCCATCAGCGTCAGATTGGGGTCTGGGTAGAGGTTTTCGTCGTTGATGATGGGAACCATCAGGCGTTGCCCATTGTCATCGACGCCGATGGGTTGGCCGGTCTGACGCGACTGGCGGAACCCGGACAGAATCTTCAGGCACAACCGGTAGTCGGGCAGATCGCCGGCGAGGCGATCGGAGAGGCGGATGAAGATATTGTTGACCCCATAGTCGGCCAACAGGGTGGATGCTTCGAGCAGCTGGTCGGGTAATTTGGACCACTTGGGACTGTTGCGGCGGGCCACGTTCGGGGCGATGGCGCCGTCGACCACATGATGGCCGAAGACCACTTCATAGTCGAATTTGTCCGGAATATCACTCTGGGGCGGGGTGCCTCGATAGCGAATCAGCATGCATCCCAGGTGCCCGGGCAGTCGGCCCATTTTGCCCAGGACCGCCGATAGCTGTTCGAACACCTTGCCCTCTTGTTGGTGGTCGGCGGAAAAATCCTCATTGACCAGGTATCGGCTGAGCAGGTAGGTCGCCTGGATCATCAGGATGCGCACGGCATCGTGCCGTTTTTGTTCGGCCAGCAGACTGTGCGCCAGATCCTCCATGCCTGTCGGGGACCCGAATTTTTGATGCGCCTGCAGCCCGCCGAATTGTTCAAACAGTTGCTGGGCCTCCGGGTCCAGCTCGATGTCTCTTTCTTCTTCCATCATGCCATCCTGCTGTATTGACACACCGCGCGGGGCCCGATGCGGGTGCCCGCCCTAACGATTTTTTATACTTGCACCGACCGATCCCCGCACGCAAGGGTCGGATATAGGGATCATCGTGTACTATCGGCCCAAATGCGAAAAGGATTAATATGTTTCGGCAAAAAGGGCGGGTCGGAGGGACTGGATCAGGGGATGTCGAAACGGGCGGCGTCTAATTTCCCTTTTTCCTCGTCCACGAAATAGAGCAGGACCGCGCCCAGCAGAAACAGCACCAGCACGGCGATGATGCTGGTGCGGGTGGCCAGCAGGCTCGTGCGGGCCATCTGCTCTACGGTGGCGTTGGCCGGCAGCAGGAAACGTTTGACAGCCAGACCGGTGAATCCCATGAGCGCCGGGCCCATGATGGCCGCAAACTTGCCCAGCATGTTATAAAAGCCAAAGAATTCGGCGCTCTGGCGCTGGGGAATGAAACGGGCGTAATAGGATCGGCTGAGGGCCTGGATGCCGCCCTGCACCAGACCGATGGCCGCGGCCAGGACATAGAATTCAGATACCCGGGTCATGTTGGCGCCCCAGATGGTCACCAGCACATAGACGCCCAGGGCCAGATAGATCGAGCGGCGCACGCCCCAGTAGCGGCCGAGCTGTCCGAAGAGCAAGGCCGATGGAAAGGCGATGAATTGGGTCACGAGGAACGCGCCGATCAAGTCTTTGAATTCAAATCCGAGGGACATGCCGAAGTCCACCGCCATTTTGATGATCGTATCCACGCCGTCGATGTAGCACCAGTAGGCCAGCAGGAAAATAAAAGCGGTTTTTAATTGGCGGATCTTTTTGAAGGTGACGACCAATTGCCGCCAGCCAGAGGTGATCTGTTGGGCCAGTGGCGGGCGAAGGCCGGTCGGGTCGCCCGGTATCCAGGCAAAGGTGATCAGGGCGAACAAGCCCCACCAGATGGCCACGCTGGCGAACGAGAGGCGCACGGCCAGAGCCGGATCGGCGATGCCGAAAAGTTCGGGTTTGGTGGCCATGATCACGTTCAACACCAGGAGCAGGCCGCCGCCCAGATAGCCCATTGCATACCCCAGGCTGGAGACCTGGTCGAGGCGTTGGGGCGGTGCGATTTGGGGCAGCAGGGCATCGTAGAAGACGATGGCCCCGGCAAAACCGATATAGGCCAGGGCATAGCACGCCAGCGCCAGGGTCCATTGTCCTTGGGGAATAAGGGCCAAACAGGCGGTCAGTGCCACGCCCAGGTAGGTGAATCCGACCATAAAGCGTTTGCGTCGGCCGCTGCGGTCGGCAATGGCACCCAGGACCGGGGCCATGAGCGCCACCAGCAGGCTGGCCGCTGCACTGCCCAACCCCAGGCGTGCGGTGCTGAGATTGACATCGACCCCCTGGCTCCACACTTGCTTGAAAAAACCGGGGAAAAAGACCCCCATCACCGTCGTGGCAAAGGCGGAATTGGCCCAGTCATAAATCGCCCATCCCCATATCGTCCGTTTATCATACCGGTCCTGGCGCTGCCCGTGGTGCGGTGTCGTCATGGTGTCTCTCCTTGAGCACATCTCCGTATCATGGTGGAACGAACGGTCGCCGTTCGTTATGCGCAACCTGTAATGGTGGTGGGCAAAGTCAGGGGGCGATATTAGCACGCCACCCCCAGGCGCCACAAGGGATAGCGGCGGCGTCCAGGGATTCTGACTGAATGCTGTTCATCAAACCCGGCGTGGGTGGAGCAGGCGGCCGATGCCGCGGGGGGCATTCAAAAACGGCTAAAGCTCGTATCGGCGCCTGGCGATATTAAAGGTACCGTACCGCGCCGAAGCCGTGTTTCCATGGTGTTGCGGAGAGGGATGGACCGTACCTACAGGAGGAATGTTCCGTGAAAAAGAAAGAGATCATTTTTTTTGACGAGCTTGGTTTTGGATGGGTCGTTGACAAGGCCATGATCCAGATGATCCACGATAAAAGCGAAAACAAGGAGGTGATTGTGGAAAAGACGCTGGCCGACCTGTTGCGTCGGCCCTGACCGCACGGAGCGGTATTTTTTCAGTCTTGCCGCCCGCCTTCCCCTCCCCCGCATTTATTTCTGTTCCCGACATCCCGAAAGCCCGATGGTTTTTAGTCCGAAATGGATCGCGGGATGCTTTTCCCTTGCAAAAGTCGGCAATTCCGTTAGAAGGAAATTTTTAAACCTTTAAATACAGGACCTGAAAATAGATCGCGATGAAACGCAGATATGTTGGTTGCTGGATCGTTTTGATTTTCCTTTTCGCCGGGTTTTCGAAGGCTTTTGCGGCCGACGATGATTTTGCCGCCCAGGCGAAACCGTTTCGACTCGTACGGGCCGCCATGTGCGAATCGATCGAGGGATACGAACCGAAACACGTTGCCGCGGCTTTTTCCATCAATGTCGGAAGAATTTCCTGCTACAGCGCTTTTGCGGGCGTTGCTCAAACCACCTATGTGCAGCACAAATGGTTTCGGCGTGATGAACTGGTCACTGCCAAGCGCCTGACGCTCAAGCCTCCCAGTTGGGCGACCTACAGCAGCGTTCAATTGCGTGATGACGACAAGGGGCCCTGGCGCGTCGAGATCCTGAATGCCGAGGACGAACTGATCCAGACAATGCGATTCAGTGTCGTTGATTGAACCCAGCGTTTTGTGGTTGCCATGCTATGAACTTCCTCCTTGCTTTCTTACATTCCATCCGGTGGCAGGATATTGTCGATATCCTGTTGAACGGATATATCCTGTTTCGTCTCTATGTGCTGTTTCGGGGCACCAACGTCATTCGTGTGTTGGTCGGCATCGCCCTTCTGTGGATATTCCAGCGAATCGCCGTGACCCTGGGCTTGATCGTGACCAGTTGGGCCATGCAAGGCATCATTGCAGGTGCGGCGCTGATCATCGTGATCGTATTTCGCAACGAGATTCGAAACGTCCTCCAGGCCAAGAATTTGAAGGCGTTGCTGTGGGATTTTCCCCACAAAGCCGTGCGGACCCCCATCGACAGCATCGTGGAAGGGGTCTATGAACTGGCCAGAACCCGCACCGGCGCGCTTATCGTGATTCCGGGCAAGGATGATCTGGACGAGATCATCCAAGGCGGTGTCACATGGGGCGGCCTCATCTCCAAAGAGATGCTCCTTTCGATTTTTTACAATGGCAATCCGGTCCACGATGGCGCCGCAATCCTCGAGAACAACCGGGTGACCCGGGTGGGGGCCATCTTGCCATTGAGCTTGAGGGATGATTTGCCCCAATACTATGGGACCCGTCACCGGGCGGCGGTTGGAATGGCCGAACAGTCCGACGCCCTGGTCATCGTGGTTTCCGAAGAGCGGGGACAGGTGGTAGCGGCCAAGGGACAGACTTTCGTTCCGATTTATGACAATCTGTCCCTCAAGAAGACACTGGCGGCGCATGTGGGCGCGGGAGGCGCCAACAACCAGGGAATTCAGCGCGAGCGCCGGGAACTGGCTGTGGCTGCAGCCATATGCTTTTTGTGCATGGCCGGGGTCTGGTTCAGCATTGCCAAGGGCATGGAGACACTGACCAGTGTCGAGGTGCCGCTGGAGTATTCCAACCGTGATTCGGGAATGCAGATCATTTCCACATCGGTCAATACCGTGCGGCTCCATTTGAGCGGTTCGAGTGCCTTGATCGGGTCGTTGCGCGCCGACCAGGTCAAGGCCAAGCTGGATCTGAGAACGGCGGTCAATGGAATGAACCTTTTCAGTCTCTCCAGGGACAACATCACGCTGCCGCCCGGGGTGCGGTTGAACCGCATCGAGCCGCCTGAAGTGCAGGTGGCATTGGATGTGCCCACCCGGAAGGAGCTGCCGGTCCAGGTGGATTGGGTCGGCGCCTTGCCGGACGGTTTGGTTCTCGAAAGCGTCTCGGTCACGCCGACTCGCTTGGTTGCCATCGGCACCAAAGGGCTCCTCGAGCAGATCAGCACCCTCTACACCGAGAAGGTGAAACTGGATCGGCTCACCGCATCGGGCCAGGTCGACGTATCGGTGGTGACCAAAACGGGCGTGCGTTTGGCTGGCGACTCCCCCGCCCAGGGCAAGGTGACCGTGCGGTACACCATTCGCCGTCGCGACGCATAGGACACGGTTTCGCCGGCGAAATATTGCGTCATGCCAGCCCGAGCGATCCTATCGGTCGCAGGCATAAATAAGCTGACAGATATTTCGATCTAGACAGCCCATGGAATTGACTCTTAGCGTATTCGTACGCGTACTTCAGCGTAGCGGTACTCGTATTCGATCAATCCTGGAATCCTTTACACATCCAGGGGAAACTCCCGAGTACGAGAACGAGTACGAGTACGATCTCAAGCAAGTGGCCCACTATGTCAAGGTCATTATGGAATTGAGCACTTAGCTGCCGCTGTGGGCAGCGCGCAACGGTTTGATTTGCCGGACCTCGACCTGGGTGGGGTGCTGGCGGATAAAGGCTTCGATCAGTCGATAGGCCTCATCGTCGTTCACCTGCCGTGGGGGATGCTTGCAAAAATAGGCCGAAGGGCCTTCCAGAACGCCTCCTTCGCCCCGATCCAGGGCCATTTTGGCGCACCGGATGGCATCGATGGTGACGCCGGCCGAGTTGGGTGAATCTTCGACCGACAGGCGCAGTTCCAGATTCATGGGGACATCGCCGAACAGGCGGCCTTCCATGCGGATAAAGCAGACCTTGTTGTCCTTCTGCCAAGCCACATAATCGCTCGGCCCCACATGGATATTCTCATCGGTCAACCGTTCGGCGGTCACCGACTGCACCGCTTCTGTTTTTGACTTTTTCTTGGACGAGAGTCGTTCCCGGTTGAGCATGTTCAAAAAGTCGGTATTGCCACCGGTATTGAGTTGATAGGTGCGTTCGAGTTTTACCCCCCGCTTTTTAAACAGATCGGTGAGGACGCGGTGGGTGATCGTCGCACCGAGTTGAGATTTGATATCATCGCCGATGATGGGCAGCCCTTTTTCCTCGAATCGCCCGGACCACAGCGGGTCGCTGGCAATGAACACCGGAATATGGTTGATGAATGCCGTGCCGGCGGCAAGAGCGCACTCGGCGTAGAATCGGGAGGCCTGTTCGGAACCCACCGGCAGGTAGTTGAGCAGAATTTCGGCGCCGCTTTCAACGAGTGCCCTCACGATGTCGGCCTTGTCCGGCTGGGGCAGGTCAGCTTCGAGAAAGGTGCGCTGCGGGTCATAGCCGCGCATGTGGTCGGAGATGCCGTCCAAGACGCGTCCCATCTGCACGATGGTGCCGCTGGTCGGGACATCCTTACAAAATGTGGCGGTGCAGTTGGGCTTGGCAAAAATGGCTTCGCTCACATCCTTGCCGACCTTGCGGCGATCCACATCAAAGGCCGCCACGATTTCGATGTCGTGGGGGGTGTAACCGCCCATGTCCCAATGCATCAGGCCAATGGCCTGTTCGGACGATTTATTTCCATAATAGGCCAAGCCCTGCACCAGTGCGCTGCAACAATTGCCAACACCGATGATGGCAATCTTGATTTTTTCCATGAGGTTGTCTCTCCCTGCGCCTATCGATCGAATCGTCGCTCTTTAGCGTGTCTTGAAACTACAATGGAATGCTGTCCATCTGCGTAAACTGAAACTAATATTGGGCAGGTTGCCGCTGATGGCAATAGCGTACGGTTCATTTGCTAAAGTATCGCGTCGCAGGTGCCGATGAAGTGATCAGGAGGTGACTCGTTATGGTGGATATCATCGTAGGCACGGTTGCACCCGTGCACAACGACCCGAGCCAACAGGAGAAGAGGCGCCAACCCCAGTCTTCGAAAGCGAACCGGCAGCGGGATCGCCGCCAGAACCGGACCGATCGCCGCCAAAGCGTTCGGGATGGCGTCGTGGTGACGCTCTCCACCCGGAATGACCGGCGCAAGCGCCCGGATCGCCGCAAGGTCGATGCTGAAAACAGCTAAATTGGCCTTATCAGTGCCCGTCCAGAAATAGGTCAATTGGGTCAAGATCAAGGCATGCGCAAAATTTTACCGCAGGCATATGGTGAATATTCCGAGGATAAAATTTTGAGCAGAACGCCGATATCGGGCCAATTGGCCATTTGTGGATGGGCACTGCTTAGTTTCGCAGTTTGGCTGACAGCATCCGCAAATGCATGCGTTCCGCCCGCAGGCAGAAGGCTTCGAGCTTGGCATGGATCAGCTGTGGAAAAGGCGATCCATCGCTCTCGATGGCCAGAAACGGCAAATCGTGCACATCGGTCAAGGCGGCCATGAGTTCTTCATTTTGGGGTTCAGACGCCAGTTTGTCTTCGCCTTTCATGGCCTCGTTCAAAAGCGATTCGGCCAGGCGATTGGGCATGCAGCCGAACGGGCCGATGGCGATGACACCGCAGGAGACCGAAGCCACCTCTTTCAGGGAACTGCCCACGGTAAGGATGGCTTCACCGGCCAGATGGGGTGAAATATAAGGCCTGGCGGCATCGATGATGTCTTCGATGTCGGTCGAATGGGATGGCACCAGACCGGAGGCGGCCAGGATCGTCCTGATCCGTCGTTCGTCCTTGTGCATGAAGTGCTGCTTGATACGGGCGCCGATTTTGTTGCGCCAGCCGATGGCCCCCCGATCACTCAATCCCTTGTTGACCATGTAGTTCGAATAATGCACCCATTCGGCCACCGGTGCGCACACGGCGGCAAACCCTTTGTCTGCCAGTTGTTCGGTCAGATATTGCCGGGAGAGACCGTCCCGGCGCACGAATATTTCTCCCATCAAAGAGATCACCGGGACCTCTTCCACCGGCCGCTTCAGCGGAATGCGCGCCAATCGGGCGGCCACCTCGGCCAGGGTACGCTCCAGGACCTCGAATCGTCCGTTGCGAAGGGCTTCCAGTACGAGCGTGTATTGTCGCTCGAACAGGGGCATGGCCGTGTCCCTGGCCTGGGCGTTGGCCAGCAGCATGGCACGGATATCCTCGAAGATATCGGAGATCACCACGGCCCACCATCCCTTGCGGTGCAAACTGGTGGGCAATCCTTCGTAACCGTCGTCCGAGGAGAGGGAGAACATGGCCACATCGGGGATTTTGAGTTTGCGCACCAGATCTTCCATGAAGATGTAATACTGCCCGAAACGGCATGGCCCCGAGCCGGTGGGCATGAAGTAGAGCACCACCTCGTCCGGCTGTTTCTGGTGGTGCAGGTAATCGAGCAGGGTTCCGGTGGTGAGAATCAGCGGCAGGCACTCCTTGCAGGTGGTGTTGCCGCGGCCCAGTTTGAGGATCGCCTCGTTGCTGGGCGCGTGGGCGTGGGTGTGAAACCCACTGCCGGCAAAGACGGCGGCGATGGCGCGCGTGGCCAGATCGCCCATGGATGGAAAGAGCAGCGTCACCCGGGGATCGGTGTAGGGCAGCGTATGGCCCTGTGCGTCGATGACGCTGAAAACGCCATCGTGGACCACGGTGCGGGCTGGTCGATAGTCTTCGGTGTCCGAGGGTCGATCGGGTGCCGCCGCCTCCAGTTGGCGATAGGCGTGTACGATATCGAGAAAAGCCTCGATGCGCGTCTCCAGCCCGGCGTCGGCCGTGTGGCTGTCCAGTTCGAGGGTCAACGAGGGCTTGCGACCCATCAGGTTTCTGAAATAGCCGACCAGGAACGAATCGGGGCCGCAGGAAAAATTGGTGATGTAGGTGGCAAAGAGCTGGGGATGGGATTTGATCAACCGGGCACCGGCCATGATGCGTTGCCCCATGCCCCAGTACATGTGACGTTTGGTCGGTCGGCCGGACAGATCGAGAAAATCGAGCGGCAGCACCATGATGCCGCGGCTGGCGAATTTGTGGGGGATGCCTTTGTGGGCCTCTTCGACGAAGCCGTTGTAGGGCCTTGCGAAAATGACCACACCGATTTTTTGCGGGTCTTTGGCCAGGTCCGCCAGGGCCTGGCGGCCGATATCCTCCATTTCCGCCTGGCAGGCCGTCATGACGGCCAGAGCTTTTTCAAATGCCTGTTCCGCCATGGATTCAGATATTCCCATGGCCGTCGCCGTATCTACCAGCGGCTTGCGTGCCCCCTCCAGGCCCTTGCCCAGTTCGATCAGCGGCGCGAAAATTCGTGTGCCCTCGGATTCAAGGCGTTGGAGAAGCGGTTTGAAGGTCGACTGCAGGTAAAACGTCTCGCCCTGGACCAGGGGACAGACCTGGGCGCTGAGCGTATCATCGAGGCTCGGCACCGATTTGAAATGGGGCAGGAAGATTGCCGTCAGCGGTTGATGGCGGGTCAACAGATCGTGGAAAAATCCATGGGCCAGCTCGGACGGGTAGCAAAACGGCGCGTTGCGCTGGTCGATGCCGGCCGGATCGGCCGTGTCGGGCAGCACGGGAGTAAAGCCCAGGTGGCTGAAAAAGTGGGCATACAGGGGGTAATAGGTGTTGACCAGGAAGCTGCGGTTCAATCCGAGCTGGCCGCGGTATTGTGGCGATGATGGGTCGGGCGGAACGGGCGCATACTTGCCGAAGACGAGCTGTTGCCGCACGCGGACCAGATCGAGTTTGGCCACATCGAACCGCTGATTGCGACGCATGTTGTCGTAGCGGTTGCAGGCGCCGCCGAACGGATAGATTTTGCCTTCGATGATGATGCGGGCGATGTCACAGCGGCGATCGCATTTTTCGGCGCCACCCTTGCAGATGAATGACTTTCCGTATTGGGCTTCGCGATCGGCCAGCACGGCCAGGTCGAAACGGCCTGATGTCATCAATCCATTGGCGATGCGTTTTTGAACTTCCAGAGCGGCCCCGAAGGCGCCCATCAGGCCGGGTTCCGGGGGAACGATGATCGGTTTGCCGGTCAAGGCGGCCATGGCCAGGGGAACGGCCTGGTTGTAGCAGACGCCCCCCTGCATGAAGATCTTTCGACCCATGGGGCGGTTGCCCTTGACCCGGTTGTTGTAGTTCATGCAGATCGAATAGACCAGACCGGCCAGAATATCTTCATGGGCAATGCCGTCATGGATGGCGTTTTTGATGTCCGATGAGATGAATGCGGCACATTGGTCATTGAAATTGGGCGGCCGTTGCGCCCCCAGGGCCACCGGTGCGATTTGGTCCATGGGCACGCCCAGGGTCTCCAGGGCCGATTCTTCCAGAAACGATCCGGTGCCTGCCGAGCAGGCCTCGTTCATGGCATAATCGGACGGCACACCGTTGGTGATGTATGTGTATTTGGCGTCCTGGCCGCCGATTTCGAATATGGTATCCACGTCCCGGTCGAAATAGACCGATGCCGTGGCATGGGCGATGATTTCGTTGATGACGCCATCGGTCAGGGCATGCAGGCCGGCGATCTGGCGTCCGGATCCGCACACCCCCAGGCCGATTATCTCGATCTGATCGGGATCGACCCGGCTCTGGATCTGTTCGAGAATGGCGCGGTAGCAATGACGCGAAGCGCCCACCGGATCGCCGTTGGTCCTCAGATAGACCGAAGCCAGCAGGGCATGGTCCTTCTGGCGCAGGAGCACGGCCTTGGTGGTCGTTGAGCCCACATCCAGACCGAGCAGGCAGACATCTCCATCGCGCACCGTGTCATGGGTCAATTGCTTGAAGGTGACTTGATCTTGAAACTGCGCCAGGGGCAGCAGGATATCGAAACGGCTCTGCTGCTGGACAAAGAGCCGATCCACGCCCGGAAAGGGCTGGGGCTGATTCTCAAGCGCCCACAGCGCAGCGCCCAGTGCCTCGAAATAGGGGGCCTCGTCTGGTATGATCAACCCGGGAATGGCGTCGCGCAGATAACGCACCATCATCTGGTTGTGGGCCGTGCCACCCACGAGCATGAGATCGCGACGGCCCACTTTTTTGAGCAGTTCCAAGATCTTGTTGGCCATCATCTGGCCGAGTCCCGCCGTGACGCGTGCCTTGGGAACGCCCTTGTTGGTTGCGTGGGTACAATCCGATTTGCAAAAAACCGAGCAGCGCCCGGAGACGTGGTACGGCTCCGTGGTTTCGGCCCATTGCCCCGCCTCTTCCAGCGTCACATTCATGCGGCGCAGTTGCTGCAGGAAGAATTCGCCCGTGCCGGCGGCGCATTTGTTGCCGGTGAGCACATTGGTGATGCGGCCTGCCGGATTGAGCTGGTAGACCATGAAGGTTTCACCGCCGGCGGAGATCACCGCCGGGCAATTGACATCGGCGGGTTTGAGGTGGTCATAGGCATACTCCACCGCCTGGGGTTCGGGAATGGAGGAGAGGTTGAGAAAATGGCGGAACTTGCGGCCGGTCGCCGCCACCCGGTCGATGCCGTCCCAATCCATCGATTCCATCAGTTTAAACAGGGTCTGCTTCGGGTCGCCATCGTGCGGCCGCACGATGTGGTCGATGATGACCGGGCGCCCATTTTTATTTCGGGACGACTCGGTCATTCGATCGAGTCCAAGGCGAACCAGGGAGACCGAGGATGCGCCCATACACAAACCTAATGCAATGATTGGCTTTTCCATCTCAGACCTCCGGCCGTGGCGGGTTGCATCCATCACGACGTTACGGCCGATCCGTTGAAGAGGTGCAATACTTTAATATGTGGATTTTCGATTGATGATCGTCATGCCTAATTTTGCACCATCGACGGTCGTGGTCAAGACCTTTGAGGTGCAGGGGCACTCACACCGGGTGCAACAGGGGCATGTGCCCAGAGGGGGGGGCAGAAGGGCGACAGTTACGCTTTCGCAGGCAGGGCAGCTACTTGTGAAAATCTTGCCTATCCTCCTGGCGAGGCATTTTCGTTTGCAGCTCCTGTTGGATCTGCTTGAGTTGGCCTCCGATGGTGGCGCTGACCCAGAAAAAAGCGAATCCCAGGATGCCGGTGGCCAAATAGGCGAAGCCGAGCAGCAAGGCGATGGGAACCGGTCCGTTGCTGGTGGTGATGGCCGCCTCTACATCGGCATGAACGTCGTTGATGGTGATCCAGGATAGTACGGCCCCTGTCAGGCCCACGATCAACACGAGCCATGCGGCGCCGGGCAGCAGGCGCATCAGCGAACTGCCGGGCTGGAGATGGGCCTTTTGGTCAGCGTAGGCGGTCAATTCAGGCAGGTCCCGGTGCATGCTGCCGCCATCGTCCTCGGTCAAACTTTGGGAGGCCGTATCGTGCGCCTCTGGTTCTGCCGATGGTTCGGTTGTATTTGGGTCGGGTGGTTCGAGATTGGCGGTTGCCATTGCCGGTGGGTCGGCTTGCATCGTCGGCGGGGTATCCTCTTTGGGTTGCTTTTCCGTAAACAGGTTGTCACCGGGGGCCATTTTTGCAAGGGCGTCGGTCACTGAAACGGTCGTCTGGTTCTTGCGACCGGCAAGTTGTTGTTTGCCCGGGGCATGTTCCGCGACATCACTTCCCATTTCGGGTCGAACGACGCCGAACATCGTCAGACTTCCATTCTTGAAGCCGTCGAAGTCAATCGTCGGATCTTTGACCCGGATGGCGGCTTCGGCCATGGTCCGATCGTCCGGTTCTTTCTTTTCTTCCATCTGACGACGCTGCCAGTCCGCCTGCCGCTGGCGTACGCCTTCGGCGGCCAGACGCCGGGCCCGCTGCAAGGTTTTTTCCGTTCGTTCATCTTTTTGACGGCCGCTTTCCATTCGCTGTCGCAGTCGTTTTTCAACGCGCTCGCGAGCTCGCTTGAGGGATGCTTCGTGAACCGGGCTGGTTTTTTTTACAGGCCCTGGATTAGCCGGTGTTACCGTCTCGCCGGGGGCTGATTTGGCGTAAACCACGCCGCAGGCGGGGCACTCCGTCGCCGGTGCGAACTTGCTGTCGTTGGGCTGTCGCTCGTATCCGCATTTAGGACATCTCATTTTGGGCCTCGTTCATGGCGGTTGCAGTCCGATAAAATTTTATCAAAAGGAAATATTAGCAAAAACCATGCCGGGAATAAAGTGTTGAAATCAGATTTGGAAATCATCATACTAAAACGGTGCAGGCCGTGGGTTGACCACGGGACGCGATCTTCAGCCGTCAGAAAAGGGGGAGACGCGGCAGGCGCTTGAAGGTGACAATTCGTGACAAAAGGTTTTCAATAATTTAACAGCCAGGTTGCAGAGGGGTATCCGATAGATCCAAATGATAAGAGACAATCGATCCTTCAGGGGAATTCTACAGTCTGACGATGGTTGCATTATCAAGGTGTTGTCCAACGATGGCCGGCGTATCACCTTCCAGAGCGCATTCGGCTTGTCCCAGCACATGATACGGCAACTCAAGGAAAACCCGGAGCATATCGTCTTCAGCGAACGTTCGCGCATCGCGCGGCTGGGGGTGCAGATCACCTCCGAACCGCCGTGCATCGACCATCTGGACGGCGACCTGCTGGTGTTGACCCAAACCGCATCGGCCGCCATTCCCGGCTATCCGGGTTTGGACCAGTTGGGGATGTTCTTCGACGAAGGTCTTCCGGTGGGACGCATGGTGTTTTGCGATCCCGACGCCTTGCTCACCTCCGAGGAGGTACTGGCCGCGGTCGACCGTGCCGAGCTCAAGCTGCCGGCCTCTGCGGCCATATCCAGCGACGGCAGTATCGTGATTGCCCCCCACCGGGTGGTGTGCACGCTGCGCGAGGACGTGGATCAGGAAACCTTCGGCAGGATTCTGCTGCGCGAAGATGGCCGTGAGATGCTCAATCGCTATCAGCTTCAGAAAAAGGTGCCGCACCTGGTGGTTCCCCCAGGAGAAGGGGTGATCACGACCTGCTCCATGTACCTGAACGAGCATTATGTCGTCTTGCAGAGTGGGTTTTCATTGGGGCGCAACCTGCCGGCCACGGTTCTCGATCCGATCAAGACGCGGGGGATCTGCATCTACCTGGAAATCATCAACGGGACGCGCCATACGATCGTGAATCCCCTGATCAGCGCCCGGGTATACGGCACCCCTCAAAAAAGGACCGGGGAGCGGCGCAGGACACCCCTTTCGACTCACAAGGGCTTGAGTCTGGCCGACCTGAAACGGTTGCAAGCGCAACTGAACGCGCGCCCCAAAGGGACCTGTTATTTTACGGATCGTTCCGTGGCCATGGTCGATCCTGCCCAGGGATTGAAAAAGGTCGAATTTTTCGCCAATGGTCCCAAGGAGAAATGCCCGGTTTCCAAGGCGCAATGCTCGACGGCAAGGGTCGATTTTTCCACGCGGAGCCGATGCTGTCACCAGTATGCCACGTCGCGCATCCAGCCGGCCCCTCAACAGCCCGCCGGGGTCCTGGTGCTGAAGTATTTTCCCAACCTCGTCGAGCATCGCGACATCATTAACCTGGTGGCCAGGGAGCAGGTCCGTGCCCTCTATTTTTTCGATGCATCCTGTGAATTCGGCCCGTTTCTATCCCAGGAGGACCACTCCCGCCTGCAGGAGTACCACGCCTTTGGGGTGGATGTGTATTGGATCTGCAGCTTGAACCAACGGTTGATGGTCCATACCATGCGGGACGGAAAAGGCTATTTCGTGGCCACGGATCGGTTGGCCGATTTTCATAAGTCCATGCTGTTTGCCTTTTATGGCTCAACGTTGCCCCTCTCCCCGGCCGCCACGGAACGGCTCGGGAAGTTGATGGATGCACTGGTCGCATTCTGGGGCAAGAGTATCGGCATTGTGACCGGCGGTGGCAGCGGGGTGATGGAGGCGGCCAATACCATGGCCCGGCAGCGCGGTATCCTTTCGGGGGCCAATTTTCTGGATATCACCGACCAGGCCATGACCACGGACGTGGACTTTTGCCAGGTATTTCAGGCCACCTGCCGTCACAGCCGCCAGAAATGGTTCGAGATCGCTTCCTTTCCCATTTTCAACGTGGGCGGTCTAGGTACCCTCGAGGAACTGGGCATCACGCTGTGCAACATGAAGTTGTCGATCATGGAGCGGGTCCCCATTATCCTGTTCGACACCGAAGGCGAGCGTGATTTCTGGAACAGCATGCGCAGCCAGATCGCCACTATGGTCCAGCACCATCGGGCACCGGCCTGGATCAACGATCATCTGGTGATCACGGACGACCCGGCGGTGGTCATCGAGGCCTACCTCAAACAACTGCAGTTGTTTTGAGGCGTGGCCATCGTTTTCTGACGATATCCTTGCTTCGACGGAGAATAGAACATGTCAATTAAAGTGCCTGACCTCAACGACGAACAGGGGCAAGCCCTGGTGCGCCTGGCGCGCAGAACGCTGACGGCCAGGCTGACCGGAAAAGATCCGGGCCTGGATGGGGGCCAAGAGGACGATCCGTTGTCCGCTCCGGCCATGCAGCGCCACAGCGGCACCTTCGTCACACTAAAGATCGGCGGCCAACTGAGAGGCTGTATCGGCAGCCTGGTAGGCCATGAGTCCATTGTCGAAGGGGTCCGCCATCATGCGATTCAATCCGCGTTTCACGACCCGCGGTTCAAGCCCCTGAGCCGAGCCGAACTGGAGGAGGTGGACATAGAGATCAGCGTGCTGACGGAACCCCAGCCCCTTTCCTACACCGATGCCGATGATCTGCTGGCCAAGCTCAGGCCCCATATCGATGGGGTCACGATCCGTAAAGGGTTCGCCCAAGCCACATTTCTGCCCCAGGTATGGGATCAGTTGCCGCACCCCGAGGCGTTTCTCTCCCACTTGTGCATGAAGGCCGGATTGTCTGGCGACGCTTGGCGGCGGGGGGATTTGCAAGTCGAAACCTACCAGGTCCAATCCTTCGAGGAGCACAGGGAAGCGGGGCGCTAAAAAAACCGATGCACCGCCAACGAGCGTCGACGGTGCACCGGGCGTCACGAAGGGGTGGAAGCTCTTTGTGGACGGGAACGGGCTCCAAGAAAGGAGTATTCCGACGGCCACGGAGGGGTTGGGATCTGCCGACCCGTCTTATCCGGCAAGCATTGGGGTGAACCGGAAGCGCCGGGTCGGCAGGGTTGGGGCTTATTCGTTAACCGGTTCGATGCTGATGACCGTCAGGGTCTTGCCGGATTTTCCTTCGGCCAGCGTGCCGGTGGCTTTGACCGTCTTCCCGACCATTTCGGACAGATCTTTTCCCTGGACCATGTAGGTGGCGCCATCGTCTGCCGAAATGACGATGCCCTGTTTTGTTTTCTCCACCGTACCCGTAATACTCTGATCACCGGCAATGGCGACGGCAGCGGTCAAGAAGCCGATGACCAGCATGACGGCGATCCATCTCATACTCATACGATGACGTTTCATTTCTCTTTCCTCCCTCTATGTTGGAACTGGTTTCCGCCGGGTGGCCTCCCTTCCCCCGAAGTATTGAGATCCCACCGGCGATTGCCAAACCTAAAAGCAATCCACGTGCCAAAACAAATATCGTTGAAATTCAAGGGAAAATTGTTTGGATTGAGAAGTACTAACGGTCGCGGGCGGTGCAAATTTGCGGCGTGAGGGGTACAAAAATTGCGCACGGGACCATGGGTCGACCGCCCGATCCGGAGGGCGGCCGACCCGACGGGGGAAGATGGCGGTCAGGGCAGATAGTCCGGACGCAATGGCGAAAACACTTCCAGGGCGACGCTATCCTCCAGGGCAATCGCCTCGTGGGGGGCATCCGGTGGAATGCACCAGCTATCGCCGGCATGCGCTTCGACCGTTTGATCGGCGATGGTCAGGCGAATGTGGCCCGATACCAGATAACCGGTCTGTTCATAGACATGGTGGTGGGATGGCAATTGGCTGCCTTTTTGAAGATCGAACCGGACCATGATGGTCTTTTCACCCCATGTGAGCGTGGTCATGTCGATGCCGTCCAGCATATGCCGCTTTTTTCCCGTGTCGTGTTCTGTGAACATCTTTTTGCCTCTGAATGGCTGATGTGGATGCCGTGCCTTGCAGTCGCCCGGCT
>DHGT01000119.1 GCA_002402905.1 Desulfatitalea sp. UBA4791 | reverse complement strand
AAGCGCTGGCGGCATTGAATCATGCCGATGGAATCGACTCCGAGCGCACCGACACACTCAACTTGATGGGTGTATGCCATTACAAGTTGTCCGCTTTTGAGGAGGCTATTGCCAGCTTTAAACGGGTCGTCGCCTTGAATCCGAGCTCGGCCATCGATTATGCCAACCTGGGGGTGAACTACCGCGCCATCGGCGACAAGGCCAGAGCCATCGAACATTTTCAACTGGCCCTGAGCCTGGATCCCAACATCGAGTTCGCACAGAGCCATCTGGCGGAATTGGGGGGTGCGCCGAAATAACGTTATTCCGTGCTATCCGCCAAGATGCCAAACTTTTCCAGGAGCTCATCGGCCAGGTTTCTATAATCCACCGACCCAAAACTGCCTTTGCGGTAGAAAACGACCGGCCGGCAGACATCGGCGCTCTCCGCAATGGTGGTGTTGGCTCGCACGGCCGTGCGAAATACCAGATCCCGGTAATTCTCATCCGTTTTCAACTGATCGAGAATCCGCTGACTCACGCGCGTGCGAGAATCATAAAATGTCGGTACGATGCCCAGAATGGAAATGTCCGGATTGATGGTTTCCTTTACCGCAGAGATGGTATCGAACAGTTCTTCAAGGGCGGCATAGGCGTAAGGATGAGTCTGGCACGGCACCAACACATGCCGGGCATAGGTAAAAACATTGACCGTCAACAGGGACAGACTGGGTGGCGTATCCAGAAGGACGAAGTCATACTCCTCGGGTAAATCCGCCAGGGCTTCCTTGAGCAGGTTTTCTCTTCCGACCACATCCGCCAGCTCGACTTCCGACCCGGAAAGATCGACATGGGATGGCAGTAAATCCAGTCCCTGCCAGGCGGTTTGGACAATCGCCTCGGCCGCCTTCGCCGGCGATTCCCGATCGAGGATGTCATACACCGTCGGGGCACCTTCTTCCGGCTCAACCCCCAACCCTTTGGTCGCGTTCGCCTGGGGATCCATGTCGACCAGCAGCACCTTCTGCTGCTTAAGCGAAAGAGCCGCGCCCAGGTTGATGACCGTGACGGTTTTGCCAACGCCCCCTTTTTCGTTCGCAACAGCAATGGTCCGAGTCTTCATTCTCTGCTCCTCCTAATGTGTGTCAACGATCAATTTCCCTACATCCCCGCGGATCCCCTCCAGTTTTCCAAGCACCTCGGCGACAGCCTCCTCGATGACTTGCAAGGCCTGGTCGGTGCGCGCTTTGTCCTCGTGCTGATCTTCAACCGTACCAACGATGCCCTTCAAATCGCCCAGATAGGCACCGAATTGTTCGGTAAGCGTTTCGTGCAAACGGTTTCCCGCCATTTCGGTCAGTCGCTGCACGTACTGGAACTTGATATTCTCCTTATAGTCTCTAAAATGAGCTTCGATGGAGCGCTCGGTTTCGGACTTCATTCTGCGGATGCCATCCTTCAGCGCCTTGAGTTCCTCGACCCTTTTTGAATCGATCGACTGACGCAACAGCTTGCGAATCAGACGGGCCAAAGAGTAAAAACCAAGCCGCATGACGGCCTCGGTTTTGATGTAGGCGCCATATCTCATGGTCGCGGCAGCCGGCGGCAGCGTGATGCCGTTCATCTGCTTGACATTTTCGAGCTCGTCAAATGGTCGCAAAGCGCCTTTGACCGACGAACCGGGAATACCCATCTGCCTGAGCACTTCGTCGAAGCGTTCCAATGCATCGACCACCATGGCCTCATAAGGCTCTCCGATCATGTGGAGCTCTTCCTGTAAACGCTTCTCCACCTGCTGAATCTCCCCCATGATATCCGGGTTCACCTTTTCGGCCATGAATCCGTCCACGGCCTGCTTCAGATCCTGAAAAACGAGATAGAGGGTGTGGGTGAAACCCGAATTGGCCAGTTGTTCCTGGTAATGGGACAAGTCGATCTGGTATTCACGAACAAAGGCGCCGACCTTTTTGACAATCGGTCCGCTGGACGGATCGAGAAATCGGTCCACCTCTTTTTTCAGGTCCTGGCTGAGTTTACGGGCGGCGCCGTTGAGGGTGGTTTGAATCAAAGATTGAACTTGCAGCATGTGCAGTTGATGCATCTGCAATTTTTCCACCATGGCACGCGCTTCCCCGGCGTCCCGCCGAAAAAGGTCCCGATGGAGCTGGACCCACTGGTTGAGTCCGTTGGCCGTCAAGTTCATATGCGACAGCTGGTTTTGGAGCAGCAGCGCCCAGCGCTCGCGCGACAACTTGTTCTCCAAAAACGAGGTCAATCGAGCCGTTTCCTGGTTTGAAAACGCGACCAGTTCCTCTGCCTTGCGCCACTGCTCCAGCCGATCCTGGTCTCTGGGGCTCAGCGGTGAACGCGATCGATCGAACAGGTTATACAGGGCTGAAATGGTGAATATCTCAGGCGCCTCGACGACCAGCGACAACTCCTCCCGAACGCGTTTGACCAGGGTTTGCAGGTCCTCCAGGCTGTCGTGTTCGCTCAGATCGCAATTGCAGACAAACAGCATATTGCCGGCAATGCCCATTCTCTTGATGATGGATAAGAAGCGGATATCGGCCTGGCGCAACCCGGTCCGGCTGCTGATGACGTAAACGATCAAATGCGCTTTGAGTAAATAATCCTGAATCATCGCGAGGTGAAGCGGATTGGGCGAGTCGCTGCCCTGGCAATCCGCCAACTCGATGTCTCGCTTCAGGATATCCCCGGGGACCGACAATTGCACATCCTTGAGATAGACGGCCAACGCGTCGCTGCCGACGAAATCGCGATGATCGGCAAATTGCCCATTATCGAATTCACGTGTCGAACTATCGGCCGAAATATACGACTGGATCTGCTCATAGCCTTTGACGTAGGAGGAAAGCAGCACCCCGTTTGCATTGAGACGGTCCTGGGAAATACGCATCTCGTGATCCAAGGCATCCAATGCCTTGGCCAGGTCTTCCCGATCCTGGGTTCGGCGGATGTCGAAATCATGATGCTCGGTGCGCCACTCTTCTGTAGGGAAAAGCACCAAAGCGTGTTTGATCTCCTCGTTTACTTCATCCCATGATTTAAAATAGAGGCGTGCACGCAGTAGCTCGCCCTGACGGACCCGGGTCACGAACGAGGTGACCACGCCGGCACCCCGTTTGAGGTAATCATCACTCAACAGAGCATTGACCAAAGTACTTTTACCCGACTTGATGGCGCCGACCGCGGCTATCCGAACCACATGCTCCCGCAAATGGCTGTCGATGTTGCCACACGATCGCTTCCATTGTTCGAAAACGGCCTGGTTCCCGTCGAGAATCGTTTCCGCCCGCTCGATCAATGCTTGCACTTCATGGTTGATATCGAGCATTGCTTCCTTGAATTTTTCGTAAGCATCCATTCATCCATCCGCCATAGGCATATTTGAGCCCTCAGAATAGGTAACACTTCAATCCTGCAGCATA
This sequence comes from Desulfatitalea sp. UBA4791, assembly GCA_002402905.1. Classification (GTDB taxonomy): domain Bacteria; phylum Desulfobacterota; class Desulfobacteria; order Desulfobacterales; family Desulfosarcinaceae; genus Desulfatitalea. The sequence goes on along the minus strand of DHGT01000119.1, from coordinate 2,841 downwards.
TAGCAACGCTCGCATACCCTTGTCAAAACCTTAACCTTTGCCACGTTCGGTGTGCTATCCTCGGGCTAACCTCGGGCTATCCTCGAATTGATCGGCAAGTCCCGGCCCGACCAAATATAATGGTTTGTTAATTCTATGATTTTATGATATTAAGATCTTCAATCGATCGGAGATGGAGACCTGATAAGGCGCCATTCAAATTATGCGAGGACTGCAAATTCATGTCTGAAAAGAATCCCGAGTGCCCCTTGTATAACCCTTTAAACTGCAAGGAATATTACAATCCGAAACTGTGCGCTTTCGTGCGTAAGGATAAAATGTGCTTGAAAAAGAAAAAGCCCAAGCAAAAGCATAAAATATCAGAGGACGAGGATGAATGATTCATTGTCCGAGGTTTTTCCCCATGCGCTCTAACCCCCATTTTTAGTTCAAAAGCATTCCGCCATCGCCATCCCCCATCCAGCCATAACAACCTCTCCCTTGTCGATCATTATCGAGGATACGCGCAACTCAGGCATGCCCGCCGCTGTCGGAAAGCAGCTGCGGATCGATGCCCAATCGGCGGATGGCGCGTTCCCACTTCTCTTCCTCAGGGCATTTGAAAATGATCTCATCATCACATTCGCTGACCAGCCATGCATTCTGTGAGAGCTCCCATTCAAGTTGACCGGGAGCCCATCCGGCGCATCCGAGGCAGACCAGAAAATCGCCCGGCCCCACGCCCTTGGCAATGGCTTCCAGGATGGCGATCGAATTGCTCAGGGCCAGGGTGTCATTGATCTTGAGGCTCGTACCCCAGTCGAGGGGCGGGCCATGGAGGACGAATAGTTCATTCGAATGAACCGGCCCACCGACGTGGACGGGGATGGATGCAGCGCCTTCCACCGACACCATGCCCAACTCGTCGAAAATCATCTTGCCATTCAGTCCGTCATGGAGTTGGTTGATCACTATGCCGACCGCCCCCTCATCGGTGTGCTCTGAAATGCACGTCACGGATTGACGAAAATTGGGATCCTGGAGGGCCGGCATGGCCATGATGAAACAACCTTTGAACGAAGTGGGTTTAAAATCATCCATCTCGAAAGCGACTTTCTTTGGGGTTGGGTTAGGTTTCTTATATCAGATAAGGGCGATAAAGAAAACTTGGGGGGTATTGAATACTTCAGGCTGGACGTCGTCACCTTCAGTTGCCCACGCGGTGTGACCAGACCAATGCCAGGTGAAGATTGAAATCCGGAGCGGTTTGGGTGAAGAGGTCTTCACAGAATGCGACCTCGACACTCACGCGCTCGCTCAGAATCCGTCTGAATCCCAAGGTGAGTTCTACCGCGCCGTCGTCCAGAAGGGAAATGCCGGTTTCCTCGATGGGTGTGGAAGAGTAATTGAGCTGTGCGTACCAGCGCCAACGGGGCCCGGCGATATAGGACGCTCCGCCAAAAAGGCTGAAGCTCTCCTTTGCGGACACATTCGCGCCGCGGGTTTCAGGATCGGCGTGCCAAATATAACCCGGCATTAGATAAAACGCCCAACGCCTTCCCTCCCACTGGGTCGGCGCAAAGAGACCGGCGTCAACACGGCCGCTGCCGTATCCCCGCTTTTCATCGCCGATCGGCAATTTGATGCTGCCCACCAACGAACCGATCCAGCTGCCGGATCCATTGATCTCGAACAGATGCATTTGGCCGGAAAGAGTAGCGTCCGCCCAACTGAAGCCATCCGTATCGCCTTGAATCCAGGTGCGTCCGTTCTTGCGCATCTCGTAGGCAAAACGGTTGTCCGGCCGCTCTTCCCGGCCGTAATTGGAAAACCCGAAAGCATCGTGATAGTTTTCGAGAAATCCGTCCAGGAAACCGCTGTTCATGCTTACCAGGGGCACCTGGAGGCCGATGGAAAACTTCCGTGTCAAGCCATATACCATGGATACGTCTACCACACCCAACTCCATATCCACCAGGGCCGACCAACCGTCTTGCCGTTCGTTGACATAGACGCTGCTGTAATCGACGGCGATGGTGGTTAGAAATGCGCCCTTTGCGGGCAAGCGGGCATCGGTGGGCCTCGGGGTCAAAAAAATCAAGTGGAGTGGAAACCGGTTCTGAACTTGCAGGGGACCTTGAGCCTGCGCACCGGCGGCACTTCCGAACAGGATCAGTACGATCACGCAGCGGATCAAGCCATTCATGGGTCGCATAAGGATAAGACCTGTGCATGGGAGAATCGCGTCCAGTAAAGCCTCAGTGCCCATCCACAAATGTCCAATTGGCCCGATATCGGCGTTGCACGAAAAATTTAATCCTCGGAATATCCGTCATATGCCTGCGGTCAAATTTTTCGTGCGCCTTGATCTCGACCCAATTTGCCTATTTGTGGACGGACACTGTTATGCCTCAAACCACAGCCAGGGCAAAACCGCAAGCCGAATGACGGTCGACATTGTGCTGATTGGAGATTTGTGAATGGTCAGCAACAGCAATTTCAAAATGAACATGATTCGTCCGAAGGGGATACCTTCCAGAAGTCGTTTGATAAAAAAACTCGCAAGGCAACGGTTATGGCAGGCGCGGGTGGGGCAGGTGGCCAGGGCCACATACGCCTGCGGTCAATAGTGCCGGTTNNGGCCCAGACTGTTTGAGCGCAGCGAGTTTCTGGGCCGCCCGCCGTGCATTTAACCGGCACCCGACCGCTTGGCGTGTGGCATCGGCCACCTGTTCCACCCGGGCCGGATTAAAGGAATACTATTTATTTAGAATCGCTGGGACACGAATTAAAAGCTTGACAGCTTAGGGGCATATTGTTAAAGACCGCTAAATTGCTCAGGTGACTATAATTATGAATTTC